>JBEKLY010000004.1:0-63231 GCA_050010015.1 Terriglobia bacterium
CCCTACGACACAGCCGCCACCCGTCTCAACACACCCCCACTCCAGCGCCCAATTTCCCTCGTCTCGCCTCTCCTGCCTCCCGCCAGCCTCGCGCCCTCCCCCCACTGTCTGAATCACAGGAACTCATTGTGTTTACTTGACATTCCGTGGACTCTCAGGTAGGCTGAAGGGGTCCTAAAAAGAGTATCCCGATTCGGTAGAGTGGCGTGTGCATGTGAGCAGGCGTGCGCAGGTTAATCTATGCCTCCGGCAGAGATACGCTGATCCAGATGCCGAATCTATAACAACCTGCGGAATAAGGCTTTGAGTCTGTTTGGTTGGGCTAAGGGAAGTAACGTGGCTCGTGTACCATCGGCTGCCCATGGAAGAGTCTGCACCTACAATTGACATCGTCATTTCGGATGACCACGCATTATTTCGGGAGGGGCTGCGGAAGCTGCTGGAGGCTGAGCCGGGGATACGCATCGTTGGCGAAGCCGTAGACGGCGAAGAAACGCTAAAGGTGGTTCGGCAGCTCAAACCGCATGTGCTCCTGCTGGATCTCTCGTTGCCCAAGCTGAGTGGCCTGGAAGTGCTTGCGGAACTGGGCAAGCTGGAACTCCCAACGCGCACCATTATGTTGACCGCAGCGATCGAAAGGGAGCAGGTTGTCGAGGCGCTGCAATCAGGCGTGCGCGGCATTGTACTGAAGCATTCGGCGCTGCAACTTCTTCTCAAGAGCATTCGTTGCGTCAACGACGGGCAGTACTGGGTCGGGCAGGAGGGCGTTTCGGACCTTATCCAGGCGCTTCGCCGCATGAAACCGTCTCACGCCGTTTCAGGCGCCCCGCGAAACTTTGGTCTGAGCTCACGGGAGATGGAAGTCATAGCCCTGATTGTTGCAGGCTATACAAACAAGGATCTGGCGCGAGAACTTGGAATCAGCGAAAACACGGCCAAACATCACCTGACGAACATATTTGATAAGCTGGGTGTTTCCAACCGGTTGGAACTCGTCCTTTATGCCGTCGATCATGGTCTGGTCGCCGGCAACTAAGCTCACATCTTACCAGGCTAGGGAATAGCACTAGAGGGTGCTATTACGATAGCTACCCATGGTGCTATTTCAATGATACCATAGGGCTATTGTCAAGTTTTCAGGGTAGCGTACACTCTAATCATAGATCAGCAAGAGTTGGGAAAGCACCAAGAGACCGTAAGGGGTCCCTGGTGAGATCGCAAGAGATCATCGAGGAATCGCACGAACGATGTCCGACGCAATCGGTGGCATTACCCTGATTGATAAAACACGTGCTCAGCGCTTCGGATTACAAATCCCGCTGCGTTACCGTACTGACAGCGAGGGCGGCTGGCACGAGGGCACGACCAGTAACATCAGCCGGTCGGGCATGCTGTTCCATGGCGAGGATTGGGCTGCGCCGAGGACGCGCATCGAATTGACTTTGCTTCTTCCACGGCGGGTCGGCGTAGAGCGAGCTGCTGAGGTGATCTGTCGAGGCATGGTCACGCGCTCGGAACGCCGCGGAATCGAAGAGGGCGGCCACTTGATGGCGATCCAGATTTCTCATTATCGGCTTGTTCGGTCTAAGAATGGCCGACGGTTGGAAGATAACGACCATCGTTGATGCAGGTTTTTGCGGTTTTTGCGCCCGAATCCGTTGGTAGGCAGGTTGTTTTTACGCAACGGGAGTTCGACTAGAGGTTGGGGACGGTAGGTCCGTCATCCAGAATCAGTAGCGACGGGAGCTCGGGCGACGCCGGATTTTCCTCTTTGAACCAGTGTGGTATGGCTTACAGGAAAAAGAGCCTGTAAGTCACAGGGCGGAGCTTTATACTATCAAATTTTCCCACCCAACCGGCTGTTTCAACTGTCCGACGGCAACCAAGGTTCCGACCTGCCGAATGCTATCCCAAATGATTTCCACTTCCGGCCTACTCGGCGACCCCGGATGCGACGACCGATCCAATTCCGAGACTCCCCACCGGGGAGAGTAACCGCTGTGCGCTGGAAGGCGCAAACTTCATCGCACTTCGTTCCCATTCCTGCGATTACCATGAGCACTAAAACACTCCATCAAAACGCCGATCGCGCAAGGCGTTTCGCACTTCATCTGCCTGTGTACTTTCGCCAACCGCAGAGTCCCACATGGTTGGAAGGAACGACGGAGAATATCAGCTACACTGGGGTATTGCTGCTTTCAACGCATCCCTTGGTTCCTGAGACATCGCTCGAGTTGAGGTTACAACTCGAGGTCGAAAGCAAACTGAATCACGTGTCGGAGATTCGCTGTAAGGGCGCCGTAGTCCGCATGGAGCAAAGAAATGCGCCGGAATCTCCCGTCGCTCTGGCCATTTCGATTCGGGATTATCGAATTGTCCGCCGGATCATGTTAAGGGAAGGCCCGGTGGGATTGGAAAAGAGTACGGACAGCGTGTCAAAACCCCGGCGGCGCCCGCAGTAACACCCGGCCGTCGCGGGTCTCAGCAACGGGAGAGAAGGGGGCCGTTGCCCGCGCGGATCTCCTAGCCAGCACAGAAGGCAGCATCGGATGAACAACCATTCGGCAAGCAACGAGGTCACGACGCAGCCCGGCGTTTCCTGGTGGCATGCACTTTACATTCGGCACCAGCACGAGAAGGTCGTCGCGCAAGCCCTTTCAGGCAAAGGATTCGAGGTGTTCCTTCCACAATATCGAGCCGTGCATCGCTGGAAGGACCGCGAAAAAGAACTCCTGCTTCCGCTTTTCCCGAACTACGTCTTCCTTCACGGCGGGCTGGACCGGATGCTAACGCTTGTAACCACCCCTGGCATCCACTCCCTGGTATGCTGGGGCGGACGTGCGGCGAATATTCCACGGGAAGAGATCGAAGCGGTCCGCAGGCTGGTCGAAGGCGCGTACGCAATCGAGCCGCATCCCTTTCTCAACTGCGGGGATCGTGTCCGGGTCAAGTCAGGACCCCTTGAAGGTATCGAGGGAATCTTAGTTCGCAAGACCCGGGGGTATCGACTGGTCCTCTCGGTGGAAATGCTCTCTAAGTCCGCCTCTGTTGAAGTGGACGGCAGCTTGGTGGAGCGCCTGAACTCCGGGGAACCCAATCGAGTGGCGAGTGCTGGAGAGAGCCTGCCAGGTCGAAATGTCGCGTCCTACCCCTCCTACGCATTGGTCACCGGATAATAATGCATAGTCTACCTCGACATTGGCGAGATACAGTCTTTCTGAGTCGCGGGCGCACAGGCGCTAACCAGTTTTGCCCGCGTTGTGGTTTTTGTTTGTTAAGCGTATCCTGAAGAAAGCGGCGCATTTAAGATGAGCATTGAGCAAATTAGATGGCGGTACGGGTGGTTTCTATTAGGGGCGGGACTGGTGTTTTATGTCGGCCAGGGCTGGGGAGCGGTTTCCGCCCGGCCAGCCTGGGATTCCGATGCCACGATGGCCACCGGGCAGACCCAGGCGGGGAAGGAAGCAGCCGGTCAACAGAATACCCCAAATGCCAAGCGAGTAGTTGATGACTACCGTATCGGACCATCCGATGTGTTGGCGATCAATGTCTGGAAAGATACTGAGCTCACACGGGTTGTTACGGTTCGCCCAGACGGCAAAATATCACTTCCTCTGGTAGGGGAGTTAGAGGTTACCGGGTTGACCGCCGCCGCCGTGCAACGCTTGATAACCCAGCGACTTGCAGAATACATTTCCAGCCCTCAAGTCACCGTGATGGTGCAAGAAGTCAAGAGCCAGGCCTACATCGTTGTCGGCAAAGTTACAAAGCCCGGCTCGTACGAGTTGGGAAAGCCCACGACTGTGCTCGAAGCCATCGCCATTGCCGGAGGCCTTCTGGACTTCGCCAAATCCAACAAGATCAAGATCATAAGGCGGCGCGAGGGTGGCCAGACGCAAACTCTTTACTTTGACTACAATAAGGTCATCAAAGGGAAGAATACCGATCAGAATCTAGAACTCCAGAATGGCGACACCATCGTGGTTCCCTGAGGCGGAGTTGTCCGCCATCAGTTCATGGAGGTAGAAGGCATTGGCTCAACAAGATGAAAGCCTGGAAGTCATCCTGGGGCGTGCGTCAGCAGTACTGACCAGACGGCGCTGGTGGATAATTGTACCGACCACGGTTATAGCTTTCGCTGCCGCTCTGGCGACCTTCCTGCTCCCCAAGCACTACGTGTCGGAGGCGACGATCTTGGTCGAAGGCCAGCAGGTCCCCGAGAGGTATGTCCCCGCCAATACGACCTCCGATTTCCGGGAAGTGCTCCTGATCATGACGGATGCCATTCTCTCGCGCACTCAACTGCTTCAAATCATCGAGGGACTTGGTCTCTACTCGAAGGAGCGAAGTAATCTCTCGCCCGAGCAAAGGGTGGAGTTGATGCGGAGCAACATCACCATTACCCCGACCGAAAAGGGCACCGATCCTAAAGGCCTGAATGCGTTCGACATTTCGTTCACCGGCAACGACCCCCGCTCGACGCAGGCAGTGACAGAACGGCTTACCACCCTTTTTATCCAAGAGAACAATGAGTCGCGCGAAGCGCAGTCGACCGACACTACGAAATTCCTGGCCGACAAGTTGGCGGAAGCCGCGGCAGACTTAAAGGAACAAGAATCCCGTGTCCGAGACTTCAAGATGAAGAATCTCGGCGAACTGCCGGAGCAGCAAGAGGCGAATCTCTCCGCCCTGAGCGCATTGCACGGCCAACTCCAGAGTTCGATGTCTGCCCTGGAGCGGGCGCGCGCGCAGCAAGCTTATTTGCAGTCCCTTGTCTCGCAGTACGAGGAGATTGCCAGTTCGGGCCTTCCTGTAAGCAGCTCGACGACTGTCAACCCCGTCGATACGATGCGGGCCGAATTGACCAGGCTGCAGAATGAGAGGGCTGACCTCCTGGCGCGGTACACTAGTAAGTACCCCGACGTGGTGAAGATCGACCAGCAAATCAAGGAGACTCTGGCCTTGGAGGCGGCCGCAAACAAGGTTTCGGTGTCTGCCAAAGACGATAGCGCCAAGGACGCTTCCGACCAGGCCAAGCCAACGGTAAGGGACTCGGCCGTGGCGCAGCTCAAAAGCCAACTGAAGTCAAACCAGATCGAAATCGACAACGATGTGGCGGACCAAAAGGACATTCAATCCCGGATCGAACGCCTGCAGGGCCAGCTCAACCTGACTCCGGTCCGTCAGCAACAACTCGCGGATTTGGAACGCAACTACGAACAGTCGAAGAAGAACTATGACGACCTGTTGGCCAAGGAGAATGACTCCGAACTGGCAACAAGCCTGATCAAGCGCCAGCAGGGTGAGCGCTTCCGGATCATTGACCAGCCCAGCCTGCCCACGAAACCGGCCAGTCCGGCTCGCATTAAGGTCAGTCTGGCAGGCATGGCCGCCGGACTCGGGATCGGGTTGGGATTGGCGTTCTTCGTAGAGGCCCGAGACCACTCGCTGCGTAGCGAACAGGACCTGAGACAGGCTTTTGCTTTCCCCTTGATACTGGGAGTCCCGCTGTTGCTGAGCCAGGGTGAAGAGCGAAAGCGAGCCCGTCTGGTGGCGCTCGAGTGGATGTGTGGGATTCTGATGTGCGTACTCTTAGGGGCGACTGAATTCTACGTTTATTGGCGGAGTTAGAGACGCACGTGCGACCTCTTTCCATAAGTTCATAGCAGGAACGGTAACGGGAGTTGAAAACGAACATGCCCAACAGAGTTCTCAAGCAGCAAGCCGAAATGAATACGAGCCTGGGCTCACTGGCTTCGGAAGACCCACTGCCGGAATGGGAGGGGGTTGATTTTTGTCTTCCCGTGGGAACGGAAGAATGCACCATCTCTCCAGAGAGCCACGTGGTTGCCTACCACAACCCGGCGAGCGCCGGAGCGGATCGGTTCCGCTTGGCGCAGATCAGGCTGAAGAGCCTTCAGGCTTCGCGGGGACTGAAAAGCATTCTCATTACCAGCCCGATGCCGGGCGATGGTAAAACCACGGTTGCGTTGAACTTAGCCACGGCTTTGTCTGAGAACGGAAAAGTCCCCGTGCTCCTGCTGGAAGCCGATGTGTATAGACCCACAGTGCTCAAGAGGCTGGGATTGAAACCGTGGGCGGGACTGAGCGAGTGTTCCCGGCGTGGCGAGGACCCGATGCTGGCAATTCGGCGAATCAACCCCCTGGGATTCTACTTGTTGCCAGCCGGACAGCGAATGGACAACGACGCCAACATTTTGCAGTCAACCTTCACCTCGCAACTGGTCAAGAGCCTCGCTGCAAGTTCCTTCGGCTGGGTTCTGATTGATGCACCTCCCACGACCCCTGTGGCAGACGTTCTAACGCTCAATGCGCACGCCGACGCCACTTTGCTGGTAGCTCGGGCGGGGCAAACACCGCGCGACGCCATCGAGGAATCCGCACGAAACCTGGGCCGCGAACGCATCATTGGGATCATCCTCAATGGCGTCGAAGGACTTAATAAAGTTTACTCGCAGTACTATGGGTACACGAAATCGGACGCGCGTTCAAGATCGGACGCCCGTTCGAAACCGGCCGCGTCCAAGGCCGGCACGGGTCTGGATCTCAAGCAGCATGCCAAGTAATTTCCCGCATTGAACCAGCTTGTAGCGAAAAAACAATTCTCTTGTAAGACTTGGCCGCCTGGGTGACTGATCTCGATTCTGAAATCGGCGGTCCTGGCAAACCAAAATGGTGAAGAAAAGGCTCGAACGGATGGTGGAATCTGAAGCCGGCAAGGGCTGCAATGATTTTTGGGCAGCGTCTCTCTGTGCCTTGCCGTCTTCGTTGGCGATCATCGTTTTGCTGCCCGCCGCGCTCGCAGCACAGGCTGCATCCCCAGCTGGAGCGTCCGCGGCGGTCTATGGCAGCGGTTATCAGGTTCCGCTTGAGTTCGCGCGAGAGAGTGTGCCAGCCAATCAGGTGTCCCTCCACGTGGGCGTTTCGAGTTTTTACGACGACAACGTCCTCGGATCAAACGCTAAACGCCTCTCAGACGAAGCGCTTTCTTTCGATGGGAGCCTTGGCATCCAGCATCGGAGTGATCGCTTGACGCTCAGTTTTGACTACACTCCGTTTTTCTTACTTTATCGACAGGTTACCGGGTATGACAGACTTAACCATGGGCTGAATCTGAGCCTGACCTACCGTTTAAGTTCCCGCTTCGTTCTGGCCGTGCAGGATGGTTTCTACTATCAAAACGGGCTTTATCCGACTCTCGCCGAGCAGCCGATTTTGTCAGGACCTCCCCCCCCATTCGGCTCAAATGGAATTATCAATCCGTACTCGGTCCGGACTCTTTTCGACATGGGTGGAGTGTACCTGACGTTTGTGAAGAGCAGTCGTACCTCGGTCACCCTGACCGGAGGTTACAACCAGTCCACCTATGGGGCACAAAGGCAATTCCCGAATCTGCCCTTGTATAACGCCAAGGGGTTCAGTGGCGGCCTGACGCTTCAACACCACGTAAGTGCCCACACAAGCATAGGCCTTCTCGCGCTCCATCAAGACACATCCTTCCAGGGAGGCCAGATTCTGGGTAGCCACCTGCGTGTCCAAATTGAGAGCGCCTACCTCTCCTTCGCGTCTGTGCTATCCCCCACGGTCAAGATCTCGTTGTTTGGCGGTCCAGAGTACGTCCGCAGCGTTGGCGCGACCTTAGCGACAGCGGCCCTCTCAGGGCACTTTCAACCTTCCGGAGGAGGAAGTATCACCAAGGAGGTTCGAAGCACCGCTTTCGACCTTTCGGCGATCCGGTCCGTGACCGACGGCGGCGGATTGTATTCATCGGTTGTGGACACGCGCGTGTTTTGTGGCGCTCGCCGCAGGCTGGTTGGACTCTGGCAGGCTCGCTTACACGCCGACGCCGCCCGAGAGGACACTTCGCTCTTTCAGTTCGTCAATGGAAGAATTGATGGCCTGATCGGGGGGGTCATTATCAGCCGCCCCCTATTGACGCACGGTTCTGAGCTCCATATTTCTTACGAAACGATGCATCAGTTGAGCAACGGTGTTCTGCCCGTTACCGCGAATTTCGACCGCAACCAGTTTGCCGTTGGATTCGACTACCAGCTCAAGAGCTTTGGCTTAGGGCGATAATCCCACAATTGGATTTGAGTTTCCGTTCCACGTCTCAAGATTTCGTCAAATCAGCGATCAGGACAAATGCAATGATCAGGGCAATTCTTGCTCGAGCAAAACCCCGGGAAGCACGGGAAGACCGCGGGCCAGGCCGGGAGTTCACGCGTGGGCACGTAGGCAACGCAAAAGTCGACTCTTCGACGCTTGTGCCCGAGGACATGTTCAGGAGAGTACTTTCCTTAGAAAGGAAGAGGAGCGCTCGCTCCGGCCAGCGTTTTGTGCTTATCTTGCTGCATCTCGGCGAGGTTCTCCAGGGTGAACGACGAGATGCAGTTCTTGCTTCCATTACCAAGGCGCTTGTGCTTGCAACCCGAGAGACAGATTTGCTGGGCTGGTATAAGAACTACGGACAAATAGGCGTCATCTGTACGGAAATCGGGTCAGGTGGGACGAACTCTATTCTCGGCACCCTGGACTCAAGGCTCGGTGCCTCCCTACGTAGGAAGCTCAGCGTGGAACAGATGAATGCGATCCACCTTTCTTTCCATGTGTTTCCGGATGACTTGAACCTGGAGAACGGGGGCAGTCCGGCAGACAAAAGCCTCTATCCGGACTTATCTCCCGAGGGCCTCTCTCAAAAGTCCTCGCAAGCGGTCAAAAGGAGCCTCGATATCGTCGGGAGCGCTCTCGCTCTGGTTCTCCTTTCTCCCGTGCTGATCATTATTGCGGTCGCAATCAAGCTGACCTCGAAGGGACCTATCCTTTTCAAACAAAAAAGGCTGGGGCAGTACGGGAATCGGTTCACTTTCCTGAAGTTCAGATCGATGTACCACCAAAGCGATCCCAAGATCCACCAGAATTACGTCAAGCAGTTCATTTCGGGGAAGCATGACTCGGGGCATCCGGCTGCTCGCCCGGGCATTTTCAAGATTCAAGACGACCCACGCGTGACTCCCGTCGGGCGGTTCCTGCGGAGAACCAGCTTGGACGAGTTGCCTCAATTCCTGAATGTGCTTACGGGCGAGATGTCCCTGGTTGGACCGCGGCCCCCCATTCCCTACGAAATCGAAACCTATGAACTCTGGCACCTGCGTCGCTTCCTCGAGGTAAAACCGGGATTAACAGGGTTATGGCAAGTCGAAGGCCGAAGCAGGACAAGATTCGACGATATGGTTCGCCTGGATCTCAAGTACGCGAGGACATGGTCTCCTTGGCTGGACATCAAGATCCTCTTGCGAACCCCCACAGCCGTGTTTCGGGGAGACGGCGCCTACTGATACCAACGTACTTCGCCCCGTCCAGCTCACCTGCGTGAAACCACTTACAACCATAGACTAGGGAGGAAAACATGATTCGTGTGGGCGTTCTCGGATACGGTTACTGGGGTCCAAACGTCGTCAGAAATCTTCAGGGCCTGGATTCGGCCACGGTGGTCGCCATTTGCGATCGCAGTCAAGCGGCACAAAAACGAGCCCAGCGTGCCTACCCTTGTCACGACGTCATCTCCGACGCAAACGAAATCTTGCGTTCACCCGATGTTGATGCAGTGGCCATCATCACTCCTGTGTGGACACATTTCGAACTCGCCAAGGCGGCCCTGGAAAACGGGAAGCACGTGTTCGTCGAAAAACCGTTCACTGCCACCTCGGCCCAGGCAGAGGAACTGATCGAGTTGGCGCAAAAGCGCAACCTCAAAATCATGGTCGACCACACGTTCCTCTTTACGGGCGCGGTAAAAAAGATTCGTCAACTCATCGACCAGGATGAGCTGGGGGATCTCTATTACTACGATTCCACGAGGGTCAACCTGGGCCTTTTCCAACACGACATCGATGTCATTTGGGACCTTGCTCCTCATGACCTGTCCATCATGGACTATCTCATCCGCCAGGAACCCGAAGCGATTGTGGCCACCGGCGAGACACACTTGAATGGGCACGCCGACGTGGCTTTCTTAACGATTTACTTCCCGCACCGAACGATTGCCCACATTAACGTGAACTGGCTATCCCCGGTGAAGGTCAGGACGACGCTGATCGGCGGCGAGAAGAAGATGCTGGTGTGGAATGACCTGGAAGCCGACGAAAAACTCAAGGTCTACGATCGCGGAGTGCAGATCGCGAATGGCGAAGGCCTCTACGAATTACTGGTCAGCTACCGCACGGGAGACATGTGGGTCCCCAAGATCGAGCAGACCGAAGCGCTGAAAGCTGAGTTGGGATACTTCCTGGAATGCATTGAAAAAGACGAAACGCCCTTCAACGACGGCATAGCTGGGTTGCGCGTCGTCAAGATGTTGGAAGCCGCCGGACAATCACTTAAGCTGAGAGGAGAGACTGTTCTGGTATGAGCGATCACCTTTGCATTGCGCCGGACGTGAAGCTGGGCAAGAACGTCAAGCTCTCGGAATTCATCAATCTCTACGGCTGTGAAATCGGAGACGAGACAAAAATCGGGGCCTTTGTGGAAGTCCAGAAGGGCGCCACCATTGGGAAACGATGTAAAATCTCGAGCCACACCTTTATCTGCGAAGGTGTGACGATAGAAGACAATGTGTTTGTAGGACACAATGTGACATTTATCAACGATACCTACCCACGCGCCACCACAGCGGACGGGGAATTACAAACGAACCATGACTGGAAAGTCGAGGCCACGCTGATTAAAAGAGGTGCGTCGATCGGGTCGGGAGCCACGGTCCTTTCGAAAGTGACTATCGGAGAGAACGCCATCGTAGGAGCGGGAAGCGTAGTTACAAAAGATGTACCCGCTAACACCATTGTGGCGGGGGCGCCGGCCAAAGTGCTGCGGACTCTCGAGCCGACGGTCATGGAGGTCTCAATCGGTGAATAGCCCTCATATCCCTTTTCTGGATCTTGTTACCCCACATCAGCAGTTGAAGGACGAGTTGCTCAAAGTCGTCGAGCAGGCCCTGGGGACGGCCGGCTTCATCGGCGGCCCCATGGTGGCCGGTTTTGAGCAGGAATTCAGCCGCTTCTGCGGCACTCGACATTGCGTTGGGGTGGGGAGCGGCACGGACGCCGTCCGGTTCGCAGTCATCGCCGCAGGCGTCAAGCCGGGCGACGTTGTGGTGACCGTTCCGAACACCTTTATCGCCACTACCGAGGCCATTACTCAGGCTGGAGCCACGCCCGACTTCGTCGACGTCGATGAGCGCACGTACAACATGGACCCTGAACAACTCCTCAAGTACCTTCAGGTCGAGTGCCGCGTGGACGGAGCGACGGGCCGGGTTTACAACCGCAGGCTTGGGAAACCGGTCACGGCGGTCGTGCCCGTGCACCTTTACGGTCAACCGGCGGATATGGACCGCATCGCGGAGATCGCGGATCGCTTCGGCTTGCTGGTGGTGGAAGACGCCTGCCAGGCGCACGGGGCGGAATACTATTCGCGCAAAGAAAAGGCCTGGAAAAAGGCGGGGGCGATAGGCAAAGTTGCAGCGTTCAGCTTTTATCCCGGCAAGAACCTGGGAGCCTGCGGTGAGGGCGGGGCGGTGACGACAGACGACGATGAAATCGCCCGCAAGGTGCGGATGCTCCGCGATCACGGACAGTCTCGGAAGTACTATCATGACATCGAGGGCTACAATGGCCGGCTGGACGCAATTCAAGCCGGGATGCTACAGGTAAAACTTAAGCACCTTCCTGAATGGAATGAGAGTCGGGGCAAAGCCGCAGCCCGTTATCGGGAGTTGTTTCGAGCGGCAAACCGCCCCGGTCTTCCGCCCTACGAACCGGAATGGGCTAAGCCGGTATACCACCTCTATGTGATCCGAGTGCCCAGGCGGCAAGAATTAATGAAAACGATGGCTGAGGCGGGCATCGGCACGGCAATTCACTATCCCGTACCGCTGCATCTCCAGAAAGCGTACGAGTCTCACGGCTATAAGTCGGGACACTTCCCCGTGGCCGAGAAGGCAGCATCCGAAATCCTGTCCTTGCCCATGTTTCCGCAACTGTCTGCTGAACAGCAAGACCATGTTGTCAGTACGATCTCGAAGTTCGTTTCCGAACTCGAGGAGACGAAAGTTTTGGCCGTTGCGTCGAACTCGGAGTGAGCATGTTTAAGAATTTCCATCGCGTTTTAGAAACGGTTGAGAGGGGATTTCACGGTCACCGCGTGCTGGTCGTCGGTGATCTGATGTTGGACCGATATCTCTGGGGCGCGGTCGAAAGGATCTCTCCTGAAGCGCCAGTCCCAGTCGTCCGCGTCGACCACAAAAGCTGCGTTGCGGGTGGAGCGGGTAATGTGGCGTCGAACCTGAGTGCGCTCGGTTGTAAGGTCGCGCTGGCAGGCGTGGTAGGAACGGACGACGATGGGTGCCAACTTCTTGAACTTTTACGATCCGCAGGTGTAGATACGGCCGCCGTCCTTTCGACTGCGGACCGCCTGACAACCTGCAAGACGCGCATTCTGGGCGGGCAGCAGCAGATGCTGCGTCTGGACGTGGAAAAGTCCGGCGATTACAGCCTTGAGCTGCTGAGCCTCTTGCTTTCAGGAATCGAGAGGAGCGTCTCGGAGTGCTCGGCAATCGTCCTTTCCGATTACGGGAAAGGATTACTCGGCGATTCAGTCTGTCAGGCAATCATCCGTCGAGGGCACGAACTGTCGATACCTACGTTCGTCGATCCGAAAGGCCTGCACTACGAGAAATATGCCGGCTGCGACGTGATTTTGCCCAATAGAATTGAACTTGCCGCCGTGACCTCCACCGAGCCGGGCGACCTGGAATTGCTCATTCGGAAGGGCGAGGAGCTGCGATCCAAACTTGGGATTAGCCGGCTGGCGGTCACTTTGGGCGAATTAGGGATAACACTGCTTGACAGAGATGGGATCAATCGATTTCCGGCCTTGGCCCGCGAGGTATTCGATGTCTCCGGCGCGGGAGATACGGTGATCGCAACGATGAGTGCCGCCGTGGCAAGCGGCGTCGACCTGCACGATGCCGTTCGGCTGGCGAACATGGCAGCCGGCATCGTCATCCGAAAGTTGGGAACGGTCCCGATCTCCCAGGACGAACTGCTGGCCAGTCTGGCGTCGAACGGTGAAACAAGTCAGGGCGAGAAAATCTGCTCTAAGGAAGCGCTTTTGAAGCGTGTGGCGCATTGGCGCCTGGCAGGCCAGCGCATCGTGTTCACGAACGGCTGCTTTGACCTGCTTCACGTCGGACACCTGGCCATCCTGGAACAAGCGAAGCGCGAAGGAGACTACCTCGTGGTGGCCCTCAACACCGATCGCTCGGTGCGCGCACTCAAGGGAGTCAATCGCCCTGTGATTACCGAGGACGCGCGCGCCAAATTGGTGGCGGCCTTGCCGTACGTCGACGCTGTGGTGCTCTTCGACGAAGAGACGCCGTTAAATCTGATCCGGGCAATCCGGCCAAACGTTCTTGTCAAAGGTGGAGACTATACGGAAGAAAAGGTCGTGGGGGCGAGTGATATGAAAACCTGGGGAGGGAAGGTAACCCTAATTCCCGTCATCGACGGTATTAGCACAACCGCAATCCTAAAGAAAGCTTTTGCTTCTTTGCACAATGACTCTAGCGAATTCGTTCACTGAGGGTCAACACCAGAGCTCGATCGTTCTATCTTGAAGGTTAAGAGTGGATGCGGTTAGGGATATAAACCATGAATGTTTGTGGGAAAGAAATAACGGTCCAGGGACGCCTGATTCGGATTGCCCGCCTGGAAGGAGAAAAACACGAGCTCCCTGGAGATCCCGAGGCAATGCTCGACGGCTTGCGCAAGTCTGCGACCCGGGTTGATGTCTTTACGTTTCTCCAGAAGCCGCCGGACACCTCGCCGAATTACCCTTACCCGATGGAGTGGGACAATCTGGCAGTCCTTCCCGTGTCTACCTTCGATCACTGGTGGACACAACAAATCCGCTCCTATCCGCGCAATCGAGCGCGCCAGGCCGAGAAGAAGGGGGTGGTGCTTCGAGAGATAGCGTTCGATGAAGCCCTCCTTCGGGGAATATGTCAAATCTACAACGAGTGCCCAGTGCGTCAGGGCAGGCGTTTTCCCCATTACGGGATGACCCTCGAGACGGCGCGAGGGTATGCGGGGACATTTCTCGACCGCGCGATTTGGATCGGAGCTTTCCTCGGTGACAGCATGATTGGTTTCGCGAAGTTGGTCACCGACGAAACTCGAAACCACGCCTGCATGATACACATCCTCTCGATGGCCAAGCACAAGGACAAGGCTCCCACCAATGCGCTGATCGCTCGAGCCGTTCGCTCCTGTGCTGAGCGAGGCATTTCGTATCTCGTCTACGAGAATTTCACCTATGGTAAGAAACAAGGGGACAGCCTCAGCCACTTCAAAGAAATCAACGGGTTCACGCGAATGGATCTGCCCCGCTACTACGTCCCCTTGACCCGGCTAGGTGAACTCGCGTTGCACTTCGGCTTGCATCACCGGTTGTCTGAGCGAGTGCCGGAATCGGTTGCAGCAAGGCTCCGCAAGCTGCGTAGCGCTTGGTACGAACACAAGCTTCCTCTGAATACGGAAACGGAGTAGGGACCTAGAATTGCCTGGAATCGTCGGCCTCATCACCAAACTTCCCAGGGCCAAGGCGGAGTGCGAGCTGCACGAAATGCTCAGATCTCTCTGCCACGAACCCTTTTACAGCAGCGGAACTTGGGTTGACAGTACGCAGGGTGTATACGTTGGCTGGGTGACGCGCCAGGGGTCATTTGCCGATGGCATGCCGCTCCACAACGAGGCCGGAGACAGGACTCTGGTTTTTTCGGGTGAGGAGATTCCCCATCCAGGCATTCTTACGGCACTTCGTGAACGCGGGCATGCATTCGCGCCGGAAGGGTCCTCATATCTGGTGCACCGGTACGAAGAGGAGCAAGACTTTCCCAAGGGACTGAACGGCCGGTTTCACGGTCTTGCGGCCGACGGCAGGCGTGGAACGGCGCTGCTTTTTAACGACCGGTACGGTTTGCAACGCCTCTACTACCATGAAGCCAAGGAGGCTTTTTACTTCGCCGCAGAAGCCAAGGCAATTCTAAAGGTATGTCCGCAATTACGAACCATCGAGCCACGCGGGTTAGGAGAATTCTTCGTTTGCGGGTGCGTGCTCGACAATCGGACTATCTTTCCTGGCGTCTATCTTTTGCCACCCGGCTCGGCCTGGCTTTTCCGTAACGGCAGGATCGAGAATAAAGGCTCCTACTTCGAACCGCGCGAATGGGAGGAGCAAGAACCACTCCAGCCGGAAGAATACTATGCCCGTGTAAGAGACTCCTTCGTAGACAGCCTGCCGCGCTATTTTAACGGGCCTGAACGCGTCGGCGTCTCGCTCACCGGCGGCCTGGACACCCGCATCATCATGGCTTGGCGGAAGGCGCCGCCCGGCACGCTGCCTTGCTACACCTTCGGCAGTATGTACCGGGACAACCAGGACGTGCGCCTGGCGCGTAAGGTGGCAAGGATTTGCGGTCAACCGCACCAAACTATCACCACTGGCGAGGAGTTCCTCTCACGGTTTCCCCATTATGCGGAACGCACAACCTACCTCACTGATGGCTGTGTAGACCTCAGCCGCTCACCCGATCTTTTCGTAAACGAGAGAGTTCGGGAGATCGCTCCGATACGAATCGTTGGAACCTACGGCAGCGAGATCCTTTTGCGCGCGGTGATGTTCAAGGCTGAGGAACCCGCTACGGGGCTAATCAGCTCCGATCTTCTGCCGCAGATCCGTACTGCCAAGGAAACCTACGCCACGGCGTGTCGAGCCCATCCGGTCACCTTTGTCGCTTTCCGCCAATCGCCGTGGCACCATTTTGGCGTGCTGGGTCTGGAGCAGACCCAGGTAGCCGTTCGCTCGCCGTATCTTGACAATGATCTTGTAAAGACGGCATACTGCGCCCCCGGGCCCCTCGCAATCAGCGAGGCCGTAAGGGTGCGGCTCGTCCAGGAGGGGAGCACCGCTCTCGCCAGGCTGCGCACCGATCGCAGCTTTGGCATCGGCAACTTCTTCAGTCGCGGCCTCCTGGAGTTTTCGTTCAAGGCTGAATATGCCTATGACATGGGGATGCCTCAGTGGATTGCGCAACTTGACCACTTGTTCGCACCACTTCATTTAGAGCGTCTCTGGCTGGGACGCCACAAGGTGTTTCACTTCCGCGTCTGGTATCGCGACCAACTCGCCCCATATGTGCGCGAGATGCTGCTCGACCCCCGCTCGTTGGCACGCCCCTACCTTGTGCCGAAGGTGTTACAAAATCTTGTTGACGGACACCTCAGAGGAAACCGTAACTACACTACCGAGATTCACAGGCTGTTGACTGTGGAACTGGTACACCGACTTTTTCTGGATTCGAGATGACACTCCCCATATTCACGCCGAGCTTCGCCTGGCCCGAAGCAGGGCCCGTGCCCATTGACAAAACCTGGCGGGGGATTCTCCGGTTTGTCGACTGGCTCGATCAATACGGCGAGCTTTCCTACGATTGGCAGGGCCTTTACGCCGGCCGTTTTGGGCGATATGCTAAAGCTCTGTACTACAGGAAGCCGCTGCTGGGAACCTTAGCAGTTTCCCCCATGGTGTTCTGCGAGGCTTTTGTTCCTTCGGCCCGCCGGCTTTTTTGGAAGCCGCAGCGATTTCCTATAGCGGATGCGCATTACGCGATGGGTTTCTTGTTTCTCGCGCAGGCTTTTGATGAAGAGCCATACTACAAGCGGGCATTGCATTTCCTGGAGGTGCTGGAGCAGACTCGATGTCCGGGCTACGACCGCTACTGCTGGGGATATCCCTATGACTGGGTAACTTTGCGGGGAACGATCAAAGAAGGCACGCCGCTCATCACCACCGTGCCCTATGTTTACGAGGCCTTCAGGCAGGCCTATCAGTTCGACGGCGACGGCAGGTGGCTTGGCATCATGCAATCCATCGCTCAACACGGGTGTCAGGACTACGTAGATTTAGAGACCTCCTCCACGGCTTCGACCTGTTCGTATACTCCGGACCCCGCAGACTCGTTGCGAGTCGTCAATGCGAATGCTTACCGTGCCTTCCTCCTCACCAGCGCGGCCTTGGACTTCTCGGAGGATTCCTACCGAAGGACGGCTGAAAGGAATCTGAATTTCGTCCTTGAGGCTCAAAACCCGGACGGCTCCTGGTACTACGCAAACGACGGTAAGAGAGGTTTTACGGATCATTTTCACACTTGTTTCGTCCTTAAAGCACTGACGAAAATCGAATCGCTTACGAGCGACCCGAGGTGCACACAAGCAATTGAGCGCGGGGTCCAGTATTACGTCGCCAATTTGTTTGACGAGCGCGGTCTTCCCAAGCCCTTTTCGCGTGCCCCTCGAATGACTGTCTATCGCCGCGAGTTGTACGACTACGCCGAGTTCGTCAACCTGGCCGTGTTGTTGAGGGGTCGTTTCCGGACGCTTGACGCTATTCTGGCGCCGGTTCTCCACAGTTTATTTGCGGAATGGCAAAAGCCGGACGGTTCTTTTCGCAGCCGTCAGCTTCGCTTGGGATGGGACAACACCCCCATGCATCGCTGGGCACAAGCGCAAATGTTCAGAAGCCTTTGTTTCTTGCTCCATGCAAGCTCCCAAGGGCCAGGCAATCTTCTCACAGACGAGATCACGGAACTCAGAGGAAAGGAGCGCTCTTGAGAGTTAGCGTCTTCGGATTAGGCTACGTCGGGGTGGTGTCGGCAGGTTGTCTCACCCAGAACGGCCATGAGGTGATAGGAGTCGATCGGGCCCGGACAAAAGTCGAGTTGATCAATTCCGGCCAATCCCCGATCATCGAGACCGAAATAGGCGAAATCATCGCCAGCGCGGTCGGGGACGGTCGCTTGCGAGCCACGGAAGACACGGTTCGAGCAGTGAACGGCACGGAATTGTCATTTGTCTGCGTGGGAACTCCCAGCCAGGTCAATGGCAATCTCGACTTGTCGTATATTCGACGCGTCTGTGAAGAAATAGGCACGGCACTGAAGGACAAAGCGGCGCGTCACACGGTCGTCATCCGCAGCACGATCCTACCGGGAACTATGCGCGGCGTGGTTATCCCCACGCTAGAAGCGCACTCTGGCAAACAGGCGGGTAGCGGCTTCGACATTTGCCACAACCCCGAGTTCCTCCGAGAAGGTTCGGCCGTAATGGACTTCACTTTCCCCGCTAAGACAGTTATCGGGGAACTGAATCCGGGCAGCGGCGACTTACTGGCTGAACTCTACTCAAAACTCCAGGCGCCGCTGATCAGGACTGATCTGGAAACCTCCGAGATAATCAAGTACATCGACAACGGCTGGCACGCCCTCAAGATCGGCTTCGCCAATGAGATCGGAAATCTCTGCTCGTCGCTTTCCGTGGATGCGCATAAGGCGATGGAGATTTTTTGTTTAGACACCAAGCTCAATATCTCGACTGCTTACCTTTCCCCGGGGTTTGCCTTTGGGGGCTCGTGCTTGCCGAAGGACCTCCGGGCTTTGTCTTACGCCGCCAAGTCGCGCGATCTGGATTTGCCCATCCTGAATTCAATTTTGCGCAGCAATGAACTCCAAATCGCGAAGGGCCTGCATCGCATCGTGGAGAGGGGGAATGCTCGCATCGGGATCCTCGGCTTCAGTTTCAAAGCAGGGACGGACGACCTTCGGGAAAGCCCGATGATTGAAATCATCGAACGACTCGCAGGCAAGGGCTATGATCTGCGCATTTACGATAAGAACGTACAACTCGCAAAGCTGGTGGGCGCAAATCGCGATTTCATTCTGAACCATATTCCTCACATCTCCAAATTGATGGTAGACGACGTTGACGCAGTGCTCAGACACGGTGAAACTATAGTGATCGGCAACAAGGATCCGGACTTCCAATCTATTCCGGAACGGCTGCACGAAGGCCAGTGCATGGTGGATCTTGCTCGTCTCTTGGACATCGCGAAAGGCAATATCCGATGCGCAGCCGTTTGCCAATAACGACCCTAAACACCCCCTGTGAAGCGTAAAGTCCTGATCATCGTTGAAAACGCAGCACTCCCACACGATACACGTGTCTTTAAAGAGGCACAATCGCTTTCGACGAATGGGTATGACGTGACCGTCATATGCCCACGGCGTGGCAGCTGCCGGCAAGGGTATGAGGTGATCGAGGGGATCCGTATCTATAGACACCCCATGCCAAAAGAGGCGGACACCACCCTTAGTTACCTCTGGGAATACGGCTGCGGGCTGTTTTGGGAGTTCATTTACACGTGGTGGATCTACTTGACCCATGGATTTGACGTCATTCAGGGGTGCAATCCCCCGGACGATGTCTTTCTAATTGCTCTACCTTTCAGACTTCTGGGGATTAAGTACATTTTCGACCATCATGATGCGACTCCCGAATTATACCTTTCCAAGAGTGGCCAAAGGGCCTTCCTTTACAAGCTCCTCCTGTGGCTGGAGAAAATGACCTACCGCTCGAGCGATGCAGTGATGGCCACGAACAATAGCTATAAGGAACTGGCCATCAAAAGAGGCCGTATGGCTCCCGACGACGTATTCGTGGTGCGCAACGGACCCGACCCTCGAACTTTCAAACCTGTTGCGCCGAATCCGGCGCTCAAGGATGGCAAACGATACCTCGTCGGTTACGTAGGGACCATGAACGTCCAGGATGGCTTGGACATCCTTATAGATGTCGCGCAATATATCAAGAACCTGGGAAGGCGCGATGTGCGTTTTGTATGTGTCGGCTCCGGTCCGGAACTGGAGACGCTGCGCGAGATCGTTGTAGCGAAAGGTCTGGTGGACACCGTGTATTTCACCGGTAGAGTCTCGGATCAAGAGCTACTGGAGATCCTATCGACGGCGGAGGTATGTGTTAATCCGGACCGGCCATGTGAGATGAATGATATTTCTACGATGATCAAGATCATGGAGTACATGGCGCTGAGCAAGCCGATCGTCCAATTCGACTCGAAGGAAGGCCGGTTTAGCGCCCAAGAGGCGTCGCTGTATGCGAATCGAGAGGATCGCGGGGCCGATTTCGCCAATAAGGTTCTCTGGTTGCTCGATAGGCCGGAGGAACGAAAAAGGATGGGAGAATTCGGAAGAAGGCGCATTGAAAAAGAACTGGCGTGGGAGTATTCTGTCCAGCACCTGCTTGCCGCCTACCAGAGGGTTTTCAGTAACAGCCAACCTACGAAGGGTATGGCGGCTCCGAATGACGGACGTGAAACCCCTCCAAGTCCCGTGCAGGCTACGATTCACTCCGAAGTAGGAAAGCGGCAGTGAAACAAGGACACCGGAACCAACACCGACCGCACATCTCGTACGTGCTAATCACTCCAGCTCGAAATGAAGCTGCGTTCATCCAGAAGACGCTTGAGTCGGTGATTCACCAAACACTGCTGCCCGCGAAATGGGTGATCGTTGATGATGGATCGACGGACCGGACGGCCGAGATCATAAGCCAATATCTCGGCCGCTACCCTTGGATAGAAATGGTCCAGATGCCTCAAAGGCGAGATCGCAGCTTTGCGGCCAAAGTGCAAGCTTTCAACACCGGCTACGAGCGAGTGAAGGGCCTGCCTTTCGCCATTATCGGCAACTTGGACGCGGATATCTCCTTTGAAAGGGATCATTTCGAGTTTCTTCTTGGCAAATTCGCCCAGGATCCTACTCTCGGGGTAGCGGGTACAGTCTTCCGCGAGGAAGGCTACAGCTCCGAAACCGACAGTTTTGAGGGGAGAAAGCATGTTGCGGGGCAGTGCCAATTATTCCGGCGGCAGTGCTGGGAGGAAATCGGAGGCTATGTTCCACACCGGGCCGGGGGAATTGACTGGATCGCTGTGATCACCGCCCGCATGAAAGGTTGGAAAACCGAGTCGTTCCGTGAGAGGTCGTTCTTCCATCACCGGCAGCTGGGAACGGCCGAGCGGAGTGTCGTCTCTTCTTCGTTTTCTTATGGCGAAAAGGACTACTACATGGGCGGCCACCCTGTCTGGGAACTGTTCCGAGCTGCCTACCGAGCTGCGAAGCGACCCTATCTCATCTGCGGCTTTGCCCTGGGACTAGGCTATTGCTGGGGGTTCGTGCGCCGCACGCCTCGGCCAGTCTCGCGGGAGTTCATGAAATTTCACCGCAAGGAACAGATGGCCAAACTCAAGGCCATCCTCAAATCTCTCTTGCGATTCAAGCGGGTTGATAGCTTCAGCGTCGCGCGAAGCTGACGAGGCGTTGGCTGGTGACGTAACTCTATGTGCGGCATTTGCGGACAATACAATTTCGGAAATCTGGAGCCGGTCGACCGCCAGACCCTGGTGGCGATGACCCAGACCCTCCGCCATCGCGGGCCCGACGACGAGGGATACTACCTCGCCGGACCGCTCGGATTCGGATTTCGGAGGCTTTCCATCATCGACCTCGGGGGCGGCCATCAGCCCATGTCGGATAGCGAAGAATCCGTATGGGTGATTTTCAATGGCGAGATTTACAACTTCCCCGAACTGCGATCTGAACTGGAAGGGCACGGCCACGTTTTCCGCACGAACTCGGACACCGAAGTCATCATTCACGGGTACAAACAGTGGGGCGACGAGGTCCTGAATCACCTCAACGGCATGTTTGGCCTGGCCATCTGGGATGTGGCGAAGCGCCGCCTGGTTCTGGCTCGAGACCCATTCGGAATCAAGCTGCTTTATTACCTGATAGATGGCAATCGCTTGTATTTCGGCTCGGAGATGCGCGCCGTCTGCGCTGCCCTGCGAGAAAGGCATGAAATTGACGCCACCTCGTTGAATCTCTTCCTGCGCTACCGCTATACGCCCTCTCCGTACACAATACTCAAAGGTGTATCGAAGCTCGCTCCCGGGACCAAACTGACGGTCGAGAACGGAACTTGCCAGGTGGATCGGTGGTACAGATTCAAGCCCACCCCGTTCGCCCCGCCCAAGTCACCCGCGGAAGCTCTGGACGAATTGGCGACGCTCTATAAACAAGCCATTAAACGGCAGCTCATCAGCGATGTTCCGGTGGGCTTGCTTTTGAGCGGCGGCATCGACTCCGGATTGCTGCTTGCCTTGATGAATCTTAACGGGGGTGCGTGGCAAACTTACACGGTAGGGTACGGCGCGGCGTTTCCCGACGATGAACTGGCCGACGCCGCCGAGACCGCCCGCGTCCTGGGATCGAAGCACACGAGCGTCTTGCTTTCTCGATCGCTCTTTGAAAAGACGCTACCCAAGATTGTCGCCTGCCTGGAAGAACCCATCGCAACTTCTTCGATTGTGCCGATGTACTTCGTGTGTCAACGCGCCCACCAGAACGTGAAAGTAGCTCTAGTCGGGCAAGGGCCGGACGAACTGTTCGGCGGCTATACCCGCCACCTGGGCGTGCGCTACGGCTCCTATTGGGCACGGCTGCCGGCTTGGATGCGCACGGGCATCTCTTCAGCCGTGGCGCACCTGCCCAGAAACGAGGCCCTAAAGCGCGGCGTCTACTCTTTGGCGATCCCCGACCGCTTGCGCAGATATCAGCATGTTCTGTCGCTCCTGCCGGGCGACCAGGTTGACAAGCTTTTCCAGGAAGGCCTCCTGGCTCCAAACTCCGGCGACGCGATACTGGACTGCTGGGCGAGCATGACGGATCTCATGTCGGAGACGGACGAGCTCGGCGGCCTTCAGTTTCTCGAGGTGCGATCTACCCTCCCGGACGAACTCCTCATGTACGCGGACAAGCTCTCGATGGCTCACAGCCTGGAACTTCGCGTCCCGTTTGTCGACAAAGAGATAGTAGAATACGTGGAACGACTGCCGGCCGAGTTCAAAGTGAGGGGAGGCACCCGGAAATGGTTACACCGCCTGGCGTGCCGCGAGTTCCTTCCCAGTTCGATCCTGAGCCGGCCAAAACGCGGCTTCGCCACCAACGTAGTGGATGGCTGGTTCCGCAGCGCAATGGACAGCAAGATGACCGACACCTTCCTCGACGGAAGCTCCAGGATCTATCAGTACCTCAGCGCGCCCGCCGTTCGCGAACTTTACGAGCAGCACGCCGCCGGTCGTCAGGATAACCACAAAATTCTGTTTAGCCTCGCCCTGTTTGAGGAATGGCTTCGCGCCCACGAGGCGCCTGTGGCGACCTTAAGATAGCATTTCAGGGCTGCAGAGGATGGCGAGCGTCGAAGCTCGCCAGTGGCCAGACGAAAAGTGTGAGGCCGGAGTTATGCAGGAACAACTGATCAAAATCGAGGGTCGCACAACGACCTTAGCCGCGGAAAATGGTGAGTGGGCAACCCAGGCTCCGGAACTCTCCGTCATTGTCCCCACCTTCAACGAACGGGATAACGTGGCGGAGATCGTTCAGCGGCTTGAAGCAAGCCTGAGCGGAAACGCTTGGGAAGTAATCTTCGTGGATGACGATTCGCCCGACGGAACTGCCGCGCGGGCCCGCGAAATCGCTCGCACGGATCCCCGCGTGCGCTGCTTGCAACGTATCGGACGCCGCGGTCTTTCCTCCGCCTGTGTGGAAGGAATGCTGGCGAGCTCGGCGCCCTTCCTCGCTGTCATGGACGCCGATTGCCAGCATGACGAAACGGTATTGCCCCGCATGCTTGAAATCCTGAAAGCCGGGGACACCGACATTGTCGTCGGAAGCCGCTACATCGAGGGAGGCGGAATCGGAAGCTGGACGGCATCCCGGGCCAAAATGAGCCGGTTCGCGACCCGCCTGGGCCGAACAGTTATGAAGCAAGACCTCTCCGATCCCATGAGCGGCTTCTTTGCTTTGCGACGGGGCGTCCTGGAGCTCGCAGTGCGGGACCTTTCCAATATCGGATTCAAAATCCTCCTGGACCTGGTTGCTTCCAGTCCGGGGACGCTGCGACTCAAGGAAACGCCTTACACCTTTCGTAATCGCCACGCCGGCGAAAGCAAGTTGGATAGCCAGGCCATGTGGGGCTTTGTGATGTTGCTGGCGGACAAGCTCATAGGGCATATCGTGCCGGTGCGATTCGTGGCGTTTGCCATGGTGGGCGCGCTAGGAGTTTTCGTCCACTTCGCCATATTGTCGACCCTGTTTCAGCTGATGGCAGTCCCTTTCCATTTCAGCCAGGGAGCCGCCACCGTGTCTGCAATGGTATGCAATTTCGCACTGAACAACGCTTTGACCTACAGGGATATGCGTCTCAAGGGATGGCAATGGTTCAAGGGCCTTGGTTCCTTCTCGCTCTCCTGCTCTCTCGGCGCTCTTGCTAACGTCGGCATCGCGTCCTACCTGTTTCGGCGCGATACCTCTTGGGCCGTTGCCGCCCTCGCAGGCATCGCGGTAGGCGCGGTCTGGAACTACGCTGTGACAGCCTTCTACACTTGGAGCAAGGAAGGACGGGGGCCCCGCAATTAACCATTGGCGATGGCGTCGAGGGGAGTGAAAGGATGGCAGCAACTCAAATACGCGAGGTGTCCATAAGCTCGAAGGCGCCCATGCTTGTGGGCGAAAAACTCGCGGGCCGGTCCGTATCTCTCATCCTTTTCGCCGCGCTCCTCGTGAACGCCGCGATAGTCCTCGTGGGCCTGCCGAAGCTGAGCGGCCGCTTGACGCCGACTTACAATACGAACTGGGGGGACCTTTACGACCAGATAGCCTGGAATCTCGACCATGGGAACGGCTACCGTGTTGAGCCCGCCATGGGCAGCACCATGCTTCGGGAGCCAGGTTATCCGCTGCTACTCGCGGCAGTTTTTGAAGTGGGCGGCTACGGTCTCCTGCAGGCTCGTGCCATCTGCGTGCTGCTGGCCTTTGGGGCCGCGCTGTTGCTGCTGCGCCTCACCCGAAAGATCACCAGCAACGCAACGACCGCGCTGGCCGCGGCGCTCATCTTCCTCCTTTACCCCGGCATCCTGGTTGCTGAGGCGCACGCAGGCATAGAAATCCCTTCCATGTTCACCGTGCTGCTCTTCATACTCGCGTTTTACAGCGCAGTGGAGAAAGGAAGCCTGTGGCGGTATGCAGCTGCGGGCTTGCTGCTGGGGATGGCGGTTCTGATAAGGAACGAAGTCCTGTTGTTTCCGCTCTTCTTGTTCGTTTACCTCGTCTTTACCTCGAAGAACTCGAGCGAACGGGCGAAAGCCGTGTTGCGGATGGCAGTGCTCGGCCTCGGAACCGTGATTGTGATGTCCCCATGGATAATCCGCAATTACAGGCTGGTGCACAAGTTTGTGCCTGGCGCCACCGTCGCCGGGGTCGCGGCGCAGGAGGGGCTTTATAGCTGCGAAAACCCCAGCCTGCCATTCGCGGAGGCGGAGACGAGCGCCGGGTTCGAGCGGGATGAAATCGCGAGACAACTCGGGAAACCGTTCTTGGGCCCTTATTACCAACTCTTCTACACGCCGCAGGACGAAGTTGCGTTCAACCAGGTTCTACTCAGCCGAGTCTCGACCGAATATCGCAGCCATCCGGAAGTTCTGGCTGGATGCGCCATGAAGAACCTCTTCTTCAACTTCTGGTTTCTTGGCAAGAAGCGGCAATCAGTACTGCTGAATGTGCTGGTGCAGGCGCCGCTGCTCGGCCTGGCTCTCGCAGGCGTGGTGGTTTTGCGGAAGCGCGGCCTCTTGCACAAGGCGGGCATAATTCTGCTGTACATCCTCTACATCCCGATGGTCCACGCCCCAATCATCGCGCACGCGCGCCACAGTACGTTGATTGTTCCGTTCCTTGCAATTCTCGCCGCCGTTTCCCTGGTGGCGGCGTGGCGAGCGCTGAGAATCCGGAATGCCCCC
The DNA here is from genome assembly GCA_050010015.1 of Terriglobia bacterium. Taxonomy (GTDB): domain Bacteria; phylum Acidobacteriota; class Terriglobia; order UBA7540; family UBA7540; genus CAVROP01. Next base: position 25,843 of record JBEKLY010000004.1, read on the forward strand.
GCTCGATTCGAGCAGTCGCCTGCCGCTGCACTCTGACCACTCTGCACGTGTATCTCATCAGTTAACACTGCTCTTAACCCGTGCCTCCACAAATAGCAACCGTAATCTTCGCCGTCGGCATCGCCGGACTCTTCTGGCTCGACCGTGACGACTCTGTGCGCCCCTCGAGGGCCCTCTGGCTGCCTGTAATCTGGCTGTGGAGTAACGGGTCAAGGCCCCCCTCCGGTTGGCTCGGGATCAACATGACCGAAATCGCCGGCCAACTTCCCCCTTCCAGCCCGATCGACCAGTTTCTTGCGGCGAGTTTGATCCTCCTTGGCGTCGCTGTTCTCTGCCGCCGCCGGGATTGGGGGGCTCTCCTAAGAGCTAGCTGGCCGATAGTAGTGTACTTTTCTTTTAGCCTGGCCAGCCTCGCCTTTTCCGATTATCCCGCCTGGGGCCTTAAGCGATGGGTCAGGGCTCTGGGCGACGTGATCATGGTCCTGATTGTAGTTACGGACGCTCAACCGGCCGCCGCTCTCAGGCGCCTCATCTCGCGCGTAGGATTCGTCCTGCTGCCCGCTTCCGTGCTTCTTATCAGGTACTACCCGCAACTTGGCCGCGGGTTTGATCCATTTGGAGGAGACGCGATAGTCAATACGGGAGTGACGACCAACAAGAACGTCCTGGGGCTCTTGACTTATCTCGTCACTTTGGGAACTTTATGGCAGGTCTTGGTTCTCTGGCGGGATAAGACGCAACCCAGTCGCACTCGACGCTTGGTGGCTCAGGGCGCCCTTCTCTGGTTTGGCATCTCCCTTTTGTTTACGGCGCACTCGGCCACGTCCGGAGCTTGCTTCGTCCTCGGAGCGGCATTGATGCTCGTCACCACTCTGCCGTTTTTCAGGGCCCGCACCGGCGTCGTGCACGCGCTGGTTCTCGCCATTTTAATAGGAGGCAGTCTCAGCCTGCTGTTCGGTGGCAACAGTGCAATCACGGGGGCAGTGGGAAGGAAGTCGGATTTCTCGGGACGTACAGAAGTCTGGGCGGTCGTGATTCCGATGGTGCCCAACCCGATTGTCGGCGCCGGCTTCGAAACCTTCTGGGTAGGACCGCGGGTCAGAGAAGTTTTCGTCACGCACGGCGGGTACACAATGACCAACGAGGCGCACAACGGTTATATCGAGGTATACCTGAACCTGGGCTGGATTGGTGTGGGCCTCATCGCTCTTATTCTTGGGCAAGGCTATCGCACGGCCGTCCGCGCCTTTCGTCGCGAGAGCGAACTCGGCGCTCTTCTTGTGGCTTACGTTGTCACCTTGATGCTTTATAACATCACCGAGGCGGGCTTTAGAATGTTGAGCCTGTCATTGTTTTTCCTGTTCCTATCGATTGTAAGCGCATGCCGCATCAACCGCCTCGCCAAAACCGCGCCGGAGTCGGATGGGGAATTCGACCGCCATCTCGCCAATAACTCAGATGTCCTCGAATTCGACGACTGGAAAGTAACGGGAGATCTACGCCCTGTCGAGTAGGGCGGCGCGTTGCGGCGCGCGGCTGCCCGGGCGCAGCACAGTTTTTCGCTCGCGGCAGGTATCTTCGCTGTACGGGTCGGCTGACTCATCGTTCTGGCAGGTATTCTTGCGTTGGCAGGATTTCGGTGTCGTGACGATGGGCGTCCGAACGGAGAATTCATGACTCGGTTACGCGTTTTGCTGCTGGGGCCGGACTGTGATCCGGAGCGTGTCAGCATTCCCTTTGTCACCTATTGCCATGCAGCAGCGCTCGCCCAACTCCATGATGTTACCTTGGTCGCACGATCGACGGTTGAAGACGCTCTGCGCCGCGCCAAGGCGCCGTTTCGCAGCATCGAGGTGGTTCGGATGCCGTGGCTCGAGCGCCTCTATGCCTGGAGCCTGCGACGGATCTTCAGATATAACTACACCAGCCAGGCGTTGACCGCTTTCGGCTACCCTTTTCATCTTGCCTTTGAATGGTGTGCCTGGCGGCAGTTGTGGCGCCGCGTTTTAGCGGGCGAGTTCGACGTCGCTCTGCGTATCGTACCGACGACAGCGGTATTACCGAGTCCGTTCGCTTTCTTCCTGCGCAACGGACCGATACCCTTCGTGATCGGGCCGATCAACGGCGGACTCCCTTATGTGCAGGGTTTCAGCCAGGCCAATAATGAGAAGCAATGGGTCTCCAGCTTAAGGAATCTGTATCGCTTCCTGCCGTTTGCCCGGTCTACCTATCGCAGCTCAGCAGCCATCATAGTCGCATCGTCCCAAACTTATGCGGAGTTTAGAGCGTATCACGACAAACTGTTTTTTGTCCCAGAGAACGGCGTGAGCCCTGGCCAGTGTTCCCAAAACGGTAGCGCTCCCAGGCAGGACTCTAAACTCCAGTTGATTTTCGTCGGGTACCTGATTCCCTGCAAAGCTTGTGATCTCGCGCTGCGCGCGGCTGCCCCCCTTTTGCGAAGCGAACTGGCCCACTTCACTGTCGTCGGCGATGGACCGGAGCGCAGCCGCCTCGAGCAGTTAGTTAGATCTCTTGGGATCGAAAAGGCTGTTTCCTTCTGTGGCTGGGTTAGCCGAGCGGAGGTGCTCACCCGCTTACAATCCGCAGATGTCCTGGTGTTTCCATCGGTTCGCGACTTTGGCGGAGGTGTAATATTTGAAGCTCTCGCGACTGGTGTTGTGCCTGTGGTCGCGGACTTCGGAGGGCCAGGAGATGTCGTTCATCCGGAAGTGGGATACAAGGTGCCCCTTACCAACGAAAGCGAATTTGTGTCACAGATGGAAAAAATCCTGACCGAGCTTTCGGGGAACCGCGAGCTTCTTAGTCGCTTAAGGCGGCAAGCCATTTCCTACGCGTGGGAACGCCTCACTTGGGATGCAAAGGCACAGACCACTACACGGGTCTTGAATTGGGCAGTGCGGCGGGGTCCGAAACCGGATCTCCCGCCGCCAAAGATGTTGTACTCGAACTAGCTGCCCTTGAGCACAGGGTCGGCCGGTCGCGAGACAAGGCCGCCCAGCCTGACGCGGGCCAGGAGCCCAGAAGCGACGATGAACAATCCCGGCAGCGCCCCGCGTTCCCACCTTCACGGTAGATCAGTGACCAACCGCCTTGACGTTTGTGGGAGGGACAAGCGGATCGGAAGACCCACCCGTGAGCGGGTGTGGGTAGGTGTAAGGCGTATAATACGCTTTCCACGTGTTCGTCGGGTTGCAGACGTAAAGCGTGCTCTGGTCGGTGGCCCAGAAGCCAACGCCGGGGGTGTTCCCGCCCGGACCCGCAGTGCAGCTGGACGAGATCTGCGAATAGGTCCCCTGACCAATTCCCTTTGCTCCGCTGAAGCTGCCGGATTCCCCGTAGGTGCCAAATTGCTGGTAGACATCCCTATTGTCGGTTACTAATGCGCCGGTTAAATTCCCCCATATTTTTCCTGCGCCCGTAAGGTTGTAGGTATTGTCCCAGATATATATCGGGTCAATGGCTTCCCTAGGCCACGCCTGGCCTCCGAGAACGGAGTTGACAATATTTGGGAAGGCGGTTCCCGTGATGAGATCGCCTGCGCCGCGCCCCGGTTGGTCGAGACATGCGTACCCGCTGCTGTCCGTGTTCTGGTCCCATGAACTCACTGAGCCTGTCTGGGCAGTGCCGCAGTATCCCCAGCCATTCGGAGGGGCAGGCTCCGAATATGTCCCATTGCTGTCCCGAAGATCGCCAGTCAAAACAACATTCGTGTTGTTGGATACGGTGTTTCCCCAAACCAGTACCGTCCCGGAGTTAACGGCAACGGCGGCATTGCTGGGACCGCTATCGGGATAAGTAAAGGTATTGCCGTAGATTTCACCTGCGCGGCAACCCCGGCCCTGGCTGCCAGCGGTGCCATGCCACGCAAGGGCAGCGTCCACAATAGTGGAATACCTGATCACAAATCGCCCGCCGTCCTCGCAGTCGGTGACGTAATCCCCATAATGGAAGTAGCTGTCCTCTGCATAAAAGAACTGGCTCGTTCCCCAATGGGAGGCGTCCGCAAAAGACGCATCGCCAAGACCGTCGTTATTTGCTCCTTTCCAAGACGACCCGTTCTGAAACTCGAAGAAGAAAAATAGCAGACCTGCTTGCGCCTGAAAGAAATCGTGGTCGGCTACGCCCGTAACGTTTCCCACCGTCGCCACAAAAGAGTCGCCGTGGGTGCCGTAGAAGTGGCAATGGTCGATGCGTACAGCGGATGAATTACCGGAAACCCCCACGACGCCGTTGTTGTTAACGTAAGATGACCCATTCTGTTGAATAAATATCCCGGTAAGTCGGTACGATTTCCCTGCGGCGGTGTTGTTGAAATTGAACGTCGGGCTGTTGGACGCGGCGTGGTCTATGTTGTCGATGATGACCGTACTATCGGAACCTGCGGTAGAGGCCCCTCCGGTCGTCGCGTACTGCGCCCCCGCGCCTTGGATTGTTAACGAGTTGGTAGCATTTATCGTAATGCCGGTGTTGCCAGTCCAGGTGCAGGTGCCACTAGGAATCGAGATGATATCCCCGTCAGCGGCCTTGGCTTGCTCTGCCGCGACGGCTGCCGACACATCGCTCTCGTTGCAGGACGCCGCCGTGTAGGTGCCCTGCGCGCGCAATCCAGTGGCTAATACTGCGCCGATAATAAGATAAAATAAGGCCAATTTCGTAGTGCTTGTCATTAATCCTGTTCCTCCTTATGAAATGCAAGACTTGCTGTCCCGGAGGGTCTCCGGGGGGTGCGCTTCTTCGCTCCCAGACGGACGATCGTCGTTTCCGTTGGTCGACCGGCCTGCGCGTAACCGACCATGGAGTATCCGACTAGTAAGACGGGCCGTCAATGGTACTTAGGTACGCCAAGACGCGAATACGGGGGGCTCACCCCTGTGAAAGGTGTACCGCAAACCGCAACGATCCCCTTGATTAATGCCACACTCGGCATCATATTTGCAACTGCCCATTGTACCAGACACGGACTCCAGAGGCCAAATGAAACAACGAATTCCGCGGCGCATCATTCAGACCGCAAAAAACGCGCATCTCCCGCTACTCAACCGGGCTGCGACGTCGAGCCTAAAGCTGCTGAACCCGGACTATGAATACCTGTTCTTTGACGACGAGCAGGTAGAAGGATTTTTCAGTCGAGAATTCCCCCAGTACCGCAGTGTCATTGATTCGTTTCAGTATCCCATTCAACGATTCGATTTCTTTCGGTATCTCGCGGTCTACCGATATGGCGGGTTCTACTTCGACGTCGATGTGTTGCTGGCCAGTGAGCTTTCACCCCTCCTGGAGCTTGGCTGCGTCTTCCCGTTTGAGGCACTCACTGTCAGCCGTTTCTTGAGGGATGATCTCGGTATGGATTGGCTGGTTGGGAACTACGCCTTCGGAGCCGCGCCGGGTCACCCATTTCTCAAGGCAATAATTGAAAACTGCGTCAGAGCCCAGCGAGATCCCAGCTGGGTCAAGCCCATGATGCGTGGCTCTCCCCCCTTCCTTGAGGACGAGTTCTTTATATTAAACGCGACTGGCCCGGGCCTGGTTTCACGCACCTTAGCCGAGAACGGAGATTTGGCCAATACGCTGACAATTCTTTTCCCCGACGACATCTGCGATGTTGGCAATTGGAGCCGGTTCGGCACTTACGGCATTCACCTGGCGGACAGTTCCTGGCGACCGCGCCGGACTTTCTTACATGACAAGTTTTCAGGTTACTGCTGGCGTTGGATCCAACGGAGGCGCATAAAAGGCGCCCGCAGGCTCGGGAAAACGCGGTACCATCCCGTTGCGAGTCCCGTTGAGCCGCGAGCAGAGCGAGCCCGGCCCAATTCGAGGGAACCGCTGGTTTCAATTCTTGTCCCCGCGTATAACGCCGAGCAATGGTTCGCGGACACGATCCACTCAGCGATAGACCAGACGTGGAAACGGAAAGAGATCATCGTCGTTGATGACGGCTCCTCCGATCGAACGCTGGCCGTGGCGCGCCAGTACCAATCAGAATCCGTGTGCATTGTAAAGCAAGAGCACCGGGGTGCAGCAGCTACTCGAAACCATGCTTTACAACTCAGCCAAGGCGACTACATCCAGTACCTGGACGCCGACGATATTCTGGCCCCCGATAAGATCGAGCGGCAACTTGCGATTCTCCGAGAGGGCGAGAGCAAACGAATCCTTCCTTCCGCGGCCTGGGCATCCTTCTATTATCGGACCAGCGGCGCCCGCTTTGATCGAAGCCCTCTGTGGGAAGATCTCTCCCCCGTCGAGTGGCTCTTGAGGAAGATGAGCGAAAACCTGGGCATGCAAACGGCAACCTGGTTGACCAGCCGGGAACTGAGTGAAGCGTCAGGGCTTTGGGACACGCGCCTCTGGTATGATGACGACGGCGAGTATTTTTGCCGTGTGCTTTCGGCTTCCCAAGGCACCCGCTTCGTACCGGATGCGAAGGTCTTTTACAGAGTTACGCCGTGGAACCGGCTGAGCTACATTGGGTCGTCGGCAGAGAAAAGAAAGGCGCTACTCCTCTCAATGAAGCTGCACATTCAATATCTCCTTGCCCTTGAGAATAGCGAACGTACGCGAAGCGCGTGCGTGGCGTACTTGCAAAATTGGTGCCCCGTTTTTTTTCCGGACCAGTTCGATTTTCTGGCGGAGTTGCAAGCCTTGGCCGCGCAACTTGGAGGCCGGCTCGCGACGCCCCGCTTGCCATGGAAATACGCCTGGATGAAGCCGGTGTTCGGGGAAAAAACCGCGAACTGGGCGCGAAGGATGCTTCCGCACCTCAAGGAATTTTGCCTCAGGCAATGGGACAAGGCAATATTTGAGTTGGAAGCTGGCGAAAAGGCCGTCGGCAGGGTGACTTTGCTGGAGGAGTTGTTCGGGGCGGGCAAGAAGGGAGATTAAGTGGGAACCGCGACTCAACAACTGGATAAGATCAGGGCGATCTGGCAAGAACACCTCGAGGTGGCGAAGGCTCTCCCGGGGCTCGCCGCGGCCGTTTCAGACGCCGTGGATATCATCTTCGATTCCCTGGCTGCCGGTGGCCAGCTTTTCACGGCGGGAAACGGCGGATCGGCAGCCGATGCCCAACACATCGCTGCGGAGCTTACGGGCCGCTTCCTGCGAGATCGGCGGCCATTGCGAGCCATGGCGCTGCACGCTAACACTTCAGCTCTCACCGCAATCGGAAACGATTTCGGCTACGATCAAGTTTTTTCCCGCGAACTCTCCGCCCATTCCCGGCCAGGCGACGTGTTGCTGGCCCTCTCGACGAGCGGCAACAGCCCGAACATCCTGCGCGCGATTCAGGCGGCGCGCCAGGACAAGGTCAAAGTTATCGGGCTCACGGGTGGTTCGGGAGGAGAGATGCGAACGGCGTGCGACCTTTGTCTTTGCGTCCCTTCCCAGTCAACACCACGAATCCAGGAAATGCACATCATGATCTACCACGCCATCTGCGAACTGCTGGAAGAGAGGCTCATCGAGGCATGACGGAGAATCCTGAAAATGTCGGCGCTGCGCAGCCTGGAGGTGAGACGCGGGAGATCGCCTTCGATTGCCGCTTCTTCCTCGGCGATCGCCCCTGCGTTTGGCACAAAGCCGCCGGCGCGCTTTGCACCTGCGACCACTATCAACAAACCGACCAGCGCCTTCTGATCGTCAAGCTGGACGCCATGGGCGATGTGTTGCGGACCACGGCGTTGCTTCCAGCGTTGGCGGAAGCGCACCCGGGAACTGCCATTACCTGGATTACCCGGCGGGAGTCGCGTCCGCTGCTTGTGCGCAACCCGTATATTACCGAGATCCTTGATTACGGAGAAGACGCTCTGTTGCAACTGCAGGTGCGGGACTTCGATCGCGTCATCAATCTGGACGCAGGCAAGGCGAGCACCGCGCTGGCCAGCATGGCGAAGGCCAAGCAAAAGGACGGATTTGTTCTCGACCCACGAGGCTCGACGCAGCCGACCAATGCCGCGGCGCGCAAATGGCTTGAAATGGGTCTTTTCGACGACCTCAAGCGTCAGGGCACTCGCACCTATCAGGACATCATGCTGGAAATCATCGGCCTCTCCGGGGCGCCGCACCGCTATGTGTTCGAGTTGAGCGAGGAGGAGCGGGCTAAGGGGCGCACACACCTCGAGCGCTTGGGCGTTGATTTCTCGCGCCCCGTCATCGGCCTGAATACCGGGGCTGGGCACCGTTGGCAACTCAAGCAGTGGCGGGAGGAGGGCTACCTGGAGCTGGTCGAGCGTTTGGCGGGCCGGCACGACACGCAGTTTGTGCTTCTAGGCGGCCCGGAGGAACACGAGAGACATCGGCGGTTGGTTTCGCGGTCTCGCATCCCTCTGATCGATGGCGGCTGCGATAACCCCGTGCGTCCCTTCGCCGCAATCGTTTCCGCCTGCACCCTGGTGGTGGCCGGAGATACCTTGGCAATGCATCTGTCACTGGCTCTGGGCCGGCGGACGGTGGTGCTGTTTGGCCCGACCAGCGCTGCCGAAATTGAGATGTACGGGCTTGGCGAAAAAGTCGTGCCGGAGATGGATTGCCTCGTTTGCTATAAGCCCACCTGCGACTTCGTACCCAATTGCATGGACCTGATCACCACCGACATGGTTGAAGCTGCTCTCGAGCGCCAATTGTCGGCGGCCGCATATGCTCAACAGGATGCGCAGAATGTCCGACGCTAACTATCGCCCGGCGGCCGTGGACTACGAACCTAAAATCGAATACCCACAACCCTCTGTCGCCCTGCTTACCGGGGGTAGCGACAGGCCCTACGCGTACGGCCTGTCAACCTCACTTGTGTCCAAGGGCATAGCTTTAGACTTCATCGGGAGCGACGATCTCGATTTCCCCGAATTCCGCCACCAGCCCCAAGTGAGCTTCTTCAACCTGCACGGAGATCTGCGGCCAGGCGCCAGCTTCGCGAAAAAGCTCAGCCGGCTCCTGGCGTGCTATGGCGGCCTGATCCACTACGCCGCCACCGCCAAACCGAGAATATTTCACATCCTTTGGAACAACAGGCTCGAATGGATCGATCGAACCTTGCTGTTGCTTTACTATCGGTCCCTGGGGAAAAGAATTGTCCTCACCGCACACAATGTGAATCAAGCACGGCGCGACCACAGCGATACGCGCCTTAACCGTGCTACGCTGCGCATCCAATACCGGCTTGCGGACCATATCTTCGTGCATACGGAGAAGATGAAGCTCGAACTTATCGAAGACTTTGGCGTGTCCCCCGACCGCATCACTGTGATCCCTTTTGGAATTAACAACTCCGTTCCGGACACAGGTCTTACACCTGCCGAGGCCAAACGGCGACTGGGACTACAGAATGGCAAAAAGGCACTTCTTTTTTACGGCAGGATCCGGCCTTCCAAGGGGCTCGAATACCTGGTTTCCGCCTTTCGCGAACATCTGACCGGGGCTGACGACTATCAGTTGATCATCGCAGGCCGGCCCGATAAATGCGAGGAATACTGGGCCGCAATTCGGAAAACGATCCAAGAGGACGTGCAGCGGGGACGTATAGTGCTGAGGGCGGAGATCATCCCAGATGACGAGACAGAAGCTTATTTCAAGGCGGCGGACGTTCTAGTGCTGCCCTACCGGGAAATCTTTCAGAGCGGGGTCATCTTTCTTGGATACAATTTCAGCTTGCCGGTACTGGCTGCCGACGTGGGCTCGCTGAAGGATGACATCGTAGAGGGCAAAACAGGCTTTGTGTTCAGGCCTGAAGATCCAGTTAGCCTGGCGAGAACCATCGAAAAGTACTTCGCGAGCGACATTTACAGAGAATTGAACAGCCGCCGGCAGGAGATTCGAGACTACGCGCTTGAGCGCCATTCCTGGGGCCTAGTCGCTCAGATGACCATGAGCGTATATGGCGGCTTGCTCAACCGCGACGCAGACGAGGGCGCATGCATCGGCGGGAAAGCTAAGGTGTACCCGAAAAGCGCGGCAGAAGAGCCGCGTTGACGAAGGGCCCGAGCTGCTAATTTGCAAAGCCCTGAGGTACGGAAGGCTTTGCCCGACACGAATTCGTGATCTGGCTGTGTCGGTGGCCTTGCACGATATCCCACACAAGTTTAGGTATTCATGGAGAATATGGACCACGGATCGAAAAGAAAAATCGCCCGAGGAGTCGCTTGGGCGGGGGCCAGCAATTGGGGTTCGCAGCTCCTGAGCTTTTGCATTTATACCGGCCTGGCCCGGCTTCTGAACCCACAAGCCTTCGGTCTGGTTGCTATAGCAGGAATCTATCTTGCCTTCATCCAAGTTTTAGTGAGCCAGGGATTTGGAATGGCAATCATTCAGCGACGTGAGCTTGAGGAGGAGCATCTAGATTCCGCCTTCTGGATCGCCGTGGCGACAGCGGCCTTTTTTTGCCTCCTTAGCCTTCTCCTTGCAGGGAGGCTCGCCAACTTCTTTCACGAACCAAGGGTTGCTCCGGTCATCGGATGGCTTTCTCTGTCATTGCTACTTTGCTCTCTGAGCTCCGTGCCTACGGCCATCTTGACGCGTGAACTCAATTTTCGTGCGCTTGCTGTGCGTTCTCTGGCAGGAACAGCGGCAGGCGGCGTTGTCGGGCTTGCCATGGCATTCCTTGGGTGGGGTGCTTGGAGCCTGGTTGGACAGCAACTGGTGAATGCCTTTCTCGGTTGCATTTGCTTGTGGTGGGCTGTTCCGTGGCGCCCTCGTTTCCAAGTCTCAAGGCGACATCTTCGGGATTTGTACGTGTTCTCGCTAAGTCTTACTGGAAACGACATTCTTTGGTTTTTTTCGCAAAGGTCTGATCAGACCCTCGTGGGATACGGATTCGGCCCCGTGGGGTTGGGCCCATACGCCCTTGCTAGTCGGATTAACAATCTGCTAGTAGACGCGGTCAACCTGCCGCTTCAGTCTGTCGCCTTCCCGGCGTTTGCCAAACTCCAATCTGCTCAACCGAGGTTTGAACGGGCACTCTGCAGGTTCTGCGAGATGTCTTCCTTCGTAGCCCTGCCTGCGTTTGCGGGAATTATTGTCGTTGCGCCTGAGCTCGTTCCGTGGCTCTTTGGGGCCAAGTGGGCCTCCGCGGTGCCCATTCTCCAAATCCTCGCTGGATACGGTGCCCTTCGCGTAGCGCTGGCGTTTGTGCATCCGACCATGCTTGCGAAGGGCCGGACAGGTCTGTACCTCGCGCTTTTCATTCTCCAGGCGCTCCTGACGTTCGTCGGCTGCCTAGTGGCCGTCCGGTGGAGTCCCGCAGCGATCGCGCTTTCAATGGTCCTGACGATGGCCGTCTTTGGTGCATTCGAAGCAATTCTAGTAGCGGTGAAAGTCGTTGAAATCAGCCCAGCAGCCCTCTTGAGGTCTTTCTCATTCCCTGCATTGTCTACGCTGTTTATGGTCGGTGTTGTAGCGGTCGTACGCGCTTTGGCGAGCAAGTACTGTGCATCCACACTGACGATGGCGGTCTGTGTCGCAGCGGGAGCATCGGTATACACTCTTACCGCTTGCTATTTTAGACCCGACCTGGTGAAGGAAATCCGGGATATGCTCGCCCATGTATGGAGCCCCCTCGAGCGGCGCGGTCCCGAAGACGGCGGTTCACAACTGCCAAACCGCGTTGAAGGCAGCGGCCTGGAATTGTCCGGTGACTGATGGAGTGGCACAGGCTGGAGGTATTCGCGAAACTCCGATGCGAGCTTGCTCCTGCGCATGCCCTTGTGGGAACATGAGATACGACCCTGGACCGGGTCTCTCTCGCAGTCGGACCCAGGCGGCTGAGTGCTCGATCCAGAGAAAAAAAGATAATTAAAACGGAGTCTAATCCGGATCTCTGAAAGCCGGAGTTGGAGATACACGACTGAGACCAAGGATCCTGTTTGTATCAACACCCTCTCCCCGCGCGCCTGCGTACGGCGGGCAGCAGCGTGTGCTGAATATTGGGAGGTTGCTAAGCCGTTTTGGGAGTGTTTCCTTCGTGGTTGTTTCCTCACACCGTCAAGATGAGGAAGCAGCGTGCGGCACCGAGCACGGTCCCAATATTAAGAGGATCATGCGCCCTTCGCCAATCGCGAAGGGCAGCGCCCTCCGTCGTTTTCGAGACAGACTTCGACATGAGCTTGACCCAGGTTACCTGGAAACAGATCCCTACGTGGTAAGCCCGGCTGATCGCGCCGCCTTGCTCGATCTGATGCAGGAGCATGACCTCACGTGGATTCACAGCATCCGGACGGCCAACCTGTTTCGAATCAGCAGATGGCCGAGCTCGATCTTGGACGTGGATGACATCCCCAGCCGCTGGTATCAGTCAGCGGCGGCATCCGGCACCGACCTCACGAGGCGGCTACTGGATCTGAGGATGTCCTGGATCTGGCGGCGCCGGGAGCGGCTGCTCGCGCAGCGGTTCGATGTCCTAACGGTGTGTAGTGAGGACGACCGGCGTTATCTGGGTAGCCGGTCGCCGATCCACGTCATCCCAAACGGCTTCCATCCCCAACCGGTGCGCCCTCGCGCTCCATCGCAGTTGCCTACGGTTGGGTTTATTGGGACGTTCGATTGGGGTCCCAATGAGCAAGGCGCAAGGTGGTTCATACGGGACGTATGGCCCCTCATCAAGCAAGAATTCCCTCACGCCCAGCTTCGTTTGGTTGGTTCGGGAAGCGACGGTTATTTGACCAAATTGGGTCCTGATATCGTAGGATTGGGTTGGTTGGAGAATCCAGGCGACGAAATCGCTTCCTGGTCCGCCTTCATTGTTCCCATCAAAGTGGGCGGAGGGACGCGGATAAAAATCGCTGAAGGATTCGCCAGGAAGTGTCCGGTTGTTGCAACCACCATCGGCGCATTCGGGTATGACGTGCATAATGGAGAAGAGATACTGCTGGCAGACTGCGCTGCCGATTTTGCCTCGGCATGCATAACTCTTCTGAAAAACCCCGAACTGGGGGAAGCACTATCAGAGAGAGCGCACAAGCGCTTTCTCCAGCGCTGGACGTGGGATTCCTTCGAGGGCGCAGTTCGGACTGTCGTTGAGGAATGCCTCGCAGTAAGCGCCTTCCGGCGGACAGGCGGAGCTGTAATGGCGAGTGCCATAAGGTGACGTCGGAATAGCCCGCGGGAGGAAATCGGGACGGCGGCTCAAACTCTTTATGCGCTTTCTGCAATCCAAGCTACAAGGTGTTTTCGAAATTCATCTGGAACCCCACATCGACGAGCGTGGTTTCTTTGCGCTCTGCTGGTCTCAGAACGACTTTCAAAACATGGGACTGAATCCCAGGTTGGTGCAATGCAACATCTCCGTTAACACCCGTAAAGGGACGCTGCGTGGAATGCATTATTAAGCGGCTCCCTATGAACAGGCCAAGCTTGTGCGATGTACTCGCGGGGCGATATACGATGTTGCTCTTGACCTGCGACCCGAGTCGCCAACATTTAAAGAATGGGTCGGGGCGGTCCTCACGTCGCAGCAGCGAAATATGGCCTATCTGCCGGCAGGCTTCGCACAGGGCTTTCTGACCCTGGAAGATGACAGCGAAGTTTTCTATCAAACGTCGCAATATTACAACCCGGAATCAGCGCGCGGCGTACGATGGGACGATCCGGCATTCCGCATAGATTGGCCGGAGAAAGTCGAAGTTATTTCAGAACGGGACCGGACTTACCCGGACTTTAGGTAGGCGCGATTCGCCAAGTGCACTTTTCTTGCCATAAGGTATGGCCTTTCTAACAGAGTTAAGTCAAAGGAACGCTAAGGAGATCGGCCAAGAACTGCACCAATTCGCGGGGGAACTCTTTCCGATCTGCCGGAGCATTACTGGAGACGGGGTGCGGCAGACGTTGGCTCTCATCCAGGGAAAGGTCCCGCTCCGCATCACCGAGGTGCCCACGGGGACTCCGGTCTTCGATTGGACCGTACCCAAGGAGTGGAACATCCGGGACGCTTACATCAAGGCGCCGGATGGTAAGCGGGTCGTCGACTTCCAGAAGTGCAATCTGCACGTTTTGAGTTACAGCATACCCGTGCACGCGACTTTGCCCCTTCGCGAACTCGAGCCCCGGCTTTTCACAATTCCAGCCCATCCGGACTGGATCCCGAATCGCACGTCCTACTACAAGGAGGACTGGGGGTTCTGTCTCTCTCACAATCAGAAACTGGCGCTCCAAGACGGTGAGTACGAGGTGTGCATCGATTCCAGGCTCGAAGACGGCCATTTGACCCTCGCCGAATGCTATTTGCCCGGCCGATCGACCGAGGAGGTTCTGATTTCCACATATACCTGTCATCCCTCGCTGGCGAATGACAACGTCTCGGGGTTGACCATCGCGACCTTCTTGGCGAAGCTGCTTTCCGGACGCGAACTTCGTTACTCCTACCGATTCCTGTTTAACCCCGCCACGATTGGAGCCATCACCTGGCTGGCGAGAAATCGTGAGGCAGTGAGCCGTATCCGGCATGGGCTGGTGGTAACCTGCCTCGGGGATGCAGGCGGGTTCCATTACAAGAAGAGCCGCCGAGGAGATACCGAGATTGACCGCGCTGCCGCTCACGTGCTTCGCCATTGCGGCGAACCTTTCGAAATCCTGGAGTACTCTCCGTATGGAAACGACGAACGGCAGTACTGCTCCCCAGGCTTCAACCTGCCGGTCGGCTCTCTGATGCGGAGCGTCTGGGAGACCTTCCCCGAGTATCACACCTCGGCCGACAATCTCGATTTCATCCGGCCCGCTCAACTTGCCGGGTCGCTCCGTGCGTGCGCAGCCATTCTGGATGTGCTCGAACAGAATTGCAGCTACCGGAACGAGAACCCATACTGCGAGCCTCAACTCGGGCGGCGCGGTCTTTTCCGATCCACGGGAGGCGAGGCGGGCGGCCAGGCAAGCGGGGAAGAAATGATGGCGCGCCTCTGGGTGCTGAATCTCTCGGATGGAAACCACTCGCTGTTGAACATTGCGGAGCGCTCGGGTATCGCGTTCCCAAAGATAAAAGAAGCTGCGGATCTGCTCTATGAGAAGAAGCTGCTTTCGTTGATCCCGCACGGCTCTGAAAGCGGCCAGGAGCCTCTGCAAAATGCAAATCGCACAGGAGCCTGGTGATATAAGTCAGGAGTTCGTTGTACACCTGAGCCCGCGGAGCGGGCGGCAGCGTGTAGCCCACGGCGTAAGCCGTGGGTCGCGAGAGCAAACCCTCACCCCCGTCCCCTCTCCCGCCAGCGGGAGAGGGGTGCCGAAGGCGGGGTGAGGGTCGCCCAACCCAGGGCTTACGCCCTGGGCTACTCTATGCCGCCCCTCACGGGGCTCCGAAAAACCGGCGCACGCGAAAAGACTTTCTTGGCGAACTTGTGACTCATGACCGCTAGCCTTTCAGTCTATAATAGGGCTCTTTGTCCACTTGCGCATCGCGCTCTTGATAATAGTCGAGGTTGAATTCGAATGAAGATAATGCTGACGGGGCACAAGGGGTACATCGGGGCCGTAGCGGGGCCGGTATTGCAGTCGGCCGGGCACGAGGTAGTGGGGCTGGACAGCGATCTATTTGCCGGCTGCGAGTTCGGCCAGCCGGCGCCCCCAATTGCGGAAATTCGCAAAGACCTGCGCGACCTGACGCGAGAAGACCTTCTTGGCTTTGACGCCGTCTTGCATTTTGCCGCGCTCTCGAACGATCCCTTAAGTAATCTCGATCCCCAACTCACTTACGACATCAACCATCATGCTTCCGTGCGTCTCGCGGAACTGGCCAAGGCGGCCGGAGTCACGAGGTTTGTATTCTCTTCGTCTTGCAGCACCTACGGCGCGGCAGGGGACGATTTCCACGATGAAACCTCGGCGCTCAATCCGATCACACCCTATGGCGAGTCCAAGGTATCGGTCGAGCGCGACATCGCGGCGCTGGCGGACGAAAACTTCACCCCCACTTATTTGCGCAACGCCACGGCCTACGGCGTCTCACCGAGGCTGCGGCTGGACATCGTCCTGAATGACCTGATGGCCTCGGCGCTCACCACCGGGCGGGTGTACATCAAGAGCGACGGAACGCCGTGGCGGCCCATCGTGCATATCCGCGACATCATCAGCGCCGCTCTTGCCGTGCTGGAAGCACCCCGAGAATCCGTTCACAATCAAACCTTCAACGTTGGCCGAACCGAGGAAAACTTCCGCATTCGGGAGTTGGCCGCCATCGTTGCCGAAACCGTTCCGGGCTCACGCGTCGAGTATGCGCCGGACGGAGGTCCGGACCTACGCTGCTATCGCATCAACTGCGATAAGATTCGTCGCCTGGTGCCGGGATTTGAACCGCAGTGGACCGCCCGCAAAGGCGCCAAGGAGCTTTACGAAGCCTACCGCGCCATCGGTCTCACGCGCGAAGACGTCGAGTCCGGCCGCTACATCCGGCTTAAGCACATCCAGCGCCTGCTCGAGGCCGGCCGGCTGGATGCATCTCTGCGCTGGCGCCCACAGGTTGCCGGAACCACGAAGGTTGCATAATCGATTCTGCAAATGACCACAGTTACAACTCAACTTCCTGCTCATGACCTGCGATCGCACCCTGCGAAGTCGTGCCGATTCTGCGGGGCCGAACTGAAACTCACGTTCGTCGACCTGGGAATGTCGCCGCTTTGCGAGACATACCCTTCGACGCACGACTTCGAACGCGGGGAGGTTTACTATCCTCTGCACGTTCAACTCTGCGAACGCTGCCTCCTGGTGCAATTGGGAGAATATCAATCTCGGGAAAACATATTTACCGAGTATCCCTATTTTTCCTCGTATTCCGACTCCTGGCTCCAGCACGCTCAGAGTTACTGCGATAAGATGGTGGCGGAACTGGGCCTGACCCAGCAGAGCTTCGTCATCGAAGTCGCCAGCAACGATGGCTACCTGCTGCAGAATTTTGTGCGTCGGCAGGTTCCTGTGTTGGGGATCGAGCCCGCGGCAAACGTGGCCAAAGTGGCCGTCGAAAAGGGCGTGCCTACCCTTGTGGAGTTCTTCGGCGAGCGTGCGGCCAAGGACCTGGCGGCCGGGGGGCGCACGGCCGATCTGGTCGCCGGCAACAATGTGCTCGCGCAGGTCCCGGACCTCAACGATTTCGTGGAGGGATTGCGCGTCATCCTGAAGCCGGAGGGAGTCCTGACGCTCGAGTTCCCTCACCTGCTGCGGCTGATCGAGCGCAACGAGTTTGACACGATCTACCACGAGCATTTCTCCTATTTCTCTTTGCTCACTACACAGCGCATTCTCGAGGCGCACGGCCTGAAGGTGTTCCATGTTGAGGAACTGTCGACCCACGGCGGGTCGTTACGCGTCTACGCCTGCCGGGCGGAAAGCCTGAAGCACGAGATCAGGCCAAGTGTCGGAGATGTGATCGCGGAAGAGACCAGAGCGGGGCTGGCCTCGGCGGACGGCTACACTCGCTTCGCTCAGAAGGTCAAGGAGACCAAGTTGGCGCTGGTGGAGTTCCTGATCGGCGCCGCGCGTCTCGGCAAATCGGTAGCTGGATACGGAGCGCCAGGGAAAAGCGCCACTTTGCTCCACTATTGCGGCATTGGCAAAGACTTGATCCAGTTTACGGTGGACCGCAGCCCCTACAAGCAAGGTCGATTTCTTCCGGGCAGCCATATTCCCATCTACCACCCCGACCGGATCCGGGAAGCGAAGCCCGACTACGTCATCATTCTGCCCTGGAACCTGAAAGATGAAATCATGGCGCAACTGGAGTTCGTCCGCGAGTGGGGCGCGCGTTTCGTTGTACCGATTCCGGAGCTCCAGATCTATTGAAGGCTGAGGTGCCGAGTCGGCAGTAATTCGAAGAAACTAGCCCGTCAGCCGACGGGCGGCAAAGTGCAACCCACGGCGTAGGCCGCATGGGCGTTAACCTAAGGCGTGACGACTTCTCGAGCCGCGGAGCGGCGGCAGAAAATAGCCCACGGCGTGAGCCGTGGGACCCGATGCGCTGTTACGATTCACAGCCCCGGATGGGGCGACAGGCATTGTGGGGGAGCCTCTGCCGCCCCTCCGGGGCTAAGATAATCGAGGGTCGCTCCTCCATCCCACGGCTTGCGCCGTGGGCTACTCTCTGCCGGCCCTCCGGGCCTTTACTGAGCTCCTCAGGATGATAGGTTTCGCGGTTTCCTTCAGCGCCCGTTAGGGCGGCAAGGCAAGGAGTGGCCGCCCCTGCGGGCGAAGCGAGGTGAAAGATGAAAGTGGTTCTGTTTTGCGGCGGCGCAGGCATGAGATTGCGGGGCTATAGCGAAGACGTCCCCAAGCCCATGGTCACGATCGGCACGCGGCCGGTATTGTGGCACGTCATGAAGTATTACGCGCACTTCGGCCACAAGGACTTTATCCTTTTACTGGGCTACAAGGCTAACGCCATCAAAAGCTACTTTCTCGACTACGAGGAGTCTGTTTCGAACGACTTCGTTTTCTCCGAGGGCGGAAGAAAGCTGGACTTCATGCAGCGCGACATCGACGACTGGCGAATCACCTTCGTCGACACTGGACTGCAGTCAACGATTGCGGACCGGTTGCGCCTGGCCGAACCCTACTTGCAGGGGGAGGAGATGTTTCTCGCCAATTACAGCGATGGGCTGACGGATTTTCCCCTGCCTGAACTGACTGAGGAATTTTCTCGCCGCAACGATTACGCGTGTTTTCTTACCGTGCAGCCCCGCACAAGCAGTCTTGACACTGTTCGGATGGACGAGGATGGCACCGTCCGCGAAATCAAAACCATGAAAGAATCCGGTGTCTGGGTGAACGGAGGCTTCTTCGTGCTCCGCAAGGAAGTCTTTCGATACATCAAGCCCAAAGAGGAACTGGTTTACCAGCCGTTCAGGCGGATGATTTCGGAGGGCCGGGTCTGGACGAAGAGATACACCGGGTTTTGGCAGTGCATGGACACGTTTCGAGACAAGCAGATCCTCGACGAACTCGAGGCCTCGGGCGAGGCTCCCTGGTGTCTGTGGAAGAATTCCCGTGCGGCGAAGCAGGTAGTCGCGTGATCAAACTGGGCCTTCCGGGAAAGGACGCCGGGCCGCTCAACGTCCTTTGCCTGGGCGCGCACGCAGATGACATTGAGATTGGTTGTGGCGGGACAGTCCTGTACCTGGGCCGCGCATTATCACGCCTGAAGTTTTACTGGGTGGTCCTTAGCAACCCAGGAACACGTCGCCAGGAAGCACTGAAAGCCGCCGACCTTTTTACCGCCGGAAGCGACAAGGAAGTCATCCTCGAGAATTACCGGGACGGCTTCCTGCCCTACAGCGGAGGCGAGGTAAAGGATTTCTTCGAGCGGCTGAAAGGACAAGTTAACCCGGACCTGATTTTCACTCCCTGGCACGGGGATGCGCATCAGGATCATCGCCTGGTGGCGGAACTTACCTGGAACACCTTTCGAAACCACCTGATTCTCGAGTACGAAATTCCGAAATATGACGGCGACGTGGGGCGGCCTAATGTGTTTGTTCCGCTGGAAGCGCCGTTGTATCGCGAGAAGGTCGATCATTTGTTCGAAGCGTTCACATCACAGTGCTCCAAACCATGGTTCGACCGCGAAACCTTTCTAGGCTTGATGCGGATCCGGGGCATGGAGTCGAATTCTCCGAGCGGTTACGCCGAAGGCTTCCACGCACGAAAGATGGTCCTCGCGGCGGCCGCGTGAGTGGGGCGGGCAAGTACTTCCGGGAAACAAATCATGATTAAACCGGCCGAACAGAAACTTTACGCGTTGGGGTTGCAGCAGCCCAAGTGGGTCTATATGCGTGGCGATGTTCGCCCCTGGGAAGAGGCGACGTTGCATATTTCGTGCGAGGCCGTGACCAGGGGCCTAAACGTTTACGAGGGCTTGAAAGGCTACTGGCAAGAAGACGGATCACGATTCGGACTGGTGGAACTGCGACGGCACTATGAACGGTTGACCCGCTCGGCAAGGTTGCTGTACATACCTGTTCCGGTCAGTTATGAGGAGTTCAGGGACGCGTGCGCCAAGCTGCTGAAGCTGCTCCTGGAACCCGAAAGAGACATGTGGGTGCGGGCGACACTCTACGTGGTCGAGGGCCATTGGGGGGAAGGCACGGTCGCTGACCTGGTGCTTACAGCTTACCATCAGAAAAAACAGCCGCCCACTCCGGCGGATATCGGCATCAGCACCTGGCAGAGGGCGAGCGACCTGAGTTTATCGCCGCGCATTAAGACCAGCACCAATTACCAGGTGGCGCGACTGGCGCGCATCGAGGGCAGAGAGCGCGGTTGTGAAGAAATGATTCTGCTCAACCAATTTGGCCGGGTGGCGGAGGCTACCGGCGCCTGCGTGGTGATGGTGCGCGATGGCTGCGTTATCACTCCTCCCGCTTCCGAAGGCAGGCTGGAGAGCATCACCCTCGAGATCGTCCGAAGGATCTGCCAATCGCTTTCCATCCCGTTTGTCGAGCGCCCGGTGGATCGCACCGAACTCCTCGTGGCCGACGAACTTCGCCTGGTGGGCACGCTCGCCGAATTGACTCCGATCGCCCGGCTGGATAGCTATAAATTGCCTGCAAGTTCCCCCGTCACTGATAGAATAGCGGCGACGTTCTGGAACGCCGTGCGAGGCGTCGCGCCTCATCCTGCGGTGGAATTGATGTTTGTTTAAGGACTGAGCCCGCGGAGCGGGCGGCAGCCAGTAGCCCACGGCGCAAGCCGTGGGGCGGGAGATAGCACAATCACCCTCACCCCCGTCCCCTCTCCCGCTCAAGCGGGAGAGGGGTGCCGAAGGCGGGGTGAGGGCCTTCCAACCCAGGGCTTACGCCCTGGGCTACTCTATGGCGCCCCTGACGGGGCTGCGAAAAACCGGCTCGCATGCGAAAGATGTTCTTGAGGAACTTCTGACCCGGGCCAGCGCCGAATACGCGATGAATCCAAAAGAACCACTGGTCAGCGTCGTCACGCCCTTTTACAACACCGCAAAGTACCTTGCGGAGTGCATCGAGAGCGTGCTTCGGCAGACCTACCAAAACTGGGAATACGTACTGGTTAATAACCGCAGCACGGACAAGTCGGCGGAGATCGCGGAACACTATGCGAAACTCTATCCTGAGAAGATCCGCCTTGAGCACAACGTTGATTTCCTGTCTCAACTCCAGAACTATAATCGCGCCCTCAGCTTGATTTCGCCGAAGAGCAAGTATTGCAAGTTCGTGCAGGCGGACGACTGGCTATTCCCGCAGTGCCTGTCCATGATGGTTGAGACCGCGGAACGCGACCCCTCCATCGGCGTTGTGGGGTCTTACAGCCTCGAGGGACGCGACGTGGCGTTCGACGGCCTGCCCTATCCGTCCTCGTTCGTTGACGGAAAGGCAGTCTGCCGTTTGTTCTTTCTGGAAAGCCGCTATGTGTTCGGATCGGCAACCCAGCTTCTCGTTCGATCTGACCTTGTGCTGGGGCACAATCCCTTTTACCTAGAAGCCTATGATCCCTTTGAAGATGCGGCGACCATCTTCCAGTTGCTGAGGGACTGCAACTTCGGGTTCGTTCACCAGGTTCTTACGTACAGCCGCCGCGACAATACCTCCCTGATGAAGTCTCTCATGGATTTTAACTGCCCGATCGCTTTCCAGATATTCATGCTGCGCGATTTCGGCCATGACTTCTTGACTCCAGACGAGTACCGAGAACAGATCCAGTGGCGGGAATACGCTTACTCCCGGATGCTCGCTGACGGCTTGCTGGAATTGAGGGGGAAAGAGTATTGGAATTTCCACAAGTCCATGCTGGGGCGAATGGGTTACTCTTTCCGGTCGGCGCACGTCTGGCGGCTGTTTCTAGGGGCAATCAGTGACATCCTGCTGAATCCAAAGAGGTCTCTGCTGCTTTTTAACGGCAGCTTGCGGCGACGCAGTGAACAAAAGCGTGCGCGACGGCCTGCGCGGTCCGGCTATGCGCCTGAACCTCGAAGCTTGGTCCAGGATGCGAAGGGACAAGACGCACCACAGTAGTTGTGCGTCCGGCGCACCTCAGGCGCGCCTATCGTCCTGAGTCAGAAGTTCGTTAAGGAAGTGAGCCCGCGGAGCGGGCGGTAGCGTGT
Source organism: Terriglobia bacterium (assembly GCA_050010015.1). Classification (GTDB taxonomy): domain Bacteria; phylum Acidobacteriota; class Terriglobia; order UBA7540; family UBA7540; genus CAVROP01. Next base: position 47,897 of record JBEKLY010000004.1, read on the forward strand.
AGCCCACGGCGCAAGCCGTGGGTCAGGGGGAGGCGCACCCACCCTCACCCCCGTCCCCTCTCCCGCCCGGCGGGAGAGGGGTGCCGAAGGCGGGGAGAGGGCCACTCGACCCAGGGCTTACGCCCTGGGCTATGCTATGCCGCCCCTGACGGGGCTCCGAAAGACAAGGGCGCATTCGATGGACTTCGTTCACGAACTTCTGACCCAGTACAGCAACTACCCATGAAAGAATCGCTTAACGAACTCTACAAATACCGCGAACTCCTTTACACGCTGGCTCAGCGCGATATCAAGGTGCGGTATAAGCAGTCGGTCATGGGTTTTCTTTGGGCGATCCTGATGCCCGTGCTGATCGTCATGGCGGGTATGTTGGTTCGTTACGCCTACGCGATAGCGTCCGGTAAGCCTTTGGACAGAGCCGACATCGTAGGGGTGGCGGTAAAATCAGTTCCGTGGGCCTTTCTGGTTTCGAGCGTGCGGTTTGGATGCAACAGCCTGGTCGGCAACTCGAACCTGGTGACCAAGATCTACTTCCCCAAGGAAATATTTCCCATGGCGGCGGTGCTTGCCAGTCTTTTCGATTTCGTCGTGGCCTCCGCGGCGCTGCTGATCCTTCTGGTCGCACTGCGGACAAGCTGGAGCATCTATCTTCTCTGGACCCCGGCGCTGCTTCTGAACCTCGTGTTCTTAGCCGCCGGAATCGGAATGGTAGTCTCCGCCGCGAGCCTCTTCTTCCGCGACGTGAAGTACATCGTCGAAGTCGTGCTCACGTTCGGAATCTTCTTCACGCCGGTTTTCTATGATGTCGGAATGCTCGGGAACAAAGGTAAATGGCTATTGCTCAATCCGGTCGCGCCCATTCTGGAAGGGCTGAGCGCGTGCATTGCACATCAGCGGCCTCCTCAGCTTGTCTGGATTGCGTACAGCCTTGGCTTCGCGACGGTGGTATTCCTGGGCGGATATTTCTTTTTCAAGCACCTGGAGCCGGCCTTCGCGGAGAGCATTTGATCCGGGTGAACCACAGCATGGCGGAGACGCAACCCAAACCCCAGTGCGTGCGCTTCGCCCTCACTACGAGTGACCTTCGCGACGCAAGAGAGCCTTATGTCTGATACTGCGGTCCGCATGGACCAGGTCTACAAGAAGTTTCGCAAAGGCGAGGTCTACAACTCCTTGCGCGACCTGATCCCTGCCTTGACCGGAAGAATGTTCCGGCAACAGGAACTGAGTGCGAGCGACAAAAGAGAATTCTGGGCTTTGCAGGACATCTCGTTTGAGGTTAAGCGCGGGCAGGCATTCGGCATCATCGGCCCAAACGGCGCCGGCAAGAGCACCATGTTGAAGCTCCTGAGCCGAATCATGAAACCGACCCGGGGTTCCTTCAACCTCGAGGGACGATGCTCGGCGTTAATCGAGTTAGGGGCCGGCTTCCACCCGGACCTTACAGGACGGGAGAACATCTTTCTTTACGGCGCCATTTTGGGCATGACCAAGCGTGAGATTGCTGCCAGGTTTGACGATATGGTCGATTTTTCAGGCTTGGCGGAGTTCATCGACACGCCTGTCAAACGGTACTCCTCCGGCATGTATACGCGGCTCGGGTTCGCGGTTGCCTCCCACGTCAACCCGGATGTCCTCCTCGTAGACGAAGTCCTGAGCGTGGGAGACCAAGCGTTCCAGAACCAGTGTGTTGCCCGGATGAAAGAAGTGATCCGCAACGGCGCCACGGTGCTTTTTGTCTCCCATAACCTGAAGACCATCTCGGAATTCTGCACCCGATGCTTGATGCTGGAGCGGGGCCGCGCCGTCATGACCGGCCCAGCGAACGAGGTCATATCCACGTACCTCAAGGGGCCCTCCACGGCCCACCTTGCGGAGGCCAGCTCCAAACCGGTCGCAATTTCCAAAGTCAGAGTCCGCAACCAGCGCGGGGAGTGCTCGCGGTTCGAATCCGGCGAGACCGCTTGGATCGACATCGAATTGACCGCTCGCGAGCGCAGTCCCAAGCTGTCGGTAACCGTTTATCTTGTCGATAATGAGGGCCAATTCATTTTCCATTCCTCGACCCAGCGCCTGGGGCTAGGCACCTTCACCCTGGAACCAGGAGACACGTTCGAATGTACGTTCGAGCTTAAACTGAACCTTGTCAGCGGCCTTTACGGAGTGGCAGTCACGGTTTACAGATATGACATCCAGACGGCCTACGACCGATGGGACCCGGCGACAACCATCCACGTCAGTTGGGACGAGGACGTGCGCGGATTCGCCAATTGTTTTCCAAAGGTCATCCGGCAGGAGATTCACAAAGCGTCGGAGGCATCATCCGTGGCCGGTGAAGGCGCGCCGCCGGTTCCTCAGGACGTCAAGAGAGCCGGATAGCTGGTATATTCCCAGTTTCGGCGTAGCGCTGGCCTTCAGGCCAGCATCTGCCGACCTACTGAGGGTTACATAATAGTGACGGACCAACCCCCTCACCTGTCCGTCGGCTGACGGACACCCTCTCCCCCAAGGGGGCGAGGGCATAAACCCGGGTTATTTCTCCCCTCGCCCCCTCGGGGGAGAGGGGCCGGGGAGTGAGGGGGTATGTCACTCAATTCTGCAATTCTCAGTAAAGGTCGGCGCTACGAGTTAAATCAAGACGCTACCGCATCCGAACGTCATTTCCACCAGTGGAGAGATAGCCAGTGCCTACAGTTCGAAGAACCATCCAGAAAGCCGTCAATACGATACTGATCCCGGCGGGCTACGAGTTGCTGCCGCGATTCAAAAGGGATTACGTAAGATCCTACCAGCCGCTCCGCGAGACGCTTAAAGAAGCCAGGAAGGCCGGACTCTCAATTGGTGACTACCTCGACAAGAAATACCAGTTGCCGGGAGTGACGCAGTCAACCATCGATCAGTTGGCGTCGTATGGCATCCTCAATTCCGAGATTAAGAGGGTCTGCGAAATCGGCCCCGGAACGGGCAGGTATCTCGAAAGAATACAGCGCTTGTGCTCTCCTTCTTCATACGAGGTGTATGAAACCGATCCCCAGTGGGATGACTACGTCGTGCGGATGTTCCATGTGACGAGCCGCGAGACAGACGGATTAAGTCTACGGCAAACGGACAACGACTCGGTAGACCTCGTCCACGCACACAGAGTGTTTCCGTACTTGCCATTCATCGTTCAATGCCGCTACTTCCTGGAAATGATCCGCATCACGAAGCCCGGAGGCTGGATCGTCTTCGATACCTTTACGGAGCCGTGCATGACGGAAGAGCTTCTCCAAAAGTGGATCGGCGACCAAAGGACTGATCCCTGCATGGTGCCTCGCAAATTCATGGAGGACTTGTTCGCGAGGAGGCAGTGCTCCCTGCGGTGGAGCTTCTTCATTCATTTTCGCCCGGGAATAACCGAGTACCTGGTGTTTACCAAGAACCGGATCTGAGGCTTCGAAAACGCGGGGCTCACAGGTTAGGGAAGAACCTCCCTGGGCACTGTCATTCCGAGCGTAGCGAGGAATCTCGCGTTGAATGTTTTCGAGGCGGTCGCTCATGCCCGTCCGCTGATGGGCACCCAGAGATCATGAGGTTCCCGGGAGCGCGGGCATACTGCCCCCAACCTGCGTGCGAATTCGGCACGAAAGGCGGGCAGGAAGCCCCCGCACCCGGATATCTTCAGAGCAGTGCGAGATTCCTCGTCGCCTGCGTCTTCTCGGAATGACAGACGAATCGAGTTTTCACACTGACTCTGAAGCCGCTCCCTTCCCACGGGCGTCGGCTTACAAGATCCCATGGCATCGCTCAAGAGGCTGATAAAATATTGCTTCAAGTCTGTCATGAATCTCTGTCTGGCTGTCGCCACCCGCCGGATCAGGAAGGAAGTGGCGAGCCGGAATTCCGAACGTGGCCGCGGCGATTTCCGCTGGTTCACACCTGAGGAAGCAGCGGTCGCAGAGGCGCTCGGCAGAATCATTGTTCCATCGGACGATGAGACCCCGGGGTTTGATGAAGTTGGCGTCCTCGATCCGCCAGCCATCGTGGCGCTCGACAAGTTAGTGGCCTCGTCGCCCCACCGGCAGGAATTCTATTCTCGGGGCTTGTTATCTTTCGATCTCTGGGCCCTTAAAGAGCGAAAGTGCAAATTCTCTGCGTTGCCGAAAGAGGACCAAACCCGGTTCTTCAGTGCAGCGCTCGAGATTTGCGACGACTGGCCGAGAACGCCGTCGGTATTCAGGAAACTCTGGCATCGGTTCCGGACGATTCGCCAGACCAGCGAAGGAAAGTTCTATTCGGCTCAACTGTGTGGGCAGATTCGAAGCGATTGCATCCAGGTGTTCTATACCAGCCGTGTGAGCTGGACGTGGCTCGAGTACGACGGCCCTCCCATGGACAAAGGCTACCCGGGTCTGGTGGAGCGCCGATAATGTCGTGTCCCAGGAGTTCGTTGAATATGTCAGCCCGCGGAGCGGGCGTAAGCAAGTAGCCCACGGCGTAAGCCGTGGGTTCGTGAGACGGTCCCTCACCCCCGCCTACGGCACCCCTCTCCCGCTCAGGCGGGAGAGGGGTGCCGTAGGCGGGGGTGAGGGCAGTCGGACCCAGGGCTTACGCCCTGGGCTACTCTATGCCGCCCCTGGCGGGGCTTCTAAAGACCGGCGCGCATAATAAGAACTTTGTTAACGAACTTGTGACTCAAGACGCGAACCATCGTGCTTGGCGGCCATCTTTTTCAGGAAACAAGTGAATTCATCTGAAGCCAAAACGGATCGCCCGCTTAGCAGACAACCCCCGATTCGGCGCGTTGGGCTGCTCAGCCCAACCTCCGGCAACCTGGGGAACGCGGCGATGCAAGCGGCGCTGATCTCGAATTTGCGCAAGCGCCTCTCGAACGTCGAGTTCGTGGGCATAACGCTAAACCCGGGGGATACTCGCCGCCGGCTTGGAATCGAAGCCTTTCCTCTGGCAGCGGTTTCGCATCCTCACTATGGCCTCTACACGTCAGACGTGACTGCGACAGCGCAAACATCAGGCCGGAAGCCCGGGAAGATCGCACATCTTCTGAAGAAGATACCGGGGCTACGCCGTTTCGTCTGGGCCGTCCGGACCTGGCGGATGGAGTTGGCCCATGTTGCCGCGGCAGTGCGCCTGGTTCGGAAGTTGGATCGCCTCATCGTCCCCGGTGGGGGCACGCTCGACGACTCATGGGGCGGGCCTTGGGGACAGCCGTGGGCCATCTTCAAGTGGAGCCTGATCAGCCGGGCCTGCGGCGTGCCGTTCTTTTTTGTGAGCATCGGGAAATCCTCCGTTGAACGGCCGCTGAGCCGTTTCTTTTTCCGCATCGCCCTGCGCCTCGCGGAGTACCGCTCCTACCGCGACAATGACTCGAAGATTGCAGCTCAAGGCCTTGTCAATGCGAGCCATGACCCGGTCTACCCGGACTTAGCTTTTAGCTACCCGTACCCGATCGTTCAGACTCAACTCACGACCGCTCCAGCGAACGATCGGCTTGTGGTCGGAGTGAGCCCGATCGCGTACTGCGATCCGCGCGCTTGGCCTCAAAAGGATGCAGGGCGGTATGCCGCATACCTCAGCCAACTGGCGGAAATGGTGAGGTGGCTCATTAAGGAAGGCCACCGCGTTCTGTTCTTCACGACGGACAGCCCCGATGTGGCGACCGTCAGCGATCTTCAAGCTATGCTCTCCGCCATCGCGCCTGGCACCGAGGCGATTGAGACCCTTCCCGGTTCCAACGAACAAAGCCCCGACACACTTCTCGAGGGCCTTTCCCGGGCCGACTTGGTCATTGCCAGCCGGCTTCATGGCGTCATCCTTTCGCACCTCAATACAATTCCAGTCTTGGCTATCTCTTTTGACCCGAAAGTCGATGCGCACATGAAAGCCATCGGACAGTACAACTACTGCCTGAACATAGACCATCTGCAAGTCAAAGCTCTCAGAGAGCGCTTCGTCGCTTTAGCCGCGGCGCGTCATCGAGAGCAGGAGAGCATTCGGTCTGCGGCGTTGCGCTTTCGCCAACAACTCGATTTCCAATACGAACGAATAGTGGGTGCGACACCCATAGGCGCTGGTATAAGCTCGTCGCCCCACACCAAGCCGCATCAGCGGCGCGAGAATGTGGCCCACGGCGCAAGCCGTGGGATTACGGCATACAGAGAACACGCTGAGCCACGTAGTGGCGACAGAAGATCTGCGATGATCAAGACAGCTCTGTCGCCCCTCCCGGGGCTTTTCAGGCGCATCGTCCCTGCATTCTCCCCACGGCTGCCGCCGTGGGCCACGAGAGTCCACCCTCACCCCCGTCCCCTCTCCCGCCCCGCGGGAGAGGGGTGCCGAAGGCGGGGTGAGGGCCACTCCACCCAGGGCTTACGCCCTGGGCTAATCTATGCCGCCCCGGACGGGGCTCCGAAAGACGAGCGCGCATGAGAAGGACTTTCTCAACGAACTCCTGACCGCTATGCCCTCTACGAAAGACAGCTCAGATGTCATTGTTATCGGCTCAGGCGCGGGCGGCGGCGTTATCGCCAAGGAACTGGCTGAGGCTGGGTTAAGCGTCACGGTGCTCGAGGCCGGAAAGCGCTACGACCCGTACAATGACTTTCCCACGCATGCCATTGATTTCGAGGTTCGCGCCAGTGACATCTTCTCGCCGGCCGATCAGCGCCGGGATATCTATACGTCGGGTGGCGCAAGCCCCTTCCTGTACTGCCGCGTCAAAGGGGTGGGTGGCTCGACCCTGCATTATCACGCGATGTCTCCCCGGCTCCATGAGTCGGACTTTCGAGTGCGCAGCGAGGATGGGGTTGCGGACGACTGGCCGATCAGCTACGCCGATCTGGAGCCCTTCTATACGCAGGTCGAATATGAGCTAGGGGTCTCCGGCGCGGATGGGGACGGCGCCAATCCTTTCGAACCGCCGCGTTCGCGCCCGTACCCAACCCCGCCCCACGAACTGAACAAAGCCAGTTGTGCCTTGAAACGAGGCGCGGACAAGTTAGGCCTGCACCTGGTGCGCGAACCCCTGGCGATTCCGACCCAGGATTGGAACGGCAGACCGGCGTGCATCAGCGCCGGAACGTGCCGCTTGGGATGCAAGATTTCAGCGAAGTCCAGTATCGACGTCACCTACATCCCCAAAGCCTTAAAGACCGGAAGGACACGTCTTCGTACCGAATGCATGGCCCGGGAAATTACCGTCGGGCCGGACGGCAAGGCGAAGGGCGTCATTTACTTCGATCCGGAGGGCCACGAACAAGAAGTCTCGGCCCGGGTGATTGTGGTGGCCGGCAACGCTGTCGAAACGCCCCGTCTGCTTCTTCTGAGCAAGTCACACCTGTTTCCCGACGGGCTCGCCAATTCCAGCGGACTGGTGGGGAAACGCTTCATGGAACATCTGTCCGTATTCTCTTACGGCGTGTTCCGAGAGAGGCTAGATCCCTGGCGGGGAGTGCCGACAGGCGGCATCATTCAAGACTTTTACGCGACTAAACCGGCGAATGGGTTTGCGCGCGGCTGGACGATCTCCGTGGAAAATGACGGCCAGTGGCCGCTGGCCACGGCGAATAGCATCCCGGGATGGGGCGCTGCGCACAAGGCGCGCGTCAAGGAGATGTTCGCCCACCGGGTAGGATTGGGTACAGAAGGCGAGCAACTGCCGGACGAGCGCAATCAAGTCAGGCTCGACCCGTTTGTTAAAGATATTTATGGATTACCGGCGCCGCTGATCATCAACAACCATTATCAAAACGACCTCGCCATGGTCGCCGCGATATCAGCCAGCCTCAAGGACGTATTCGAAGCCGCGGGAGCCGTTGAAATCCGGGTGGATAAGATCATGCCCGGAGCGTCCTCGCACTATCTGGGAACGTGTAGGATGGGCGAGGACCCAGGAACCTCGGTCGTAGATCCGTGGTGTCGAACCCATGATGTGCCGAACCTGTTCCTCGGCGATAGCAGCGTGTTTGTAACGGAGGGTGCAGCGAACCCCGCGTTGACGATTTCCGCGCTGGCCGCCAGGACCGCGGCTGGAATCATCGAAGCGTTCAGGGGCGGTGAATTCCAGTAATTCGCTCCTGGGTCGTCGGGCTGAATGCTTCAACGAACTTCCGGGTACTTCCTCTTAGCGAAAAGAACAGACAGGTGGTGATTCTTGAAAGAACCAACCTCTAGCGAAGCGCCGACATCCATCCGTTGGCCGCACTACACCGGCATATTCCTGCTTTCGTTTGGCACGCTTCTGCTCGAGCTCGCGTTAACGCGCGCGCTCTCGGTGTCCAATTGGTATCACTTTGGCTTCCTGGTGGTATCCACCGCCCTGCTGGGGTTTGGCGCCGCCGGAGTGACGCTGTCGCTTTGGACCAAGCTGCGGGACGAGACGCCGCTCGACCGCGCCCTGGCTACGCTGTCCCTCTTGTTTTGCTTCGTCTCGATCTCGAGCTTTTGGCTGATGCAGCGGATTCCATTTCAGCCTTTCCGGCTGTTCATTGAGCGCTGGCAGTTCGCCGTCGGACTGTTGTATTACGTCGTCCTCGCTGCTCCCTTCTTCTGCTCCGGCCTCGGGATCTCGTTGCTCCTCAGTCGAGGCGGGCGGGAGGTCAATCGCCTGTACGCCGCTGATCTCGTGGGCGCGGGGATAGGGTGCGGGGCCCTGTGTGCAATAATGCCGGTTTTGGGTGGCTCCGGTTCCGTCGTGGCAGCAGCCCTGTTGGGAGCGCTGGCGGCGCTGGCGTTCTGCTCCTTCCGTCGCTCTAATCTCACTCTCATAGCTGGAATAACGGCATTGGCGATGCTGCCGTTGGCCTTCGCGGCCGAGCGACTTATTCCCATCCGCGTGATACCTGAAAAGCTCGTAAATCCGCTCATTCCCGCAGGCGCGTCGCCCATCTACACTAAGTGGAACAGCTTCTCCAGGACGGAGGTCTACGACGGGTCGAATTTGGACCCCCAACGGCCGGATCCTGGCTACTACTCCATTATCATCGACGTTGCGGCCGGGACCGGAATGCGCGATCTGAGCATGGGGGTGCGCAACTACCTGGCTCAGGCTCAGCAATACCATCCCGCAGGCATGGCGTATGTCGGCAAGGACCACCCCAAGGTTCTGATTATCGGTTCCGGGGCAGGGCCTGAGGTCCTGGAGGGCCTGTATTACGGCGCCTCCTCCATCACCGCAGTCGAAATAAACCCGATTGTCGTCGATATCGTCAGCCACAAGATGCGCGAACACTGGGGCGGGCTTTTCGAGCAGCCTGAAGTCCGGCTGGTGACGGACGAGGGGCGCACTTTCGTGCGCCGCTCCAAGGAGAAATACGACGCGATCATTTCCGTAAACACTTACAGCAGCGCCGCTTTAGCCTCCGGCGCGCTCACCCTGAGCGAGACCTACATCCTGACGCGGGAGGCATTCGACGATTACTGGGACCACCTGACGCCGACCGGAGCCCTTTTATTGATGGGCTATAACGACGCAAAACTCGCCGCAACGGCGCGAGAAATGTTCGCCCGCAGAGGGCTGGGCAGTCCTGCCGGGCATCTTTTTGCGTACCGAGGAATGGTGCCCCACGGCCGCAGACGGTTGAATTCGGGCTTCCTGTTGCAAAAATCGCCACTCTTGCAGGAGGAAGTTCAAGAGATGGCGAAGCGTACAGGGGTGGGAAGCACAGAGGATTTCGGCACTGAAGGCCGTCCTGAGGTTCTCTACTCCCCGTATGATAAACCCGGCAGCGAGGAGGCAGCGTTTCTCAGTGAGCTGGTAACGGCTCCGGACCTGGAGCGGGTCTATGAGTCCACCGCCGCTTATCTGCGCCCCGCGACAGACGACAAGCCCTTTTTCAACCAGACCCAACGCTGGAGTGTGCATCTTGGCGTCAGGTCGGTTCTGGGCAACCCCACCAACCATCGCATCCTGGGTAGTCCCGTCGCCCAGGTGATTTTGATCGTCCTGCTGGTACAGGCAGTGGTGGTCGGGGGAGTATTGATCCTGATTCCGCTCTTCCGTTTCCGCCGGCAGGGCCTGCAAACGAGCGGGCGCTGGGCCTTCTTGAGCTACTTCGCCGGCTTGGGCCTGGGGTTCATACTCATCGAGATCGTTCTCCTTCAGCGTCTGCAGTTGTTCCTCGGTCAGCCTATCTATACTTTCTCCGTTGTCCTGGCCAGTCTGCTTGTCTTTACCGGCGTAGGGTCTTACCTCGCCGGCCGCATTCAAAACGTCACGTACCAAACCCTGTATTGGCTTCTCGGGGCTGTGGTGGGCGGGATTCTGCTCACGCTCGCAATCATGCCGCTGGTTCTGTCGTGGGCGCTGGGTTTCGCTTTGCCCTTACGCGTCTCGATCGCTGTCCTGATGGTTGCTCCATTGGGGATACTTCTCGGCACCCCGTTCTCCACGGGCCTGCGCATTGTCGGCGAGGAAGCCGCACCCCTGGTGCCTTGGGCTTGGGCGGTGAACGGCTTCTTTACCGTGATCGGGTCTGTAACTGCTGTGATCCTGGGTATGATCCTGGGATTCACCGCCGTATTCGTAATCGCGGCCGGGTGCTACGCTGTAGCGTTAATCGCCATCATGGCGCGGCGCCACAGCAACCTGGCGCACCGCGTACCCGCTTCTTTGGTCCAGGACCTTACAGAGGTATCAACTTCGTAGGCGGGAGTGTCCTGGTGTCGTGTCCCAGAAGTCCGTAGTATATGTCAGCCCTTCAGCGATGGGGCGTATTTGATTCTTGGTTGGGAATGCTTCGAGCCCTGAAGGGGCGAGCTAACAAAGTCCAGGCCAACGGCCTGGGTTTCGAACGAGACACCATCGTTACTCTGGCAACAAGCCCTGCAAGGGCGAAATAACCAGGCGTTGGCCTCCGCTGAACGTCGCCTCCGCCGCCCCCGAGCGGCTCATCACGCCCCTTCAGGGCTGGCGAATCGCGCGGCACCGAATCTTCACCCAGGCCGTTGGCCTGGGCTTTGTTGGACCGCCCCTTTGGGGCTTAGAGCTGAAAAAGAGCCGCGTCCTCATCCACACGAAATGGTTCGAGTAGGATACAGGTGTTGCTACTTAGGCCTCCCTAGGGGAAAGCCCGAATCGCAGGGGTGCACAATTTGGAGTAAGCTGGTTGGTACACGGGGAAAATACAGGAGAAACTGTGACCAAGCCAGAAGTGAGTCCGAAAACTGCGGTAGGGGGACGACATTATGCCGGCATCTTCCTCCTTTCTTTCGCCACCTTGTTGCTCGAACTGGCATTAACTCGCATCCTGTCCGTATCCAATTGGTACCACTTTGGCTTCCTGGTGGTTTCCACGGCGTTGCTGGGTTTTGGCGCGGCAGGTGTAACGCTCTCGCTTTGGAAGGAACTGCGCGAGCAAACGCCGCTGGACGTGGCGCTGATTTCCGTCGCGTTGATGTTTGGTTTCGTCACACTCGCCAGCTTCTGGCTGATGCAAAGAGTTCCTTTTTACCCCTTTCGGATTCGCAGCGACCACTGGCAACTGGTCACCGGGATCCTCTACTACCTTGTCCTGGCGGCCCCGTTCTACTTTTCCGGGTTGGCGATCTCCTTGCTTCTCAGCCGGGGCGGTCGGGAGGTTAATCGCCTCTATGCTGCCGACTTGGTTGGTGCAGGTGCGGGGTGCGTGGCCCTCTGGGGCGTGATGCCCGCTTTCGGAGGATCCGGTTCTATAGTGGTGGTGGCCGCACTCGGCGTGCTGGCCGCGTTGGCTTTTGGGTCTTTCCGGTTGTCCAAGCTCACGCTCTTCTGCGGCTTGGCAGGGGTGGGAATGCTGGCGCTGGGGCTCGTAGCAGAGCAAGCACTGCCCATCATTGTGATACCCGAAAAGCGCCATCCGCTTCTTCCTAAAGGACGGCCTCCCATCTTTACCGAGTGGAACACCTTTTCCAGAATTGAAGTTTTCGACGCGCCGTCGCCAGACCCGACCCAGCCCGGCCCCCACTACTATTCCATAATCATCGACGGAGGAGCGGCGGGAACAGGGATGGGTGATTTAAGCATGGGGGTGCGCAATTTTCTTGCGCATTCATCGCAGTACCACCCCGCGGGTGTACAGTATGTAGGAAAAGATCACCCCAGGGTGCTGATCATCGGCTCCGGGGCAGGGCGTGAGGTCCTGGAGGCCCTGTATTTCGGCGCTTCCTCCGTCACTGCCGTGGAAATCAATCCCATTATCAATGACATCGTCACCCGGCGTCTCGAGAAGCATTGGGGCGGATTATTCGAACAACCCGAGGTCAAGCTGGTGACGGAGGATGGCCGCAGTTTTGTTCGCCGGTCGAAGGATCGGTACGACGCCATCGTTTCTCTGAACACCTATAGCACCGCTGCTCTCAGCTCTGGCGCCCTCACCCTAAGCGAGAGCTACATCATGACGCGCGAGGCCTTCGAGGACTATTGGAACCACCTCACTCCCGACGGTGTTCTTCTCGTCTGGGGCTACAACGTCACGAAGCTGATCGCTACAACCCGCGAAATGTTTGACCGTTTGGGTCTGGGCAGTGCTGCCAATCATCTTTTCGCCTTTCGGGGGACGGGCGCCGCTTTTGGGCCCAGACAGTTAAACGTGGGGCTCCTGTTGAAAAAATCCCCGCTGCGTCCGGAGGAAGTCGATCTCATGGCCAGGCGCGTTGGCATAGGGGCTGTGGACTCTGCGGGAGATGAAGACCAACCTGAGATCCTCTACTCTCCCTTCACGCCCGGTGGCAGGGCAGGATTATTTCACGCGGAACTTCTCAAAAGCCCTGACTTGGAGCGGCTATACAATTCCACCAATTACTACCTCCGCCCGGCCACTGATGACAAGCCCTTTTTCAACCAGACCCGGCGCTGGAAGTGGCCCCTGGGTTTTCGGGAAGTGCTGACGGCGGAAGGCGAATCCGAAGGCACGGAGGCGCCGGTGAATCAAGTCATCCTGGTAGTGATGCTGATTCAATCCCTGGTGGTGGGAGGATTGCTGATTCTATTGCCGCTTCTGCGCTTTAACCGCCAAGGTCTGCGAATGAGTGGGCAGGGATTCTTCCTGACCTACTTTGCCGGTCTGGGGTTGGGCTTCATTCTCATTGAAATCGTGCTTCTCCAACGCCTCGTGCAGTTTCTCGGGCAGCCCATATATACTTTTTCCGTCGTCTTGGCCAGTTTGCTGGTTTTCACTGGCGTAGGTTCCTACCTCGCCGGGCGCATTCAGGACGTGTCCTATCGCACCCTGGCGTGGCTTTTGTCGGCTACGGTGGGCGGGATCGTGCTCACTTTGATTGCGATGCCTCCGATTCTGTCCTGGGCGCTTGGCCTTACCTTGCCCTTGCGGGTCTCGGTAGCTGTATTGCTGGTTGCACCATTGGGGATATTGCTCGGTACCCCTTTTTCGACGGGATTGCGGTTAGTTGGTGAGGAAGCTTCGCCTCTGGTGCCTTGGGCGTGGGGGGTCAATAGCTTCTTTACCGTTATCGGCTCCGTGGCTGCAATGATTCTGGCAATGACTCTGGGTTTCACCGCGGTGTTAATCGTCGCCGCAGGATGTTACGGCACGGCCTTGATGGCCATGGTCCTGAAGGGCGCGCAAGGGTTCGAAACGCGACGGATCTCCGCCTCCCCGGTCGAGACGCCAACAGAGACGACATCCGCAGCCGGCGCGCTGACTTTCACATCAGAGTGATAGACCTGTCCTCTTGGCTACCCTTTCTCGCGGTAGGTTTTTCGGCTGCGTTCGCTGGGCTGCGGCGGGGACCGGCGATTGCGCTGTTGCTCCTCAGCGTCACGCTGTCGCCCCCCTGGCTGTCGTGTGCCGCAGTCAGGGGATTCGGCCCTGGCAGCTCAATTAACACCTCAGGTAATGATCAAAACTCCATTACGATAAATTGGTCCAGCAGGCGCCAGGTCATTGATGGCTTTGGCGCGGCGACGGCGGGCGTTAACCCGCGCCTATCGTCCAAACTGATGGACTTTTTCTACACCGACAAAGGTATCCATCTGAGCCTCATCCGCGTGACACTCTGGCCCAGCGTGGCCGATTGCGAGGCTTCACTCGGGCGGAGCGGGTGCGTAGCTTCGGCTCATGCAACCATCAGCAAGAAGGACCTCGCGAACGCCCAGGCGGCCGTCGCGCGCGGCGCGCGGGTATGGGCAGCGGAGTGGAGTCCGCCCGGCTCGATGAAGTCGAACGGCCAGTACGGAAAGGGCGGAGCATTTATCGGAAATCCCGACAATTACGCGAACCTGGCCAATCTCCAGAGCAGCTTTGTCACCCTGCTGGCCGGGACTTACGGCATAACACTCGATGCGCTCAGCCCACAGAACGAGCCCGATGTGAGTACAGTCTACGGCTCTTGCACCTGGACTGCTCAGCAACTGCACGATTACATTCCCTATTTGGCGCAAGCCCTGGCGAGCGCGGGATACGGCTCGGTCAAGCTCATGATTGCAGAGGAGGGGACATGGGGGAACAGCTACAACGCGGCGGCTATGAACGACCCCGCCGTGGCCGCGAAGATCAGCATCCTTGCCGCTCATGAGTACAGGGGCGTCCTTGCCACTCCTTTGTCGTGGAACAACTTTACAACCCAGCACGTCTGGGAAACGGAAGTAGGCGACTTCGACGCCTACGACGGTTCAATGAACAACGGCCTGGTCTATGCGAGAATGATTCACGGGGCGCTTTCGGACGCAAATGTCAACGCCTGGCACTACTGGTCGCTTTCGGGCATCTTGTTTCAAGACAACGAAGGTCTCACCGATTCTTTCGGACATCCCGCAAAGCGAGCTTATACGTTTGGGAACTACTCTAAATTCGTGCTTCCGGGCTGGATGCGCGTCGACGTAGCTAATAACACCGGACTACTGGTTTCCGCGTACAAAGGGTCTGATACGGGGGCGGCCATCGTCGTGGTAAACAGCGGTCCCTCAGTGGTCAATCAGCAATTCAACGTGGACGCGTCGATGGGCGCGAGCGTCGTGCCGTGGATAACGTCAGGCAAGCTGAGCCTGAAAGCCAATGCCGCAGTGCCGGTGTCTTCCGGCTCCTTCACTTACGTGATACCTGGACAAAGCGTGGTCACCTTCGCTTCAACGCGGTAGAACAGGGGCAAGCGCCCTGTACGGGACGGCTTGCCGTCCCCGCATTTCCGGTGGCCCCGACTGGGGTAGGAGGGTAAGCCCCATGGCTGTCCAAATTAGCTGCCCGAAGAGCGGCTCTGCCGCCCTGACTTGCGGAAAGCCTCCGAAGCTGTGAAATTTTCGCATTTTGTACTTGACTAGCGTTATCGCTAGTTGCATACTTTCCCCATGGGATACCTTTCCAAAGTGCAAGTGATCGAGAGGGCGAGGGGCAGCCGCCAGTTTT
>JBEKLY010000005.1:0-62368 GCA_050010015.1 Terriglobia bacterium
GTGGGAACAGATTCTCCGCACGATCCAGCCTTGGCTGGTGAGATGGAGCGGACTCTGTCCCTGCTGCGGAACGAAGTTCAAGCAAATTTGGAACGACACGACTTAACATAGTAATACTAGCACGATGTCGTAACTTGTCCGGTGATGTCATCCTGAGGAGCCTCCGGCGACGAAGGATCTCAGCAGTTCGTCGAAACTACAACTGCTGGGATTCTTCGCTTCGCTCAGAATGACAGTAATCGGAAAAGGCTTTCTCTGCGCCTCAGTGGTGCGGAAAAGGGGAGAACATGCACTATCGCGAACTTGGCCGTACGGGTTGGAAAGTATCGGAAATCAGTTTTGGAGCCTGGGCCATCGGCTCGGCGTGGGGAGAAGTTCACGATAAGGAATCCCTCGCCGCCTTGCATCGCGCGGTCGACCTAGGCGTCAATTTTATTGACACCGCGGACGTTTACGGGATGGGCCGGAGCGAAAGTCTGGTGGCCCGTTTACGCAAAGAGCGCAAGGAGACCATCTACGTCACTACCAAGGCCGGCCGCCGGCTTAACCCGCACACTGCCGAGGGATACAACAAGGAAAATCTCACCCGGTTCATCGACGACAGCCTGAAGAATCTCGAAATCGATTGCATCGATTTGCTGCAATTGCACTGCCCGCCCCCAGTTCTCCTTTACCGGCCGGAGTTCTTCGACCTGCTCGATGACTTCGTCCGGGCAGGCAAGATTCGCTACTACGGCGCAAGCGTGGAGACCGCCGAAGAGGCCCTGAAGGCCATCGAGTTTCCCGGCGTGCAAACCATCCAGATCATCTTCAACATGTTTCGGCATCGCCCGGCGGAGCTGTTTTTCCCGGAGGCGAAGCGGCGGCGGGTGGGCATCCTGGCGCGCGTGCCGCTGGCCAGCGGGCTTCTGTCTGGACGCATGACCCGCAACACTACTTTTGCTAAGGATGACCACCGTAACTTCAACCGGCACGGAGAGGCGTTCGACCGGGGAGAGACTTTCGCCGGTGTGGATTATGAGATCGGGCTGGAGGCCGTGGAAGTTCTCAAAGGTCTCGTTCCGCCCGGCGCCACGCTGGCTCAACTGGCCTTGCGATGGATTCTGATGTTCGATGCCGTCTCCTGCGCCATCCCAGGCGCCAAGCGTCCCGCGCAAGTCGAGGACAATTGCCGCGCGAGCGACCTGCCCCCGCTCACCGACGCCCAAATGGCCAAGGTGCGCGAGCTATACGATAGTAGAATCCGGGAGCTGGTGCACCAGCGCTGGTGATTGCGGCTTGCTGTAGCGCCGGCCTTCTGGTCGGCCCGTGAAGTTCCTCTGCTGAGCTAAAGGTCAGCGCTACCGCGCTCAGGCTCCCAAGCCACGCAAAATCCACACACTCACCGTGGATACAAGCATCACGATCGACGCGATGCCGAAAGCGTACAAGTATGCGCCTAGCCTCTTCCCTTTGTGGATCGCTGCCTCCTGCTCTCGCTCGAGCGACTCCTCGGCCTGATCTAGAAAGAGTTGGTCCGATTCGTCTGTCACCCCCACGCTACGGTAAATCAAGAGGGCGATCCATACTGTCGTCAGCAGCGCCCACACAATCAGCATGATCCCGACAAGACTGATCCGGTGCATTCCTCAGATCCGCCTTCCCTGCCCCTCGTTAACTAAGGAGGGGAGTTGCTCGACACTTTTGGAAGCCTGTTGCAATCTTGAAAATGGCAGTGTAGGATATTGTCAAACGACAAAAGCAATGGCGAGTCAATCGGAGACACAAGAACGCGACGCGAAGAACACGCGGCGAGGGGGCGACGCACCGCAGCAGGTTGCGAGTCTTGCGCTCTTGTATGAGGACTTATTAACGGCTATCGTCCGCGTGCAAGCGGGAAGAGTACATATCCCGGATTGTGAGTCTTTCCGCCGGCGAACGAAGGCGAAGTTGCAGGATATTGAACAGCTTGCGCTGTCGGGCGGTTACGACGGCCGCGACGTGCAAGAAACGCACTTCGCTGTCGCGGCCTACTTGGACTCCGTTGTGCTTCACTCCGAAGAGTCCGTGCGCGCAGAGTGGGAGAGGAAGACTCTGCAGGAGGAGATGTTTGGCCAGAGGGACGCCGGCGTGGTGTTTTTCGAGAAGCTCGAGGATTTTCGCTCGCGCCGCGACTCCGAGCAGTTGGCCGGCATTCTTGAGGTTTATCTCCTCTGCCTCCTGCTCGGGTTCGAAGGGCGGTACTCGGGCGGCCTTCGCTCCGAATTAGAGGGCATTACGGAGAGGGTGAGGAAGCGCATCGAGGACATCCGGGCCTTGCGCCGCCAGATTTCGCCCTCGGGTGACCTTCCACCGCAAGCGGCCGCGGCGCCACTCCCGCGCATTCAGCGCATCAACCATCTTCGTTGGTATATGTTGGGGGCGGCGGGTTTCACCCTTCTTTGCTTTGTGATATTGAAGTTGATCTTGTCTTCCATGGGCACCGATCTGCTGAGAGCCTTGGGCTAGCAGAATAGCAGGCCTGCAATGACTATCAAAGGTCTCCTTTTCTACTTGTGCGTGTATCTGTCTCTGGTGTGGGTGTTGGCCCTCTACCAGCACGTGCACTCCAACCGTGATCTCATCGAATTTGGACTGCGGTGGACGGCGATCGGCCTGGGAATGCTGTTTGTTATTGTCATTGCAGCGCGTCTTTTCGCCTGGTACCGTCTGTCGCAAGCCAGGGCCAAGACTCGCACACCCCCTGTCCCGAATCCGAAGCCAGCGATCCATGAGGATGATGCAGCCCTGACCGCTCTGATTGCGGAGGCTAACGCAACCCTGGCCAAGGCTCCTGCCTACGCCGGCACCCAGGAGGAACCGCTTTTCAGCCTTCCTCTCTACCTTCTGATCGGGCCGGAGGGGAGCGGAAAAACCAGTACCTTCCTCAACTCCGATCTGGAGCCGCAGTTGCTCGCAGGCCAGGCGTTCGGACCCACGCCGTTCGCTGCCACCCGGCTTTGCAACCTCTGGCTGGCCAAGAACGCAGTCTTCGTCGAACTCTCCGGGCGGCTCTTCAGCGGCGATCTCGCCCGCTGGACCCAACTCCTGGGTGTGCTACGGGGAAAACCTCCGCTCCCTTTGTGGCGGCGGCTTTGGGGTGAATCCGATCAAAGATGGCAACTGCGCGGCGTCATCGGATTCTCCGATGTGAAGGAATTGACGGGGGCGACGTCTGACCGTCAGCGTTTGGAACGTCAGAGCCGCGACTGGCAAGAACGGTTACGGGCGGTGGGCGAGGTGTTTGGAGTCGAGTTCCCCGTCTACCAGGTATTCACGAAGTGCGATTCGATTCTATATTTCCCGGATTTTTTCCGCCGGCTGCCGGAGCCGGAGGCCCGCCAGGTCTTGGGCTGCACTCTGCCCATTCGCCAGGCAGGCGCGGATCGCTCCGCGGAGGTGTTCGCGCAGGCGGAGCCTAAGCGGCTTGTCGCTTCTTTTCGGCCCCTTTATCAGGCCCTTGCCGACAGACGGCCTCGGCATCTGACTCACGAGCCCGACCCATCCAGACGGCCTAACGTCTACGAATTCCCCCGCGAGTTTAACCGCATTCGCTCGCCTCTGGTGGAATTTCTGACCGAAGTGTTTCGACCTGCTTCGCTGCGTCCCGGCCCGTTGCTCCGGGGCTACTATTTCACCGGGGTGCGCGAAGTGGAAGCGGCACTGGACGCCGTCAACACTCGCACCGATGAAACCATCCTGAAACCCGGAATCGATGCCACCCGATTTTTTAGCGGGGACGCCACCCGAATTTTCCGCGAGGGCAATCTCGCGACTGCACCGAGAGGCGTGGGACGGGGTAAACTGGTGCCCCGCTGGATGTTCGTTTCGGACGTGTTTAACAGCGTGGTTTTGGCGGACCAGCCAACTCGCAAGTTAGTGCCCTCTGATCCTCGTTTAGAGCGATATCGCCGCGCTCTGTTCGTTTCCGTCTGCGGCGTCTGCGGCCTGTTGTGCCTTGCATTCATCTGGTCGTTCGCGGGGAATTTCAGTCTTATGCGCGATCTCAAGTCGGCAACTCAGGCCGCGGCGACTCAGAAGACAGGCCAAGTGGCAACCCGCGCGGAGCTTGACTCCCTTGACGCTCTGCGGGTTCCCGTCGAGCGCCTGGCCGAGTACGAGCGAGGCCACAGGCCCTGGTCTTTGCGTTGGGGCCTTTACTCCGGCAGTGACTTATTCGAACCGGCAAGGAACGCGT
Organism: Terriglobia bacterium; assembly: GCA_050010015.1. Classification (GTDB taxonomy): domain Bacteria; phylum Acidobacteriota; class Terriglobia; order UBA7540; family UBA7540; genus CAVROP01. The sequence continues at coordinate 4,217 of JBEKLY010000005.1, forward strand.
ACTTCCAGCGCTTTCGAAACCTGCTTCTCAATGATTTGAACGGCTCGCTAGTGACAAAGCTACGGAGCCCAGGCGCAGGCGCTTCTTACCAATTGATTTACGATGAGTTGAGAACGCATTTGATGATCTCAAAAAGTGAATGCCAGGCTGAATATACTTTGGTCTCCCGTGTCCTGGACGATGAGGCACGGGCACTTCGGCCCGCCGATACGAACTGGCAGGCGGTCGCGGATAAACAGATCGAATTCTACGCGCACGAGATCGGTGACGGGAATCCGCTGCCGTTGGTTATAGATAGCGAAGCTCGAGATCATGCACTGCGGTACCTAGGCCAGTCCAATGGCATCGAGGCAAAGTATGCCAGCATACTTGCCCGCAGTCCAGCGGCGCTGACGACGCCGAAGCGCCTTAGCGCTCTGGCTCCCAAGTATGGCGAGGTTCTGACTGGTTCCGGCGAAGTGAGCGGAGTTTATACGGAAGAAGGCTGGGATTATGTACAATCAGCCTCCAAACAGGTCAACGCGGGCGCGTTCGGTAATCCTTGTGTGGCCGGGCAAGCGTCGGGGTCGGCCGCTGGCGGGACCGAGGACGCAGCGGTGGCGCAAGCCATTCAAAGTAAGTTCATCGACGACTACATCGATCACTGGCGGAATTTCTTGGCGGGGTTCAGTGTGACCCGCTTCACCAGTGCAGCGGATGCGGCAGGAAAGCTGGAGACATTGGCAGATTACAAGTCTCCGCTCCTGGCGTTGCTCGAGATGACAGCCAACGGGACTAACTTCCAAGCTGCGGTGGGACAGCAGAGTTCGCAGCTGGCGGAGAAACCGTCGATTGTAGGCCAGATTATTTCGAGGGTGACGGGAAGCGGGAAAGATACCCTAACACCGCACGGCACATCCACTAGCACGCCGGAGGTCTGGAGCAGCCCCGCGGACATCACGCGGGTTTTCCAGCCCGTTCAGTGCGTGGTGACGCCGGGGAGTGATAAATGGATAACTGATAAGAACACCGCATACATCCAATCGCTTCAGCAGTTGGGTGTTTCGATGCGGCAGATTGCTAGCGCTGAGGGCAATCCCGATCCGACTGTCTGTCAATCCGCCCGTGACAGCCGCGATAAAGCTTTGGGGATCGTGGCGCAGATTGCGTATGGTTTCAAACCCTTAGGTGACAAGGGAGTGGACGAAACAGTGAAGCGGTTGCTCGATCAGCCCATCCAGCTTGCGAGTCACTTCATTCCCTCCAACAACACAATAGTCGAGTTGGGCCAGTTGAATGGCCAAGCGCGTGCCTTCTGCGGACGCATCAGGAGCACGCTCAGTAAGTACCCATTTCAGCCCTCGTCACAGGCGGACACCAGCGTCGAGGAGTTGACGACGTGGTTTGCGCCGCAGAGCGGCGAGATCTGGAAGTTCCAGGTTCAAACGCTCGGAAAACTGACTGAAAAACAGGGTTCTCGATGGACGGAGAAGGATCCCACCAGTAAACCACAAGTAACCGGTGAAGTTCTGAGTTTCCTCAACAGCGCGCAAGCAGTCGCAGACGCGTTTTTCCCTGCCGGGGCCACTCAGCCGCATCTTATTTTTATCCTGCGACCGAAACTGGACCCCGCTTTCGGAGACTCGATTCTGGAACTCGAAATCGACGGCAGGCATTATCCGTGGACGACCAAGGTCCAGAAGCAGTTCACGTGGCCCCCTCCTGCAGGCTCGCAGTCTCTCGGAGCCACTGCATGGATTAAGGGTGGACCCCTCGAACTTAATATTGCCTCCCGGACGGGCATCTGGGGCATTTTCCGAATCATTGGTGACGCTGAGCCTCGAGATCTCAATGGCAGGATTGTCGAATGGAGGTATTCCGGCGGGGAAAGAGGGGATCGGAAACCGATTCATCCTGCTCCCGTCCAGATGGAAATCGTTGAATTCCCCGGCGGCGTCGACGTTTTCAACCCGCAGTTTTATCAAGGGTTGAAATGCCCGGCACAGGCAGCTAAGTAGCCCCGAGTGGGAATCGAATTTGAATTTCAGTCATGTCAGGGGAGGTTCGCGCCAGGCTTTGTTTTGCGACCCGACTGGGGCCAACGGGGCCAATTCGTGTTGGCTCGAGAGCCGATTTCCGGTCAAGTCGGTGCGGAAACGGCCCGTAGCGTGCCGGATCACAGGGACATCTTGTACTTTTTCTCTTGACTTTCTAGTGAAAAACTTGTAACGATTAGGTACAGATTGGACACTAATCGTTGAACAAACCCGCTCACTGCGGTGGTAGCCGCTGGGGAGGACCCATAACATGCCTAGGGAGAGTATTCAAAAGAAGATAGGCCGAGTTCGGCCTCCGCGCGTGCATATCACCTACGACGTGGAGACTGGCGGCGCAATCGAGAAGAAGGCGATTCCCTTCGTTCTCGGGGTCATGGCGGATCTGTCCGGACAACCGGCAAAGCCGCTGCCAGCCCTCAAGGACCGGAAATTCGTGGAAATCGACCGCGACAACTTCGATCAGGTGCTCGGCAAGATGGAACCACGAGTGACCTTCAAAGTTGACAACAAGTTGAGCGACGACGACAGCAAAATACCCGTGGAACTTCGCTTCAAGAACATGGACGACTTCGATCCGGTTAACGTCGCCAAGCAAGTCGAGCCGCTGCGCAAGCTGCTGGAGGTGCGCAGGCAGTTGTCGAACATGGTCAGCAGCCTGCAGGGAAACGATAAGTTGGATCGATTATTGCAGGAAGTGCTGCAAAACACCGACAAGCTAAACCAGTTGCGAGCCGAAACCGGTTTGCCGGCCAGTGAATCTGCAGTCGAACCGAAGAAGGAGGGTTGAAATGGCGGCAGAGTCCAAGATGGCGGAGTCTCAGGCAGTTGGCGCAGCGCAGCCGGCCACGCCGGCGGCCGCTGAAGCGGGTGGCAGCCTGCTGAATCGAATTATCGACGAAGGACGACTAGCCCAGACGGAAGAGGAAAAGCGTCCGGCCATAGACGGGTTGCAGACTCTTATCGACGAAGTCCTCAAGGGCCAGATGGTGGTCTCGAAGGACACCGAGGCGATGCTCAATACCCGCATCGCGGCCATCGACGAATTGATCTCGAATCAGTTGAACGAGGTCATGCACGCCCCTGAGCTGCAAAAAATCGAGGCGTCCTGGCGCGGCTTACACTACCTGGTCTTCCAGTCAGAAACGTCCACGATGCTCAAGATCAACGTCCTGAACGTTAACAAGAAGGACTTGCTGAAGGACTTGCAGAAGGCCTCGGAATTCGACCAAAGCCAAACGTTTAAGAAGATCCACGATCCCGGTTACGGCACTTTGGGCGGCGTGCCGTTTGCTGCACTGATCGGGGATTACGAGTTTGGAAGACATCCTCAGGATATTGAACTGTTGGAGAAAATGTCGAATGTAGCGGCCGCCGCGCATGCGCCTTTTATTGCTGCCGCCAACCCCGAAATGTTCAATTGGCAGAGTTTCACGGATCTGGCGGGGCCACGCGATCTCGCCAAGATTTTTGACAACGACTTGTACATCCGCTGGAAATCGTTCCGCGAAAGCGAGGACTCCCGCTATGTGGGCCTCACGCTACCGCACGTCCTGCTGAGACTTCCTTATGGTAAGGACACTGTCCCTGTCGAGGGCTTCAATTATGAAGAGAAGGTGACGGGCACAGATCATAACAAGTATCTTTGGGGAAATGCGGCCTATGCTTTTGGAACCAGGCTTACGGACGCTTTCTCGAGATACGAATGGTGCGCTGCCATTCGTGGTGTGGAGGGAGGCGGGCTGGTGGAAGGTCTTCCGACGCACGCCTTCGTGACTGAGGACGGCGATATCGCTTCGAAATGTCCCACGGAAATTGCCATAACGGACCGCCGGGAGAACGAGTTATCCAAGCTCGGATTCATTACGTTGTGCCATTACAAAGGAAGTGACAATGCCGCCTTCCTGGGCGCGCAGTCGTGCCAGAAAGCACGGGAGTATTACAGCGCCGATGCCACCGCTAATGCCCGGCTGTCCACGCAGTTGCAATACATGCTGGCCATCTCCCGATTCGCACATTACATCAAGGTGATCATGCGGGACAAGATCGGCAGCTTCATGTCGAGGGAGAATTGCGAGAAATTCCTCAACGACTGGATTGCCAACTACGTTTTGCTGGATGACACTGCCGGTCAGGAAGCGAAGGCGCAATTCCCGTTGCGTCAGGCTCGTATTGAGGTGAAGGAGATCCCTGGCAAGCCCGGTTGCTACACTGCCGTCGCCTATTTGCGGCCGCATTTCCAGTTGGATGAGTTGACCGTGTCTCTCCGGCTGGTGGCCAGGCTGCCGGAACCCAAGGCTTAGACGCGACCTGAAGTTTCTCGAATTGTACGGCGTATGTTCCAAGATGAAAGACTAGTACTCAATAACGGAAATCGCCGTCATAACTGGGCACTATGGAAGGGCGGGGCTTCAGCCCCGCCACCTCCAGAAGCGTGACGGGCTGGGCGTTTAGGCCCTGAAGCCAGTTTGCCTCAGGGGCTAAAGCCCCGCCCTTCCGGGCACTCTGCTATATGACGCGGACTTTCGTCAGCGAGCACTAGTCGACCCTGGCTCACCCTCGTGGAGTGGCCGGGCCGGCTCGAGGAAGTGCGCGCGTGTCATTACGGCGCGCAGGGCCAAGTGAATCTGTTAGCGGGCAACCCAACAACTACAAATCACAAAAAGGAGATCAAATCATGGCGTTCGATGCGTTCTTAAACGTCGACGGTATCAAGGGCGAGTCTACAGACGATAAACACAAGGACCAGATTGAGATCCTCTCCTTTAATCATGGCATTCACCAGCCTGTTTCGGCGACCGCTAGTTCAGCGGGGGGCGGATCTGCGGAACGATGTGAACATGAGGATTTTACGGTAACGAAGCTCACGGATGCTGCGACTGCCAAGTTGCTCGAGGCGTGTTGCAAGGGGACTCATGTCAAGACGGTAACCCTCGAGTTATGTCGCGCTGGGGGTGACAAGCTACCCTACATGAAAGTCGAGATGGGACAAGTCATTATATCCAGCGTTGTCCCGTCAGGCAGTTCGAAAGGGGAGCACGGGTTCCCTGTCGAGCAAGTCAGCTTCAATTACGGCACTATCAAGTGGACCTACACCCAACAAAAGCGTGCTGACGGGTCGGGTGGCGGCAACGTCACAGGTGGCTGGGACCGGACCGCGAACAAAGTGGCTGCATAGAGCAACACCCGAGGTGAGACGCCCCTTGACAGCCGTTCTCACTTCAGCGCAAAGGGTCGGCGGCCGCCGGTCAAGGCGTGGACGATCTCCTACACATACGGCGCGCGCAGTTTGCTGCCGTGGCCGGCGGCTAGGCTTGGCATTTTTGACACGTTTCCTGTGTAGCGGGGTGTTCTATGGCGGATGCTCAAGAATTCCTGCGTGCCGGCAAGCTCTCGGCAGCTATCGAACATGTCTCTCAAGAGGTAAAGGCCAATCCGGCCGATTATCGTAGGCGCACATTTCTTTTTGAGTTGTTGTGCTTCGCTGGAGACCTTGACCGTGCCGATGAAGAACTTGAAGTCGTCGGCCAACAGAGCTCGGATTCCGAATTGGCGGTGCAACCCTATAGAAATGTGCTGCAAGCCGAGCGAGCCCGGCGGCGTCTCTTCTCGGAAGGGCTCCGGCCGCATCTGCAACCGGTGACTCCTCATTATGCGGAGCTTCATTTCGAGGCATTGAACTGCCTCCGCGAAGGGCAGCCGGGAAAGGCGCGCTTGCTGTTGGAGGAGGCGGAGGCTTCCCGCCCGGCGCTCGCGGGTCGGCTTAACGGCAACTGGGCGTTCGAGGATTTCAAGGACTGTGACGACTTAATCGGCCCTTTCCTCGAAGCCTTCATCGAGGCGGAATACAACTGGATACCCTGGGAGGCCGTGAGCTTAGTGTCGATCGAGCCGCCGAAACATTCCCGCGACCTCATCTGGATTCCCGCACGCATTGAACTACGCGAGGGAAACGGAGGTGAGGCGTTTCTTCCTGTCCTGTACGCGAATTCTCATCTCCATTGCGATGAACGAGTGAGACTGGGCCGCGCCACCAACTGGCGCCCGGACATCCAGGAGCTCGCACTGGGCTTAGGCCAGCGCCTTTTTGCTGCCGGGGATCGTGACTTTCCCATGCTGGAAGTCCGGCAGATTGAATTTGAACATGCCAACACCACGAGTCATTAGCGACGACCTGCTGGCTCCAATCAGCCCTGACAGGCCCGCCGGGGAGGATCTTCAGGCAACCCAGGACTGGGTTGACTTGAAGAAGGCGCGGCCCAACCCTTACGACATAGCCGACAAAGGGATTTGGGAGCCTGTGGAGTCCGGCAACTCCGGTTGGGCGGTTTTGAGCGAGTTGGCCTCCGCAGCGCTGGGGCGGAAGTCAAAAGACCTGCGAATTGCCATCTGGCTCACTGAGGCCAGTATCAGGTTGCATGGGTTTGCCGGGCTGCGCGACGGTTTGTGGCTGATTCGCGAATTATCGACGCGCTTCTGGGATGCCGGGCTCTATCCTCTGATCACCGACGGCGAGGTAGACTCCCGCTGCGGTCCGCTCGAGTGGCTCAACGAGAAAATGGCCGAGGTCATTCGCCAAATTCCGCTCACGGCGCGCAAGGATGACAGAGAAAACTACTCGTTTGTTCATTTTCAGGAGACGAGGCGACCGCAACAAAGCACCTCGCTCGAGCAGTTCAACGAGGCCGTGAGGTTTACCCCTCGAGCCGAGTATGAGTTGATGTGGGAAGATTTCGAGCAGGCAAGCGGAGAGGTCAAACAGCTCGAGCAGGTCATCGACGAGAAGGTCACCGGCTCTTTCATCAGCCTGAATGGCCAGCAATACACAACCCCGGAAGAGGCAAAGAAAGCGGCTGCGGACATCATGCCGCCGGTGACTGAAAGCCGCGCTACCTTGGAAGAAATCAAGACCGTCTTAAACGGCATCTTACGCAAGAAGCGCCAAGATGAACCTGACCGGCCGGCCGCCACGGCGCCGACCGGCGAGGCTTCCGGTCCGGACCAAGTCACGGTCGTGGCGCACGAGAGCCCGTCCTTACTTGGCGCCGACACGGCAACTCTGCCGGATGGCTCCTGGCAGAATGCGGCGAACCTGGTGCGGAGTGGACAGATTGACAAGGGCTTGGCCGAGATGACTCGGCTGGCTGCGGCAGAGCCGAATGGGCGCGCTCGCTTTCAACGCAAGCTGCTGCTGGCTGAAATCTGCTGGTCGACCAAGCGGGAAAAGCTCGCTCAAACCATCCTCGAGGAACTGGCGGAGCAGATCGACACGTTTAAGCTCGAAACCTGGGAAAGCCCGGCTTTAATTGGAGCAGTGTGGAGCAGACTATATCGGTGCTACAAGGATGAGAAGGCTGGCACGGCAAACCCTGACAAGGCCGCAAATTTCTTCCTCCGGCTGTGTCGGCTCGACCCGTGGCAAGCGCTCGCCTGTAGTGACGGGAAGTACTCGAGTCTGGGGTAGCCGGCCGTCAAGGACGACGTCGGGCAAAGTTCTGGGGTTTGAACCCTACCGTGCCGCGGCGTGAGGTGCTAGGAACCCTCTGAACGCGCGATTCTCTGCATCACGATGGCTACCCTAGGCAGTCAAACTCGAGTTAGCCTCTCGGTCCTGGATAGGCTTATCGGCGGCCGTCCTGGGTCGGGCCAGAGTGTCGCGTCGAGACGATCCCCGAGCGTTCGCGACTTGCAGGAGGCCGTCTGGCGGGATCTCAGCGCCCTGCTCAATACCCGGCGAATGGAACATCCGCTTTCTCCGGAGTTCGAGCAGTGCAACAGCTCGCTGCTCATTTTTGGTTTGCCTGATTTCAGCCTGCTGAGCCTCCGGAGCCTCGGCGACCAGCGACGATTGGGTTTAGCGATCGAGAATGCGATACGAATGTTCGAGCCACGCCTCTCCAGTGTCTCGGTAACGGCCGAGCCCCGGAATGAGTTGGACCCGACTCTGAAATTCCGGGTGGAAGCACTGCTCGAGATCGAGCCCGCGCCGGAGTCGATCACGTTTGACACCGTTCTGGAAGGGGACAGCGGCAAGTTTTCAGTCACGGGGAAGAATAAATGAGGGATGATCTGCTCCCTTACTACGAGAGCGAGCTGACCTTCATTCGCCAGATGGCGGCGGAGTTTGCAGCCAAGTATCCCCACGAAGCCAGCCGCCTCGAACTGCAGTCAAAGCCCTGCCCCGATCCACACGTCGAACGGTTGATCGAAGCCTTCGCTTTTTTGGCGGCGCGAGTGCGTCGCAAAGTCGACGACGAATTCCCCGAAATCACTGAAGCCCTGCTGGAGATCCTTTATCCCCACTACCTCCGTCCTATCCCTGCGATGTCCATCGCGCAACTGGAAGTCGATCCGGAGCAGGGAAAACTTACAACCGGATATCCAGTCGAGAAGGGCGGCACCCTGTACTCGAAGCCGGTTGGCGGGGTCCCGTGCCGGTTCCGAACCTGCTACCCCGTCACTCTCTGGCCGTTGCAGGTGGCCTCAGCATCCGTCATACTGCCGTCGGCCTTGTCGTTGGGACCGGTGGCCGGCGACGCCGCAGCCGTGGTTCGGATTGAACTCCGGTGCTCGGGCGGTACAAAACTCGCCGAATTACAGCTCAACAGCCTGCGCTTCTATTTGAGCGGCGAAGGTAGCGAGAGTCAAACCGCGCACACGCTCTACGAGCTCCTCCTTAATAACGCATCCAAAGTCATCGTGCGCAATTCCGCGAAAGGCTCCCGCACGCCCCCGGTCATCCTTCCCGGCAAGTGTCGCGAAGTAGGATTCGGGCGGGAAGAAGGACTGCTGCCCTATTCCGACAGAAGCTTCCTCGGTTATCGGCTGCTGCAGGAATACTTCAGTTTCCCGGAAAAATTCCTCTTCTTTGAAATTTCCGGACTGGAGCGCGTCCCTAGAACCGGCTTTGACGACAGGTTCGAAATCCTCATATTGCTCGACGAATTTCAGCCTAAGGGGCGGCTGACCCAACTCGAGCAAACCGTCAGCGCCGATACGTTTCGACTTGGATGCACACCAATCATCAATCTCTTTGAGAGGTGCGCGGAGCCGATTCGAATCTCGCACGCGGTTTCTGAATACCTCGTCATTCCTGATGTCCACAACGAGATGGCGACAGAGGTTTATTCGATCGATCGGGTCACCTCCACGGCTCCCTATTCCCAGGAAGCCCAGGAGTATCAACCCTTCTATTCACTTCGCCACAGTTACCAGAGGGACCCCGGGCAGACGTTCTGGCATTCCAGCCGCCGCGCTTCCCCCCGAAAAGGCGACGCCGGCACGGACGTGTACCTTACACTGGTCGATCTCGGCTTCAAGCCCAGCTTGCCGCCGGTTGAAACTCTGACGGTGCATGTCACGTGCACAAACCGTGACTTGCCCGCCAAGCTGCCTTTCACCGGAGAGTTCGGCGAACTCGAGATGGAGTCCGGCCCTCTCGTCCGCATCCGCTGTCTGCGCAAACCCACGGAGACGGTCCGGCCTCCCTTGGGGACGGGGCCTGCTCAAGAGCATTCGACGCGCGAAAGCCTGCAGTGGCGGCTCATTTCCCACCTTGGACTGAATCATCTCTCCATCATTGATGGCGGCTTGAATGCCTTGCAGGAAATTCTCAGGCTTTACGAATTCTCGGGTGGACCTGTGGTTCAAACACAGATCGCGGGCATCACCGGGATTTCCAGCACTCCCCAGATCGCTCGCGTTGACTCGGAGTATGGGGTGGTGTTCTGCCAGGGCATTCGGGTGTCCGCGGAGTTTGATGAAGACCAGTACGTGGGTAGCGGCGTGTATCTTCTGGCTTCCGTATTAGAACGTTTCTTCGGTCTCTACTCTCCCATCAACTCTTTTAGCGAGCTTCGAGTTACAACAAAACAGAGGAAAGGAGTACTCAGGCAATGGGCGCCTCGGGCGGGCGAACAGGTCCTTCTGTAGAAAAGCTCCTCTTCGACCGCGGCTACGACTTCAGCTTCTTTCAGGCGGTGCGCCTGCTCGCCCACCTCTATCCCGAACGTAAAGCGGTGGGTGGCGAGGCCTTGCCTTCCCGCGAAATCGCCCGCTTTTGCGCCCACTTGGCTATGAGCTTTCCGCCCGGCCCAATTCACCATATCGAGCGTGCGCCGGATGATGCCCGGCCGGCCCGTATGACCGTGGCTTTTATGGGACTGACCGGGCCGGAAGGCGTCCTGCCCGCGCACTATACCGAACTCTTGATCGCTCTCCAGGCCGAAAAGGACGATGCGTTGGCGGCATTCCTGGACCTCTTCAATCATCGCATGATCTCGTTGTTCTACCGAGCCTGGGAGAAGCATCATTTTGTGATCGGCTTCGAGCGCTCCACCAGAGGCGGCAAGCAGGATGATAGGTTCACTCAGTACCTGTTTGACTTGATTGGCATGGGTACCCCGGGGCTTCGCGGCAGGCTAGGTGAGGTTCGCGATCACGCTCTGCTGCGTTATGCCGGATTGATCGCCCAGCGGCCGCACTCGGCCAGCGCCCTCCGGGGAATCCTGCGGGACTACTTCGATTTGCCTATAGAAGTCGAGCAATTTCGCGGCAAATGGTTCGCCCTGGATGAATCGAGCCTCTCTTACCTTCAGCAGGAAGGGCTCCACAACCAACTCGGTGTGGGCGCCATCGCCGGGGATGCGGTTTGGAATCAGCAGGCACGTTTTCGCATCCGCGTCGGACCCATCGGCCTTGAGCGATTTAAGGACTTCTTGCCGGATGGCAGGGCTTTCGCAGAATTGCTTGAGCTGACGCGATATTTCGTCGGCCTGGCGCTCGAATTTGACGTTCAATTGATCCTGCGAGCGCCGGAGGTGCCGTGGTGCGCCCTGACCGATGAGTCTGCGGATGCACCCCGGCTCGGTTGGCTCGGTTGGCTGAAAACAGACGAATTCCAAGAGCCTGCTTGGCAGGCTGTGTTCAGTGAGCGCGATATGGTTCCGCCTGTTGCATAAAGTGAGGCGAAGGGACGAACCCCATGGCAGGTGAGCGCACTCCAGGACATATGTGCCAAGTGGAGAATCCACTCGAGGTTGACGATGGCACCACGTGCCGTGGAGTGTCACACCCGCCAGGGTCGCTACGCGCGCACGCACATCGAGGGTTGTCAGCGAGGGCGCAGGCGGTGTTGTTGCAGCAGCGCCTGGAGAAACTGCACAAGCTCCGTGCCGGCACGGTCGCCCTATTTGATGGCATCGACAAGGAGCTTGACAAGAACGTGCGCCGCCTAGAGGGCACATCGGAGGTTGTTAATGGAGTGGCAACAGTCGCCAATATCGGGGTTGGGCTTTCGAAGTTAGTCCAGGAAGGATTCGCCGCCATTAAGTTTTCCGGTAAGGCACTCGAACATGCGAATCATCACCTTGCAAAGGAGGCACTCAAATTTGCCTCAGATCCCCTCGAGGATGTCGCTCTGCATCAGACAGGCGAGTTCATGGATTCCAAGGCCAGGAAACCGAGCGCCCAGAACAAAGATGGGGAGCTTAAAACCAGATTGGCCGGTTTGGCGTGGGCGCTCGGGGCGGCAACACTCAATTCCTTCTTGAAGATGCAAGAGCCGTCATTCTGGGCAGGTGCCGCGGTCCGCCTGAAGAGCGGAAAGTCTTGGAGCCAGGCCGTCACAGGGAGCCCCGAGGAAGATATTGCGGATACCAGAAGGAAACTCAAAGAGCAGAGGGAGCAAGCACTCAGGCAATTGGATGAAAGGATTCAGCAGGCAGAGCGGGCACTTGCTTCTCCAGGCGGTTCAGCCGAACGACCAGCGGTCAATGGGGTTTCCGCGCCCCTAAATATCCCTAACCGTCGGCTCTTATGAGCTGCACCGAGGCGATGTCGTGGCTACCTATACTCAGCAAAACCGGCTAATCGCAATCGATACCCCGCTGGGCGAGGATGTGTTGCTCTTGCGTGGTTTCCACGGAAGCGAGGCGATCTCCCGGCTGTTCCAGTTCGAACTCGACCTCTTATCGGAGAACCGCTCTATTTCGTTCGACAATCTGGTGGGTAAGAGTGTGACCTTGCGGGTTACTCTCGCAGACGGCTCCGATCGCTACTGGAATGGCGTGGTCAGCCGCTTCTCGCAAGGGTCGTACGAGAAAGGTTTCACCCAGTATCACGCGGTGATGGTTCCCTGGCTTTGGTTCCTGAGCCGGACGGCCGATTGCCGCATCTTCCAGAACAAAAAAGCGCCCGACATTATTCAACAAATCTTCAAGGACCTCAATTTCAGCGACTACAAGCTGCAACTCTATGGAAGCTTCGTCGAGCGCGAGTACTGTGTGCAGTACCGCGAAACCGATTTCAATTTCGTCTCGCGGCTCATGGAGGAAGAAGGCATCTTTTACTTTTTCGAGCACGAGAACGGCAAGCATACTCTCGTGCTGGCCAACGACCCCGCGGCGCAGAAGCCGTGTCCCAATCAGCCCTCCGTCCGCTATGCCTTGACTCCTGGAACCTGGCAGGAAGAAGACATCATTCTCGAGTGGCGCCAGGAGCAGGAAGTTCGCCCGGGCAAGTATTCGGTGACAGACTACAATTTCGAGACCCCCAGTTCCAACCTTGCGGCTAGCGTGAAGGGTAAGGACACTTATGAGATTTATGACTACCCTGGCGAATATCGCAAACGGGCCGACGGCGACAGCCTGGCTCGTATTCGACTCCAGGAACAGGAGATGCCGCGCGTGGTGGCGCGGGGCTCGAGCGATTGTCGCGCGTTCACCACTGGTTATCTCTTTGATCTGAAGGGCCACTATCGGAACGATGTCAACCAGTCCTACTTGCTCACCGCCGTCAGTCACGTGGCCACCCAGGGCGGCGACTACACCAGCGCCTCGACCGGCGGCAGTGGTGACTTTAGTTACAGCAACAGCTTCGAGTGCATTCCGGCGTCGACCCCCTTCCGGCCTCCGCGCCTCACCCCGGCGCCCTTTGTACAAGGCTGCCAGACGGCGGTCGTGGTCGGCCCCAGCGGCGAAGAGATTTTTACCGACAAGTATGGAAGAGTGAAGGTCCAGTTCTACTGGGACCGCGAGGGCAAGCGCAATGAGAATAGCTCCTGCTGGATGCGTGTCTCGTACCCGTGGGCGGGCAAGGGTTGGGGCGCGATTGCTATCCCGCGCATCGGCCAGGAAGTGATCGTCGATTTCCTCGAGGGCGACCCCGACCAGCCCATCATCACCGGCCGCGTCTACAACGCCGGGGAAATGCCTCCCTACGGGCTTCCCGGCGAGGGTGTCATCAGCGGCGTCAAGTCGAACAGTACCAAAGGCGGTGGAGGCTACAACGAGTTTATCTTCGATGACACCAAGGGCAGCGAACTCATCCGCGTCCACGGGCAGAAGGACAGGCAAGAGAAGATCGAACACAACGAGAGCGTAACCATCGGCAACGACCGCACCGAGAGCGTGGGGCACGATGAGTCAATCACTATCGGCAACAATCGCACCGAAAAGGTCGGCGTCAACGAAAACATCACCATCGGCAGCAATCGTAAGGAGTCCGTGGGAGCGAACGAAACCATCAGCATCGCCAGCAACCGTACCGAGACGGTGGGCTCCAACGAGTCGATCACCGTCGCCCTCACCCGCACCCGCAACGTCGGAATCAACGAGATGGTGAACATCGGCGCCGCGCAGGAAATCACCATAGGCGGCCTCCAGGCATTGACCATCGGTTTGACCCGCGGCAAGACTATCGGCGTCAGCGAGTCCGTCAACATCGGCACCAGCCAAACCGTAGGCATCGGCACCAGCCAGACCATCAACATCGGAACGGACCACAACCAGACCGTAGGGAGTAATAAGACTATAAAGGTCGGTTCAAACCTGGACGAAACAATCGGCGCGGACGAGAAGGTCAGCATCGGAAGTAATCTGACGGAAAGCATCGGCTCCGATCATAAGAATGAGGTTGGGGGCAAGCGCGAAACCAAGGTTGGCTCCGACGACAAGTTGGATGTGGGATCCAATCTCACCATCACGGCGGGCAGCCAGATCACGCTCGAGACTGGCCAGTCCAAGATCGTCATGAAATCCGGCGGCCAGATTGAAATCAGTGGAATGAGTATCGACATCAAAGGCAGCACTTCGATCAAGGCTGAGGCCGTGACGATCAACGTGGAAGCAAGTGGCGTCAACACCATTAAGGGGAGCTTGGTGAAGATCAACTAAGGCCATGTTCTCAAATCCATGGGCGCTGACGACGCATTATGGTTTCCGCTTCCTGCTGGCGGCGCTAGCGGTTTGGCGGGTGACTCACCTGGTCACGAACGAGGATGGTCCATGGGACCTTCTGCGCAAGTTCCGGCATGGGCTGGGAGGCGGCGTGTCAGGAAAATTGGTTTCCTGCTTCTACTGCCTCAGCATCTGGGTGGCACTGCCCCTTGCCTGGTTTGTGGGAGGATCTCTGGTGGAGAAGGCGGTTGTGTGGTGGGCTCTTTCCGGCGGCGCGGTATTGTTGGAGCGGTTGACGCGCGAGCCTTTTGAATTTAAAGTCGAGGATAACGAAGCGTGGGATGCTGCGGAGAAACAGCGCAAGGCCGGCTGACCATCACGCAGAAGGATATCGACAACGGCTTGGCGCTTCAGATCGAGTACGGCGGCGGCCGCACGGTCACGGTGCGTGGGCCGATAACCGGCAAGAGCTATGTATTCTCGGGGCTGAGCCGGATCCAAAACGTCGATCCTCGCGACGCCCCGGCGATTTTGCGAGATCGGATTTTTCGATTGAAAGGTGTAACTCGTAGTAGGCAGATTGGCTAACCGGGACGCAGCTTGTCAAGGCGATTGTTTATAAGCGCGTCGCCCATCTTTAAGAATGAAACGTCAATCCTTCGTCACCCCCGCGCAAGCGGGGGTCCAGGTCAACGGCACTGGCTGGATTCCCGCTCCCCCGCCTTCGCGGAGGACAAGTTTCGCGGGAATGACGAGCATAGGGCGAGCTTCGTGGAAGCTGACGAAGGATGCACTTTTGAGGATAGCCTATGGGACGCCCAGCAGCACGATTAGGTGATCCGACAATGCACGGCTCGACGCTTTTGGGCGCTGCCTGCATGTCGGTGCTCATCGGCGGCAAGCCGGCCTGGCGCATCACCGATCAGCATACTTGCTCAATCCCGAATGCCCCGCCTCCGGTTTGTGACGGGGCTCCGCATGGCCCTGGTGTTACCACGCCAGGCGGTGGAGGCGGTGAGGGCGTAACTCTTATCGGCGGCAAACCCGCCGCCTGCCTTGGCGATATCGTGATGGAACCCCACGCCCTCGTCCCGTTGCCCCCGCCAAACACTATCGTCCAGGGTGAGATGACCGTGTTGATTGGGCAGGGGGGAGGCGGTAGCGGCTGTCCCGCGGGGGGAACTTGAACCTAGGACCGGTGCCCGTGCGGCAACACTTTACTAACTGAATAACGAGGGAAAGGGTGACACGTGGAATGTGAGTTGGACATTGGAACGGGGGAGGTGATTCATGAAGTTACAGACTTCCATATGGTGTCCCCCATTCCGGCTCGCCTGACTCGCCGATACGTCAGCTCAGTTCGCCGACCGGGGATGGTTGGTTGGGGGTGGCTTGACAACTTCGCGCCGTCCTTGACCTTCGACGAGTCGTCAGTGAGGAAGATTGACCCGATCGACGGCGATTCAGTCTTTCTCGTCGAGCAGTGCGATGGCAAACTGGGGCCGGTGATTCTATCGCGGGACCAGGTTCGAGTGGTCCTGCAATATCCTGACCTTACAGAGGAAACGTACTTAGCGGACGCGGAGAATTGGCAGCGGTGGCTGCTGGTCATGGTCCAAGACGCGAACCGTAACAGGTTAATCTACCATTACGTCGGCAATCGATTGGCGCGCATTGAATCCCCGATGCTGAACGTAGACCTCGAGTACAGTCACACGGGGCTGCTCTCGCGTCTGTCGGTTGCCACCGGACATGACGGCCGGGCGCTGATGAGCGTTTTGTACGAGCAGGATGGCGATCTGGATTTGGTTGGCTGGAGCGGGGATTGCACCGAGCCAGTTCGCTGTTCGTACAAGAATCATCTGCTGGTGCGCGTCAGAGCGAACACCGGAGCCGTGAACTACCTGTATGACGCCGGGGGCCGCTGTATCAGTTCCTTTCGCGATGGCGACTCACTCACTCGGATGCTGAAATATGACACGGTGCGGAGTAGGACACTTGTCGTTGACTCGTATGGACGAAGGACGCTGTTCACGACGAACGAGAATGGCGTGGTTAAATCGCATGTAGATGCCAACGGGAATGTGACCGAGCGGCTTCTCGATGGCGAGGGAGGTATCATCGCGGGCGTCCTCGCGGACGGCAGCGTGGCCTTGGGTGACACCTTTGACCCAGAGCATAGGGAGTTACGCACGCCAGACGCGGCTGGAAACGTCTGGTTTCGGAACTTGGACGAGAAGGGCCGCCTTGTTCGAATCATTTCTCCTTCGGGAGCCACCAAGCAATACCGCTATGACGAGGAAGGGCGAATCAAGGAGTGCGTCGAATGGAATGGCGGCATGATTCAGTACCGTTACGACGACCGCGGTGAGCTGGAAGCATTCGTTGACGAAACCGGATATGAGATCCGGCGGGAGTTGTCCCCCGATGGCAGCCATCTTCGCCTCTTCGATTCCGAAGGCACGCTCTACGAACAAACCTTCGATTTCCTGGACAATGTCGTATCCGACGTGGACGCAAGCGGCCGAGTAACCAGATACACGTACCGCGCGATGGATATTCCGGAAGCGGCGTTCCTTCCTGGCGGAGGCGCCGAACACTATGATTATGATGCTGCGCTCAATCTAACCGCGATCACTGATCCGCTGGGCAGGGTTCGGAGGTTCGAGTACGATACTCTTGGGAACCTAATTGCCGATACCGATCCGCTGGGCGGCCGTGTGCGTTACGAGTATGACCTGGAGAACAATCGCACCGCTGTCGTCAATCGGAAGGGCGAGCGTCTGGAGATCGAGTATAACGATATCGGCGAGGAGATCTCCTGGAAAGGGTTCGACGGGAAGCTACTGCGTTTCGAGCTGGACCCCTTACGGAGGCGGGCGGCGGTGATCGACGCTGCGGGCGACCGGATCACCCTCACACACCAGGGCTACTACGACATTGAGACCCGCACGTTTCCCGATGGCGCCGTGGAGCAGTTCGAGCTGACCTCAGACGGGCAGCTTGCGAGCGTAACCCTCAAACCGCCCGAAGGCTCAGGTGAAACGCCGCATTTTTCGAAGTTCGTTTACGACAACGCGGCGAAGATCGTTGCTGAAACGCACGATGGTGCCAGCCTGCAATACGAATGGGATCGTGCGAATTACGTCATGGCGATCCGGGATAGCCTAGGCGATGAGACGCGGTACATACGCAGCTCGCGGCATCGTGTAGAGAAAATGATCGATCGCGGTCGAGAGTACACGTTCCGGTACCTGCCCACGGGCGAGATTGTCGAGATCACGTACCCCAATGGCCTTCGCCAGACATTTGATTACGATCAGGCTGGGCGGATGTCCCGGCGTCGTATGATGTCTGCGGATGACAAAGTACTTACGTGGCGGCGGTTCGGATACGATCTTGCGGACCAACTCATCGCAATGGAGGATTGGCACTGGGGTACCTTCCGTTATACGTATGACGCTAACGGGCGCATTGTCGAGGTGCGGAATGGTGGCGGCCTTGTCGTCGAATCGTACCGGTACGATGAAACGGGCAATCTCATAGACTGCCCGCTTGCACCTGGCGCCATGGTCGGTCGCGGTGATCGACTAACTGCGGCCGGCGGCGAGACCTTGGAATACGACAGTCCCGGAAACCTTGTGGCGCGGCACGGAACCGACGATTGGCGCTACGAGTGGGACCGCGACGGGAATCTGAGGTGCGTCCTTCGCAACGGGATTCTGGCAGGGCAATATGAATACGACCGCTTCAACCGCCGCACTCGCAAGACGACCAGCGAAGGAACTGTTTCGTTTCTGTACGAAGGGCTCTCACTACGAGCGGAGGCCCTGCCCAATGGCAGTCGAACTCACTACGTCACGCTTCCAGATATCCCGATCTTTATCGGGCAGGCGCGAGGCTCCGAGTTCTTCTTCTACGCCTACGACCAGATAGGCACGCCTGTCGAAGTCTTTGACGAGCGCGGTGAACTTGTTCTCGCTACACACTCTCATGCATTTGGAGGAGCACGCGACCAGTATCAGCCAGCAGGTCTCGCTCCGGAGCTCCCCTTTAATTTCGTCGGCCAATATCGTGACTCAGAGAGTAGCCTTTTCTACAACATCTTCCGTTACTATGATCCGCGACTGGGCCGTTACATCTCACAGGATCCGCTTGGGCTCTGTGCCGCGTTGAATTTCTATCAGTACCCCGCCGACCCTTTCACTGATGCTGACCCTGACGGGCTGGGAGCTGTTAAGTTCTACTGCATGTCGCACTGGGGCGCGTGCCAAAAGTGGTATGCGAAAGAGAAGATTAAAGCAATCAATAACAGCACACACGCTCGAAAAGCCTGTACCTGCTGTCGAAAGAAGGCTCAGAAGCGGGACTTCCAAGGGAAAAAGTGTGCCGATAGTTCGGGCAAGCGTGGAAGAGCATATAAGGGCCGCGCGATTGATCATATGCACGAAATTCAAGCCGGAGGTCCCGATCGTTGCTGTTCTAACTTACGGGCCGTGGAAAAGGTTTTTAACGCGGAACTAGGTCAGCAGACCAAGAAAATGCTGGCCAAGCTTAAATATAAAGAGCTGATCACAAAAGCGACCGCCATTAACTGCGAGAGTGACGAGCCATGCAGCGAAGAAGGCAAGGAGAATGTCGCCATTCCGCCCCCCGCAGGTCCAAACGCCCCATGCGAGAAGAAGGACGATAAGCCATTGAGCTGCAAATGCTGATCACAAGAGCAAACCATTACAGGAGGATAACTTGTCTGAACACCGGATAATGGAAGTCGTCGCGCCGCTAGTGGCGCGCCTGGAGGCGCACGTAAATGAGTTGGATCGCGTTGAGGAGACAGACCCGTCTAATAGGGCCTATCCTCCCGCGCCTGAAGAAGACATCGTGGAAGCTGAGAAGCGCCTGGATTTCCGCTTCCCGCCTAGCTATCGCGCTTTTCTCAGAATTCACAACGGATGGCGAGGAATGTGGGTCTGGTCGATCTTCGGCGTGAGCGGGCCGGGACAGCTTGAGCCGCTGAAAGAGTATGAGAAGGATCTGAAGGATTTCGAGAAGGTTTTCAAACGCCAAGGTCCCAAGCATGTTGAGCGCCTGCAAAATGCGGAAAAGGATGATCCTGAAGTCATCTACCTTCCGAACCACCCGCCATTCGGCTTGGATTACAACCAAACATACCTGGTATTCGACCGGAATCGTCCTAAGCGCGGCGGCGAGTTTGAGGTTGCCGTGGTTTCGTTGGGGGAGTCCGTTGACACGCGGTTTCCCGATTTCATTCGGTTCTTGGAAAGCGCGGCACGAGACATCCGCGGCGAACTGAGGGACAAGGGGATTGCCCCGCACGACATCGATCCTGCTGCCCAAATGAAAGGGAAGGGCTCCGGGCAAAAGCTGAAGGTTGGCAAATCTGTTAGGAAGGAGGGGAAATCGTGACCAGAAAGGCATCCTCGGATCGGCAGGGTTTGGTCGGGACGTCGTTTGCAGGCGCCGACCTATGCGGCTCGCGTTTCGTGCGCGCCGAGCTTCGAGAGGCTGTTTTCGCCGAGTCGAACCTGCGCGAAGCGCTGTTCACCTTTGCGGACCTTATTTTGGCTGACTTTTCCAACTCGGAACTCGAAGCCGCAAACCTCGCTGGATGCGATCTTACTGAAGCTAGTTTGGAGGGGGCCAACGCTTCCAGAGCCAGCTTGGCGCGTGCCAAGCTGGTGGGTGCGAACCTGACGGGTGCGAATCTCACGGAAGCTAAATTGGTAGAAGCTGACCTCACCGAAGCTATCTTGGCCAGCGCGAACCTGACCAAGGCTACGGCACCTGGCGCGATCTTCAACCGGGCCACTCTCGAAGGCACGAACTTCCGACTGGCTGATCTTTCTTACTGCCAGTTCATCGAAGCAACTGCTCGGGTAGCTAACTTCGAGCGGGCGGCGCTCACGAACGCCAGGATGGACAAGCTCGTGGCGGACGACGCGATTTTCGAGTTTGCGGATTTACGGGGCGTCATCATGGTGGACTGCCATTTCGCGCGGGCCAATTTCGTGGGAGCGGCGCTGGCGGGGGCGCAGGCGATCTCATGTTACTTCGAAGACGCGGACTTCTACTGGGCGGAGATGGAAGGCTTCGAGATGCTGGGCTGCCATATGAGGGGCGTCCGCTACCCTAAAAAGGTGAAGATCGCCTATGGTCCTAAGGGTGTGAAGCCTCCGGAAGTCGTTCCGGTGCCGCTTTATCGCAAGGCTGCTACGGAGGAGGAACGGAAGAAGTTCCTGGAAGCCGCTCTTGAGGTTTTGCCTCCGGAGGGGCGACCTAAATAGTGCTTTGAACGCGCGAAAGGCGCCAAGAAACCCGTCTTCGGTGCGGCCTCGAAGCCAAGAGCAGTTGCTCGCAAGGTGCCGGCGGGAAGGCTGGTATTGGTGGCCATGCCGGTTTCCGAATTTGACCTTTGAATCACCGGGTGGAGCGACAGTTTGCATCAAGTTACATTGCCGGCCACGTTCGTCGGTCCACTCTTTGTCGCCTTAGGCCTGGTCTTTCTGGTACTCGCAATCAGGGAATCTGTCAAAAACCGGGGGCGGACGACGCCGGCGCGGAAGGCTTGGCTGCGGGTTGGGGTTATCTTCACGGCCATTGGGCTATTTCTGTACGTCTTCCAACGATATCATCGTTAGCCGAAGTGGAGTTGCCGCAAACAGGCGGCCACGGGGTACTATCTTGTTTTCTATAAATGAATTACAATAACCGTCAAAGGGGCTAGGCGCAGGCTGAAGCTCAAGCCCTGCCAACGGTCCCCCTCGGAGACTCTTCATGGACAACGCGCTCGACCAAGGTCAAGTACTGGACGTTCAACAACTGCTTCGGCTGCACACAATCACGAACGACGTAACCAAGTTGTGCGAAAAGCAACTGCGGGATTACCTGGATGCGATGGCTCCGCTTTTCAGGGCTCGCCGGGTGCTTGGCGAACACATAGAAGGAGCCGGCCGTGAAAGCGTCGCGGGCGCGGACCAGAACCTGGCCGAACTGCGGGAGTTGTACCAGCGCGTTGCCGGCCGCCCGTTTGATCTTCGCCGGGAGCTTCCGACGCCGCTGGAATCGATTTCAACGCAGATACAACTGTACGAGTGGGAATATCTGCACGAGGTACGCACCGAAAACAACTACAAAACGGTCACGGTAAAGTCGCCGATGACCTGGGTTCTGTGCTATCCCTCCACCTACTCACCTTCGATGCTCCTGCAGGTGTTGGCCGGCCG
Source organism: Terriglobia bacterium (assembly GCA_050010015.1). GTDB lineage: Bacteria > Acidobacteriota > Terriglobia > UBA7540 > UBA7540 > CAVROP01. The sequence continues at coordinate 25,670 of JBEKLY010000005.1, forward strand.
GCAGGCCCGCGATCCGGACAGCGTCCGGGATTTTGTACTTCGGGCCTGCATCATGAATTTACTCTTCGCCAAGCAGCCCACGCTAACAGCCCTTTTCGAGGGGCTGCGCTATCGGGTCGAAGTCCGTAAGTCTCCGCAGTTTGGGGACTTGCCGGTGGTCACGGTTTCCGCGCCGTTCCGCACCATGCGTCCGCCGGATCATCTCGTTCTGGTGGCGACCGGACTGTCGGGCGGCAAGGTCTTTCAGGAAGTCCTTGACTTGGAAAGCGCCCGCCAAATGCACGATCCATTGCGGGACCAGGTTTATGGCATTTTGCGGGCCCAGGGCGAGGATCTGTGAAGTCTGGATAGAAATAGAAGTAGAGAAGTGAAACGGCGATCAGGGAATCGGCACTAATAATATGAAGAATCCGCATCGGGTTGTGTGGTCCAAGGGGATGTTCCTGACCCCGCAGCATTTTCAGACGCAGGTTGAGTATCTCGAGAGCCTGATTGAGTTCCGGTCTGCGTCGTCACACTTTGCAAATTGGGGCGTCACCGACCTCAACATCGATGAGCAAAGCCTCGAAAACGGGGTCTTTACGCTGCGATACATTCGAGGTGTGCTGCCTGACGGTCTGGTGTTCGACATTCCCGAAGTCGATGAATTGCCGCCTGGACGGCCGGTGGAGGAGTTCTTTCCACCCACGCAGGGCGCTCTCGATGTCTACCTGGCAGTTCCCGAGCGGCGTCCGGGCGGAAAGAACGTCACGCTGCTCGGCGCGAGGCAAGGGCAGGACGGCGCCGCGCCCCCCAGCACGCGCTATCTAGCCAAGACCTGCATGGTGCTCGACGAAAACCTCGGCGACGAAGAGAAACCGGTGCAGGTGGCCAACAAGAATTTCACTTTGCTCTTCGGAGGCGAAAGCCTGGACGGGTTTACTTCGCTGCGGATTGCGCAAGTCACGCGCAATCAAAAGGGCATGTACATCCTGAGCCCGAAGTTCATTGCGCCTTGCCTCAGCATTTCTTCCAGTGAGTACCTCATGATGCTCGTCCGGCGTCAGATTGAAGTGCTGACCGCCAAGAGCGGCTCACTCGCCAGGTCGCGTCGCGAAAAGGGCCCGGGATTAGCGGACTTCACCACTTCGGAAGTGGCGAGTTACTGGCTCCTGCACACCGTCAACTCTTATATGCCCGAGCTCAAGCACCATTGGAAGGCACGTCATATTCACCCCGAATCGCTTTTCATCTCCATGCTCCGTCTGGCAGGCGCGCTGTCGACCTTTTCGATCGAGGCTGACATTCGGACTCTTCCCGACTACGACCACGATAACCTGGGAGTTTGCTTCACCGAGCTTGATGATAGGGTGCGGGATCTGCTGGAAGCGGTCGTCAAGTCCAAGTGCGTGCCCATTCCGCTGGAGTTGAAAGATAAACTGGTGTGGTCTGGTATGGTGCCCGAGGATCAATACTTCAAAGGGCAATTCTTCCTCTCCGTAAGCGCGCGCATGGGCGTCGATGACTTGATCGGTAAGTTTCCGAGACTCGCGAAAGTCGCACCCCCGTCGGAGATTCAGCGCCTGGTCCGCAACTCGCTTCCTGGTGTGACGCTTCGGCATGATCCATCGCCGCCTGGCGACATCCCATTTAAGTTGGATAACCAGTACTTCAGGTTCAACCAGAACGGGCCCCTGTGGCAGGGGATCACTGAGTCGAGATACGTGAGCGTCTTCGTGCCTTCGGAGATTGTGGATCCCAAAATGGAGGTCCTGATAGTGCTCGAGTAGTTTCTTGTGCACGTTTCCAGGCGGCGCCGGCCGCAGGAGCGGGAGCAGCGCGAGTCAGCTATGGCTTTACCAAAGTTGCTGAGCAATCGCTACGAGATCAAAACCCGCCTCAGTAAGACCGGGATGAGCGAGGTTTACCAGGCTTACGACACTCGTATGGGGTGCGATGTTGCGGTCAAAGTCATGCTTGACCTGCCGGATCCCAAGGCTCGGGAGCTGTTCGAGAAGGAATGGAAAGTGCTGGCCGGCTGGGACGCGCCAAACGTGGTGACGATCTTTGATCGGGGAAACTATCAACAAGAAGGTGTCAGCAGGCCATTCTTCGTAATGCCGCTCTTGCGGGGCTCCACCCTGGCCGATTTGATCGCGAACTCGAGTGGCAGGCTAACCGTCGAACGTTCGGTCCACATCATCACGCAGGCCTGCCGCGGCTTGCAGGCCGCGCACGATCGGGGCTTGGTGCACCGGGACCTCAAACCCAGCAATATTTTCGTCATGGAAGACGACTCGGTCAAGGTGATCGACTTCGGCGTGGTGCACCTGGTCGACCGCCAGACAACCCGCATTCCTATCGGCACGTTACTCTACATGTCGCCCGAGCAGATCGAGATGAAGGCGCTGTCGCGGCTTTCTGACATCTTCTCGATGGGCGTTGTTTGCTACGAGACGCTCACGGGCCGACGGCCTTTTGACCGTCACTCGGAAGCCGAAATCAGCGAGGCGATTCTCCGTCAGATTCCGCCGCCGGCCTCGGAGTATAATCCGGCCGTCAACGAGGCGCTTAGCAGGGTAATCCACAAGTCGATGGCCAAACAGCCTTGGCACCGTTTCTCCAGCGCCCGTGAGTTCGCCGACACGCTGGGGAAGGCTCTGCGCGGTGAACCTATCGAACTGTTCGATCCTGCCCGCATCCAGCCGCGAATACGGACCTCCCGAAAAGCGTATGAGCAGAACGACTATCAATTCGCGGCTGAGATCCTGAATGAGCTGGAAGCGGAAGGGAATCTCGATCCTGATATCTTGTCCTTGCGGCGCCAGATCAACTGGGCCATTCAACAGAAAACGATCGCGCAGCTCTTGGAAAGCGCCCGCACGCGCTTCGAAGAGGACGAGTACTTTCTGGCCTTGGAGAAAATCCATCAGGTCCTTGAGCTGGATCCTGAAAACGCCCCAGCTCATGGATTAAAGACCGATATTGATAAGAAGAACAAGCAGCGCAAAATCGAAGATTGGATGCGCCTGGCGCACCAGCACATCAGCAACTTCGATTATGGACATGCCCACGAGGCGCTTGAGAATGTGCTGAAGCTTTCGCCTCAAGATGCCGGGGCGTTGCAGTTGTTGGAGGAGGTGGAGCATCAAGCTGAGGAGTACCAGCGGCAGCGGCAGGAGAAGCAAAAGGTATTCAAGGCGGCGCAGGAGGCGTGGGCGAAGGGAGAGTTGGGGACGGCGCTGAACAAGATGGAGGTGGTGCTGGATTTGGATCGGCAAGCGCCGGACACCACCTCCCCTGCGGGTTCGGCTCCGTACCAGAACTTCTATAATAAGATTCGCTCCGAGCACGAAGCTATCAACAACGCCTGCAACGAAGCGCGGATTTGCGTAAAGGAGCGCCGTTTTGACGAAGCGTTGGCGATCTGCGACGAGTACCTGGCTAAATATCCCGGCCAAGCGTTGCTGGAAGCGCTGAAGCTGGATGTGGAAGAGCAACAAAGGCAAGCCTTATCGGAGTTTATCGCTGAGACGGACCGGCGGGTGGAATCCGAAGCGGATCTGGAGAAGCGGGTGAATATTCTGCGGGAGGCTCGGGATCGGCATCCTGGCGAGGCCCACTTCGAGAAGGCTTTGCGTTTGACGAAGGAGAAGCGGGACTTAGTGAACGCGATCGCGGCGAAGGCCCGTTTCTATGAAGATAAGAGTCAATTCAGTGAGGCGTTGGGACAATGGGAGATTCTCGGAACCATTTATCCCAGTTACCCGGGATTGAACGTAGAGGTCGAGCGGGTAGTGAAGCGGCGCGATCAGCAGGCGCGGAACGCGGCGCGGGCGCGTTGGGTGGAGGCAATTGATAGGAATTTGCAGTCGCGGGACTATACGCGAGCGCTGGAGACGTGCAAGCGGGCACTCGAGGAATTTTCGGATGACCCGGAACTCGGCGAACTCGAGAAGCAGGCGCGGGTAGGGGTGGAGTTGCAGGCTCGGGTGCGGGCCCTTGTAGCGGATGGGCAGGAACTGTTTGTTCAGCAGCGCTATGAAGAAGGACTAGAGGCTCTGCGGAACGCCCACCGGCTGGATGACCGCAGTCGGCTAGCCCGCAACGTGTTGACTGATGCGCTGGCGGAACGCGGGCAAACGCTGCTCGAGAAGGATTGGCGCGCCGCCGAGATTCTGATCGACGAAGCCTTGACAATGGATGCGGGGCATGCGTTGGCGAAGAGCCTTCGAACCCTGTTGGGCGACAGGAAACAGCGTGAGTTTATCGATCAGATGATCGCCTCAGCCCGGCAAATGCAAGCGGCGGGGAACCTGGAAGGGGCGATGGCCGAAGTGGGGCGGGGCCTGGCGGCTTACCCGGATGAGCCTAGACTCTCTCAGTGGCGCCAGACACTCGCCGCCGAGGCGTTGGAAATTCAGCGTCAACAGGCCCGACAACGAGACTTGGACGAGGCAAGAACCTTGGCGCGCAACTCGGAAGCCACCGACAATGAGGCATCAATCCGAGAGTCATACGAGCGCGTCCAGACCCTCACCAGAGGCTACAAGGATGACCGCGATTTTCAGACTCTGGACTCAGCCATACAACGCCGGCTGGAAGCTACGAGACTGCTTTCCAAGACCGAAACGCAGGTCAAGGTCCCGGAGCAACCTCCGGAGCGTTCCAGCGAGCCCGTTCAAACCCCCGAATCTGTCGAGAAACCATCCGAGCGGTCAGGAGGCTTTTCAATTAAAGCGTGGTTGCGGCAGGCTTTCAGCTGGCCTGCGACTTCGCGCGTGCGCACGGAACCCTCGGTTCGAGAAAAAAGTGACGTGGCGGTGTCGAAGGGTGCGCGCCCGGGACCTTCCCGCCAGAACGTTAGCCAGACGCTCCAGTCCAGCCTTCGGTCAATACGATCATTAATGCGGACTGCGCTTGATTGGGTGAAGAGTTTACCTTTGAAAACTGAGACACCGGCCGAAGTGGCCGGAAAACCGGCGGCGCCGACAGGTTCGCCCGAAGAGGTTGCGACCCAAAGCACAAGGCAGGCCGGAACCCATCCTCTGGCTTTAGCGACGAAGCTGGGGCGCGACGTAATCGAATGGGCGAGGAAGCCGGTGCGGGTGGTCGGCTTTGCAGTGCCGCGCGCAGCGCTGGGGGCCGCCGGGGCAGTCGTCCTGATACTCTGCGGTGTTGTGGTGTGGAAGTGGACTCAGCCTCCTCCGCCACCTCCTGCAGTTGAACTTGAACTGAAGACCTCGCCGCCAGGCGCAACGCTGCTGGTCGATGGCAAGGAAGTTGGCGTATCCCCACGTCACGTCACACTGGCTACCGGCACCCACAAAATCGAGGCTCGAAAAGAGGGCTTCCGGCCTTGGCCCGGCAACCTAACCATCAAAGATGGCTCTTCCAATCCGTTCAATCCGACCCTCGTGCCCCTCGCCACCGCGTTGAGAATATCGACGAATCAACAGGCGCCGCAAATCAGCCTGGATGGCCAGCCAGCAGGCGAAATTAAAGACGGAGTGTTCACGCTTGAAAGTCTCGATATGGGCAAACACACCCTTCGCGTCTTCGAACAGCACACTGATGCTACCATCGCCTTTGAAGCAAAACCGGGGGCCATGCCGGTTCTTACCGAAAACATCCAGCAAAAGGACCTGAAGGTTGTTGCCGTGAGCACCCTCGGGAGCCACAGCAGAGTCCAGTTCACTTTCAACCCCGGTTCGTTTGCCGTGGATGGCGTGCAGAAGGGTGAGGTAGGCCCTGAGGGTCTTGGGCTGAACGACCTCCCCCGCGGCACTCACCAATTGAATTGGGGCGAAGGCAAGGAGCAGGGGACATTTCAATTTGAATTGGGCGACAACCCGGCCATGATGGTTCATTTGATCTCAGATCGACCCGTAGGTAGTCTCGTGGTACACGTTGACCAGGATGACGTTGAGGTTTTTGTCGACGGCAAGACCAAAGGAAAGACAACGAAAGGGACCCGTACGGTTTCCAACCTGTCTACTACGCAACATGTGGTCACCGTAGTCAAAGATGGCTATCACAGCGAACCCGACTCGAAAACGGTCAACGTTGTTAAGGGAGGCGAAATTACGGCGGATTTTAGGCTCCTCGCCAACCCTTCCCCGCCGCTCCAGCCGAATCCCCGCGAGGTGCTGACCAAGCAAGCGACCGAAGCATTCAATAACCATCACTACGTGTTACCCGAAGGGCAGAACGCCGTCTATTATCTGAAGCAACTTTGCGAACATGATCCAAACGATGCTTGGGCCAAGGAGGAACTCGAGCTGAGCATACAAGGGGCAGTGCATGAGGCCGATGTAGCCATAAACCATTGCGACTTCAACGGGCCAAAGGAAGTCGATGGTGCCTTGCTGCAATTGCTACCCGATCGCAAAGAGGGAAAGTCCCTTCGGGAAGATATTCGATATCGGGAGGTGGATTGCAACCCCCCTCCCAAGCCTGAAACACCGACCGTCTTCAACATCCGCGTTCGCCACAAGCACAGAGGCAAGAATTACTGCGAAGGAATTCTGAAGGTCAGCGACCATACGTTGACGTATCATGCCGAATCTGCCTCGAAAGGAAGTCTCGACAGACTGGAAATCCCGTGCTCGGCGCTGCCGGAGATCAAACTACAGAAAGATGGCTTCGAAATGGAGGTGGCCGGCAAGAAGTGGCAGTTCGAACCAACTAACCCCTCGGAGTTCAACATTGCCGCCCTGAAGACCGCCTGCGGCAAGTAACTTCCCGCTTTGTCCCTTACTAGAGCCTAGCAATATAGACATGCCAACCATCCAGCGCAGGCCCCGGCGCGCTTGAACTCACCAGCTACGCGTGTTAGCATAGCGCTATCAGTTCTCTGCAGCCGCCCTGCGGGCCAGGACGGCATGCCAAGTCCTCTATGCTGAAAAGTCTGGGCAAATTCCGGATCATCTCGGAAGTGGGGCGAGGTGCGATGGGGGTGGTGTATCGCGCCGAGGACAATCTGGGACGCGCTGTCGCCCTGAAGGTGCCTCCGCCCAGTTTGGCTGTGGACAAGGAACTACTTCAGCGCTTCAACCGTGAAGCCCGGTCGGCCGCCAGCCTGAAACATGACAACATTGTTTGGATTATGGAGAGTTCCGAGATTGATGCCACGCCATACATCGCCATGGAGTTTATCGAAGGCGAGACGCTGGCCCAGATCATTTCGTCGCGAAGAGCGATGCCGATCGTCAGGAAGCTGGATATCATCATTCAAACCTGCCGCGGCTTGCAATACGCGCACAAAAAACAGGTCGTCCACCGCGACATCAAGCCCAGCAATATCATGGTGGAACACGATGGGCCGGTGAAGATTGTGGACTTCGGTATCGCCCATCTAAGCGGAGGGACGCTGCTGACCCTGACTCAGGAGGGCCAGAGACTGGGGACGCCGTCATACATGTCCCCTGAACAAACTAAGGGACAGCCGGCGGATCCTCGCTCAGACATCTTCTCCGTAGGTGTGGTGCTCTTTGAGCTCTTGACCTATCAGAAGCCTTTCCTAGGGGATGAGATCGGGGTTGTTTGGTACAAGATTCAGAATGAGCCGCCCGCGCCGCTGGCCGAGCTGCTTCCAACCTGTCCTCCCGAGCTACAGAAGGTTGTCAACAAGGCGCTGGCGAAGAATCGAGAGGACCGCTATCAGACCGCGGAAGACTTGGGATTCGCCCTCCAGCAGGTTAGCGACTACTTCAAGCACGACATGATCGAGGTCTACGTTCAGGAAGGACGCCGCCACCTGGAGGAAGGGAATCTGACCGTTGCTAAGGAGTCGATTCAGAGAGCTCTCGAGATCGATAGCAGCCACGACGTCGCACGGAGTCTGTTCGACCAAGTGCAGGGGCAGATTGAAGCCCGGCGGCGGGCGCAAAGAGTCGAGCAGATCTTCCGCCAGGCGAAAGAGGTTTTGGAAGCGGACCAGTTTGACGAAGCCGTCAGGTTGCTGGATGAGGTTCTTCAGCTCGATCCCAGCCACAGGGAAGCACCGCAATACAGAAGCAGAGCGATCGATGGCCGGGAGCGGGGCCGGCAAATCAGCCAGCATATGGCTCGTGCCGAACGGTTGATTGCCGACGCCGACTTGAAAGGCGCCAAGAACGAACTGGAAGCGGTTCTGAAGTTGGATGGCGCCCAAAGCGCGGCGCAAAAAAAGCTGGATTCAGTCCTCAAGGAGCTTGCCGAACAGGAGCGCGAGCAGCAGGTTCGGCAACACATCCAAGACGCCCGCAAGCTGCTGGCGCAAAAGAAGTTCGACCAAGCCGGGGACTTGCTCGAGAAGGCGTTGGTTCTCGATCCGATCAACATTGAGGCCGAGGCTCTGCTGCGTCAGGTCCGATCCGGTCAAGAAAAGGAGAAGGAGAGACAACGCCGGGAAGGGCGGATGGCCGGCATCCAGGAAGCCCTCAATCGCCAGGACATTGCCCACGCTCTGGCTCTCACTGAGCAGGCATTGGAGGACTTTCCCGGCGATTCCCAGATATTTAGGCTACATGCCCAGGCGACTCGCCTTGCCGAGCTGGAGAAGCGGCGGCGCAGCATCGAAGAGCAACTCCAACTGGCCCGCAGCTTTGTCCAAAAAGACCAGTATGACGAGGCGATCGGCGTGCTTGAACGCGCCCTCGAACAGTTCCCTGACGAGGCCCGCCTGACAACTTACCTGGAGACGATCAGAGAAGCGCGGGAACAAGCTCATATTGAAAGACTCAGGATTGAGGCTGCTCGTCGGGCCGGCGCGCTGATCCGCGAAAAGAAGTTCGCTCCGGCCATCGGAGCTTTGGAAGAAGCTCTGGCACGCGCCGGAGAGTCACGTGAGATTCTGGAGTTATTAAAATTTGCGCGGGAGCAGCAGGCCGAGCAACAGAAGGAGGAGCGTGCCCGCCAGGTGATCGTCTGGGCCGAGATCTGCCTGCGCGAACAGAATTTCGAGGAAGCGTTGCGCGTCCTTGCGGAGGCCCGGCGAGAATCGAGTTCTCCTGATCTTGACGCGCTCCAGGCTACGGTCAGCGAGCAACAGCAGCAGTTCGAGCAGCGACGCGCGGAGATGATGCGGCAAGCTCGCCGTTCGCTCGAGGCGGGGGAGGCTGCCGCGGCCGTGGCTCTACTCGAGAGTGGCCCCAAGGCCTGCTTCAAATACGAGGAGTTCCGGCAGCTTCACGCCCAATGCCGTGCGGGCCTCGACCGTGCCGCGGCCATTCGAGGCGCCGCCGCGGAAGTGGAAAAAGCTGCCGTGGAGGGGAATCTGGACCATGCCCAAAAGCTGCTCCAGCAAGCCCTCGACACCTACCCGAATGAAGCCGCTCTATTGGCCGCCCAAGAACGCTTGCGCGCTGAAGAAGTTGGCCGGCAGCGCGATGGGTGGCGCAAGCTGATAGACCAAGCCAAGGCTGCGATCGACCGCAAGGACTACGAGCGGACGATGGGGATTCTCGCCGCCCTGCCACCGGAGCTGTCCAAAGCCCCCGAGTTGGCGGCGGAAGGCCGAGATTTGCAAGAACAGGCCCTGCAGGGCACGCGTGCGCTGGCCTTGCGCCAGGAGGCCATTCAGGCCGCCAACGAGCACATCGGCAACAACCAATTCGCGCTTGCCGTTGCAACTTTGGAGAAGGCTTCCGCGGAGGCAGGCGAATCCCCTGAACTGGCAAAGCTTCTCCGGTCCGCGCGTGACCGGCGGGATGACCGCGCCCGCCAGGCAATCGGCAAGGCCCAAGGGCTCTTGGCAGAGGACGCCTATGCGGAAGCGATTCGAATCCTCGAGCAGTCCGAGAAGAACCTGGGCACAAACGAAATCAGCGCACTCCTCGCCAGAGCTCGGGACCGGGAGCGGGAGTTTGGGCTGCGCCGCCAGGAGACTTTGCAGCAGGCTCGGCGGCTCCTCGAGGCAGGCGATGCGGCTAAAGCCGCCGCCCTGCTCGATGCCGCGCCCAAGGCCTACGTCAAGGATGCAGAGTTCCAGGGCCTGTACACTCAGTGCCGTGAAAAGCTCGAGTTAGCTAAATTCGTCAGTTCAACGCGGATGCAGGTCGAGAACTGCCTCGAAAGTCGGGATCTTGTGCATGCCGAGGATGCGCTCCGGCAGGCCCTCGGGAGGTACCCTGAAGAGCCCGTCTTCCTTGCCCTCCGGGCGCGGCTGGGCAACGAGCGGTCCCGTTTGCGTCGCCTGGAATGGACGAAGCACGTCGAGGACGCGACACTCGCCTTGGACCGGACCGATTATGCAGGGGCTCTGGAAGCTCTCGAAGCGCTCCCCTCGGAGGTCTCCGAGGAGCCCGATTTGGCTTCCAAGGCTCAAGCCCTGCGAGCCAAAGCCGCCCAAATCGAGCGCCGGACCGCTGCCCGCCGGCAGGCGCTCGACGAGGCCAAGCGGTGGATTTCCGCCGACGACTTCGCGGCGGCCATAGAGGTATTGGAAAGAGCGGAGGCCCGCGATGGTCCTTCGCCCGAATTGAAGGAGCTTCTGGAATACGCGCGCCTGCGGAAGATCGAACACGAGCGTCAGGGCCGGGTCCGGCAGTTGCAGGTGAAAGTCCAGCAATTCCTGGTTGAGGATAATTACGATGAGGCGCGGCGCGTGCTCGAGCAGGCGCAGGGCCTGTTGGAGACCCCCGAAATTGAGGCGCAGCTTGCGACCGTCCGTGAGCGGCAGCGGAAGTTCGAAGAACGGCAAAAGCAAACCCTGGCGCGCGTTCGGCAACTGCTTGCAGCCGGCAAAGCGGCCGAGGCCCAGTCCGTCCTGGACTCCGCGCCCAAGGCGTTCTTCAAGAACGAAGAATTCAGCCACGTTAATGCTGAGTGCAAGGAGCAAGTGGCGCGCTCCGCCTTCGTTCAGTCCCACCTGAAACAGTTCGAGGCCTTTATCGGGGCTCAGGATTTCGCACGAGCTGAGGCGTTGCTCGAGCGGGCATTCGACGCTTACCCGCAGGATGCGGAATTCCTCGTCGCACGAAAGCGGCTCGAGGACGCGCGGCTCCGTTGGCGGGAGGCCCAATGGAGCAAGGTCATCGACGAAGCAAGGACGGCAATCGCTCAAATGGCCTTTCAGCGTGCCATCGACTTGTTGGCCGCGCTAACGCCGGAAATCGGAGCGAGCCCCCGGTTGGGATCACAGGCTGCAGCTCTGCTGGACGAGGCACGCCAGAAGGAGAAAGCGGCCGCAATCGGCCGCGAGGCGGCTCGAGCCGCTCAAGAGCAACTGAAGCAAGGCGAACACCTCCGCGCCATCGAAACTCTCGAAAGGGCTCTGGCGGTTGCGGGTTCATCTCCTGAGGTTGACCGGCTGCTGAAGTTGGCCCGAGAGCAGGCTGAGCAAGCCCGGCAAGAACGTATCCGCAGCGTCTTGGACCGAGCCCGCCAACTCCAGAAGAGCAACCAACACCAGGAGGCGGTCAGTTTTCTTGAACAGGCCCGGCGTGAGTTGAGCGCGAAAGAAATAAATTCCCTGCTCTCCGAGGCTAGGGAGCAGCTCCGTCTCGTGCAGCAACGGGACGAAATTCTGCGACAAGCTCGCGCACTGCTGGCGGCCGGCAATGCGGTGCAAGCGCTCGCCCTGCTCGACAGCGCACCCAAAGCCTTCCTCGAAGACGTCGAGTTCAGCCGCCTTCATGCCGATTGCGGCGAACGGGTGCGCCGGGCCGAATTCATCAGCTCGACTGGCGCCCGCTTCGAAGCTTTCTTCAGCTCCGGTGATGTCGCCCAGGCGAGAACCGCGCTGGATGGGGGGCTGAAGAAATACCCGAATGAACCGGCGCTGCTGGCGCTCGAGAAACGCCTCAAAGAGGAGGAATCTCGGTTAGAGCGTGCGGAGCGCGTGAGGCAGGTCGAAAGGGCAAGGGCGGCGCTCGAGCGGCAGGAGTACGGCGGGGCTCTCGAAATTCTCAAAGCCTTGCCCGCCGATTTGAGTGAGACACCGGAATTGGTTTCAGTAGTGCCCGAGTTGCTGGAACGGGCCCGGCGCATGGAACAGCAGGCGCTCCGGCGGCAGCAAGCAATTCGCGAGGCTAGCGAACAGATTCGCAACAACCAGTACGCGCGAGCTATCGCCACACTCGAGACGGCGGCGGCGAAGGCAGGTTCGTCAACGGAGACCGACGCGCTGTTGCGCTCCGCACAAGAGGGAGTGCGCCGGGAACGGGACCACCACCGCGATCAGCTTCTCGCTATCGAGCTGAAGATTCCAAGCACAAGAAAATCCAAGCTCAAGGGATTGCAGCATCAGGTTCAGCAGATTGCCGCGGGTTACAGCGCGGACGACGAGCTTGCTTCAATCGCCGCACGCGTCCAGCAGCGCATCGCCGCGGCAATCGCAGCGCCGAGAAAGCCGTTTCCCTGGCGCCGCGTGGCGCTGGGCGCGGCCGTCGTTGCGGTGCTCGGAGTCGGGGCCGAACTGGGCTTCCGCCTGATCAAGCCGCCGGAACAGACGAAGCAGACGGTTCGCGTTGTGATTCTGTCGGACCCGCCTGGGGCCTCGGTCCGCATCGGAGAGAAATCGTGCAACGTGCCATACTGCAAGTTCGACCTTTCTCCCGGCCGTTATACGATCCAGGCCAAACTGGACGGGTACCAACCTTACGCGGAAATACACACGCTGGATTCGCAGCAGCCCGTTACGCTGAGGTTGCGACCCCTTCCCCTGCCACCTCCCCCGCCTAATACCGTTGTCGGAACGCTTGTCGTGCAAGCCCGGCTCCCGGACGCGACCGTCTATGTCGATGATCGGGCGAGCGGACGCACTGACGAACAGGGCATTTTCAGCGCGCAGTTAGAGGCGAAACGCTACCACGTCCGGGTTCAGAAAAATGGTTACGAGACACCCCGCCCCCAACAAGCGGACATTACGAAGGGAAAGTCACAATTCCTTTCCTTCAATCTGCTCCCACAACCAGCCAAACTCGATTTGCAGGGAGCGCCCGCGGGGGTGGAGATTCGATTGGGGGCAACCTTACTGGGGAGGACGGACGGATCGCAGCTATTTCCTGTGGCAGTCCCGCCGGGCCAGCAGACTCTGCTCCTCGCCCAAGGATCGGCAACACGGCAGATCACGCAGGAGTTCGCGCCGGGTCAGACTGTAGCTATGGATTGGCCGAGCGTCGCCCCTCGGCCGATGCCTAAACCATCGGAGCCGCCGAGTCCGGAAGCGCTCGAATCAAGGGCTTGGCAACAGGTTCGTCAATCCAGCGATCCGGCTCCGTTGGAAGACTTCTTGAAAAAACACCCCAGCGGCCCACACACGGCCGAAGCCGAGACGAAATTACAGGATTTGACGTGGGCGCGGACGAATCGAGACGACATTGGCGCTTTGCAGGCCTACCTGAAGCGCTTTCCCAATGGCCCCCACTCCGGGGAAGCATCGCGGGGGATCGAGGAAGTTGTTTGGAACGGGCTCGACAAGAAAGATGGCCAAGCACTTCGCGTCTTCATAGGCCAGTACCCGAACGCTTCACATTTCTCGGAGGCGCAATCGATACTAAAACAAATCGAGGCCGCGCGGGCGCAGCCAAAGCAGCCGCCCGCCTCTCTCGAAGAGCCGGCCATCCGCGCGGCCCTGGATCGGTTTAACGCCGCGTTCAAAGCCGGGCAGCCGCGCGAACTCAAGCTGGTCTGGCCCACTGTTCCCGGCCGCTACACTGAGGCGATGAGAGTCCCAGGCAGTACGTTCGTCATGACGCTGCATCCCGTCGGAGAAGCCGTTGTGGATGGGGACGCGGCGTCCATTCCGTGCGAGTTAGACACCCGAACTACCGTGAACGGCAGCCCACCCAGCCGATCGCAAAGAACCGGAAATGTCACCCTCCACAAGGACAGCGACCATTGGACCATCGTGAATGTTTTAGGCGCAGGCTAGACACATTTAAAACGTGTAGCTCAAGCCATAAAACGGCACGGTGCGTGCCGTGAGTCCATTATTGTCGAAACGGACTAATATGTTGAGGCTGGCAACAAGGTTGCCGGCGACTCGCACTTTATAGCCGAAAGAGCCGCTGTATTGCCCAAAGGAGACACGCCCGACGCTCACCAGACCCGTGGCAGTCCCTATCGTGGGCGTCGCTTGGTTCTTGGGATCGCCGTTGGGTCCGGTTGGCAAAGAGAGGCCCGTAATGGACTGGTTCAGGGCGTTCGGCATCCCGTGGATCCGGCCGATCTGGTTGCCGAGAACGTCGACAATGAATGTGTTGTGATGTCCCACCGCCACTTCCGTTCCAGCGGCCCATGAAAAAACGTCGGGGATGAAATCTTTGGTAGCGGTGAAAGGTGCTCCGAGGTACGTCACTTGGTTTCCTGAAATCGTCTCGGTCAACGTCGTGGGTTGCAATGCTCCGCCCAGTATGCTCTTTCCTGCGAACTGCCACCCTACGTCAAAATGCGGAGAAAACACCACGAGATTTCGGACGGGCCGAGTGTAAAGCGACACCGCGGTAAAAGGCTTGAAGCTCGTCGTGCCGGTACCGAGAAAACTGGTCTCGTTGCCAGTGGGTAACCGCAGATCGCCGCCCACCGCCATCACCACATTGCGTTTCCGGACGACCGTGCCCTTGAGCCTCACCAGCACGTCTCCAAAACCGGTCTTGCTCAGGCCGGCGTCGCCGATCTGTGGCAGTTCCAGGGTTGGAGCGCCTGGCGTGAAGGTATTCACGCACCAGCAGGTCGGGTTGCCGAACCCGGTTCCCGCGTAAATCAATCCGTTATAGGTTCGCGCCGCAACGCCGGAATGCACCACGGGCAGGCCGACGGAAACATCAAATCGGCCCGTGACACCATAGGTGAGAAAAGTGATGTCCTGCGAAAGATGAATGCCCATGCCAACGTTGAAACTGGCAGGGACGGTCGTAATTCCGGTCGCGCCTTGGCTGGGACTGATCTTCGAAGGGTCGCCCCCCGTATACAGGAGGCTGAGGCCGTTCAGAGACGTCCCATTAAAGCTCGTGAAATGAAAGTCCTGGTGCGAGAACCCGATGTATAGCCGGCGTCTGCCGATCGTCTCAGCACGTTCCGTGAAGATCGTGCCCAGAGTGCTGCTCTCCGGCAACTCTGCTCCTGTGTCTGGGTCTCTCCTGAGAATCACTCCTGAAGCGGGCGAAGACAATGGAATGATCGAGAGAGCCGTAGCAATGCTCGCGTTGAGCGCACTATCAAGTTGCAGGAGGCTGCGCGAGACGCCATAATTCGCTGCGGTCGTCACCACTTTGCCAAAGTTCGGATCGCCTTCGAGCGCCGTGGAAACAACGTTCTCAGTGAAAATATTCGGAACTGCCCCCGCCGGGCCGGGGACGTTGCTGCCTGTGGCGGAATACCCCAGAACCTGGTACACACTGGGCGGTTGCAATTGGGCTTTCACAGACCGCACCAGCAAAACTGTCATTGCAACTAACGCAACCTTCTTCAACAAGTTTCACCTCCGTGGGGCAATTTCGCAGATCATACTCTGCCGCCCAGGATGGTTCACTTCGAGCAACGCGAGTGGCGGCGCCTGAAACCAGGCGCCGATCGAGATTCGCGGAGTACTCCCCGAAATCACCGTCCCGCGCCGTTGCGCTCGCATAGCTGTCAGCCGGACACGTAACCGCGCGCTTTCCGGGACAGCACGGGAAAACACACCTTACCGCCCCCGGTTAGGAGCGCGCCTGAAATGATTAGAGAAATGACCTCCCTGAGCAGGTTAATACTAACAAACGCCGGATCGTATTTGCAACTAGAATCTTCGAGTGCTCTGGCGTATACGTAAACTGTTCATTAATCGAATATGTATTGCCATACTACCTAGAGTCCCCCCTAATGATTCGAAGAACATATACAGATCAACGCGCACGCTGCCAGCGCGAAGAGAGGGATGGCTGTTGCATGTATTGCAGAGCCAGTCGGCCTGTCTTATTATCCGTCGGTCAAGGTTTTTCACGATGGCCCGGTCTCCGATCAGATGGTGGTGCTTATGAGCACTTCAACGAGAGTCCGTGCGATAGGACGAGGCCTGGTAATCGCGAGCCTGCTGTTGTTGCCGCTTCGGTTGGCAGTACACCTTGCCAATTAGGTTTTGATTTTGGCAGGTTACGTCAGTGGTGCGCTTTTTCTAGCTGGTATCATGCTCTGGTTAGTCGGCGCTGTGATGGCAGGTTACACGGAAACGCACCCAACGAAGCTACAACCGTAACTCTGGTCTGCAGCGAAACGCCGTCGGCAATAGGAACTGGTCGCACCGGCCCCGCGAAAGTGCTGGGCGTCGCTAGGCCGCCCGGTCTTTCAAGTGGCGACGAGCTCTGCTTCCCGGTCAACAGCGGGGTAATCTGTGGCCTGGGCCTTACGCTCTCGATAGCGGCTGTGTTGGGCGGCGCCATACAACCGAAACTTTCAAGGCGGGGCTATGGTTAATCGCGGGCAGGCAAGGTCCCGCCGCTCAAGATCTCAGAATGGTCCTCAAAGAAGGGGCCTCTCAAGGCTAAGTAGACCATAGTGGACCATGAAAGAAAAAGGCAATTCCCGGGAAGTCTTTTCGAATGTTGGCGTCCCCGGCGTGAATTGAACCCGCGTTGCCGCCGTGAGAGGGCGTCGTTGCTTTGATGGGATGCTCACTCTCCCGCCGCCAAACAGACCTTCTCAAGCAGCACATCGAGGAAACGGTCTTGCTCCTCGACGCCGATAAGGCTGGCCGCGCTGCCAGCACAACCGTCGCAGCCCAAGTTCTTCCAAAGCTGTCTACCAAACTTGTTCAAGTTCCTGAAGGCACCCAGCCGGACCAGCTTTCGGAGGACCAGATCCGTTGTCTTTGCATTCCAGGTTGTTTTTGACTGGCGACCCTGGGTCGCCCATTCGCCGAACGGGATCACTCTCGCAGAAACATCAGGGTATATCTCCATTGCCGCGCGCCCACTCAGACGACGCGGACAAGTCGGCCGAGGATTGGCAACGGTCAAGTTACAAGGGATATGCAAGTGTGGGCACCGATGAACAGAACAAACGCTGCGGCTTGATCGTCGCCGCGACAGCAAGGGCAAAGCGCGGAGACATCCGTCAGCCCACGGGTCCTTCCGCGGTTTTTGATCCGGTGTGCGCCGCGCGCATTGGCTGGTGTCGATACCAATGAGAGGCCGCAGAGGAGGGTTCAATGCGGCGCCCCTGCACCACCTCGCTAGTCCTCCACGTAATCAAAATCTGTGACCAGCCCATAGGGCGTGAGATAAACCATCAGATACCGCGTCTTCTTGGCCGTCACCAGCTTGTAATAGCTGATTCTGCTTACGTCGCCGTGGTGGCGTTCGATATGGCGTCCGGCAACATTCTGAGAATCGATGAAATCTAGCGAGCGGATGCCCGCGAGTCCGGGAACCGAGTCGGAAGAAAAATCCGCCAGTGCTCCGGGAGCGAGGCCTGGTGAGTTCACATCGCTATGCACACCCTCGCCGAGCGCTTCGAGAACGGCACGCACTTGCCGGGTGAAGGCGGCATTGGGATCGGCGTGAACTTGCAAGGAATGGATGAAAGGGCCGATGCGAGGCACGCTCCGCTCCCGCCCATTTTGTTTCCATAGAATACCGGTCACCTCGCCCTGATCGTCTGTGGCGAACCTGAGCCGCGCGTTCCGGCGCGCGTAAAAGAACTCGACCGTGGAAATGGGCGTCAGCTCAGTTCTCTCATCATCCTCGATCCCCGCAGAAAGTCCGTGCGAATCTCGGACGACGGTGAACAACACGTTGTCAGCAATTTCATAGCGGCCGGTATAGCTTTCGTATTTGCGGGTGCCTGACGTTGCGACGGCTGCGGGCGCGGGTGTCGGCTGCAGAGGAGGCATACGACTGGATACCTCTATCCTTAGCCATTCCTGGAGCACTCGTCGCCGCGCTCGCGTCATGTCCGGCGTTTCCCGGATCGCAGGCGCCCTTTTGCTCTGACCTTCGGGCTGCTCCTCTATTCGAAGGCCTGCTTTCGCAAGCTCCTGATCGATGGGCAAGTCTCCCGGACGAAGAACCCATTGATCGTACAAAGGGCCCATCTCCGGCCCGCCAAAGTGCACGAGCTGGCGGCGAATCTCGTCTTCGGCAAAACCAGGCTGATCGTTCCTGCATAAATTCCAAAGCGCGTGTACTACATCGTCGAGGGAGCATTTCCCTTCCGTTCTCGAACGAAGCTCGATGTCGAACATCATCCCCAGGACCCATCCGGTCGGATAGTAGTTAACCTTGTAGCTCGAGGGGAATTCCTTCGAGATCTTGAAGCTCGCATCGTAGGGGCTGACCTCAAACCGTGCGGCGTTGCCGCGCACCTCGTGGATTTGGTCCAGAGCCATGGCGAGAAATGCCTCGCGGTTCCAGGCTCCGTAGCGATACGGGAGCAACATTGAGTAGTAGTGCGTAACACCCTCGATCCACCAAAGCGCGCCTGTATGGGGCAGTTGCGTGTAATCAAACGGTCCCAGCGGTCGGGGGCGAATTCTCTTCGCATTCCAGAGATGAAAGAATTCGTGGGCCATGCCCTGGAGCGTGTTGGGGCCTTGCTCGGCAGAGAGGTGCATCTCAGTGCTGCTCGCGTGTTCGGTACCGCCTGCCAGGCTCGGCCCCTCGTAGACCCAGAAATGCCAGGCGTATTTCTCGTAAGGCGCACCGCCAAAAAAGTTCGTTTCGATCCGGGTGACAAAGCGCGCAATTTCTAGCGCGTTCTGCCAATCTATCCAGTTCCTCGCGGTGCCCCGAAACGCGATGACATGCTCCTTGCCATATTCCTTGTAGCGCTCCTCGATATAGTCGCCCGTGGTGACCGGGTTGTCCGCAAGCTCATCGTAATTCTTGGCGACATAGGTGGGGTTCCCGCCAACCAAGCGCGTGCTTCGAAGGCCGACGGCGGTTTTCCATTCTCGAGGCACTACCAGTTCGAGGACGCACGGCTCAGTCTCCCGGCCGACAATGTAAAGGTAGACCGGTTGGGTCCCGTAGTGGACGACGTCTGCCTCGGAGGCCTCCTGGTCGGAACGAAACCTGGCTTCATGTATAGGCCTTTCATACCTCACCGTAACCCGATGGTGGCCACCAGCGGCGATGGTCCATGTGTCGCCGCGAGGGTGTGTGACTGGGAGCGTCCCGCCACCCTCGTCTGTCGCCGCCAGGTCATGCAGCGTCTCCCAGGAATCTTGAATCGCGTACATGCCGGGTAACCACCTCGGCAATTGAAGTTCAACCGTCGACGTCGAGGTATCGAAAGACATCTCGATCACCAACTGCTGGCGATCGAGCGAAGGCGTAACGCGGTAAACAACCTCGGCCGCCGCCAATGCCGGGAACATTCCTCCTAAGACGCAAGCACCTAGTACTTTCACAGCAACTCGGACAGCTCGCACTTTGGCCCCCTTGTGCCAACAGTTCAGCCAGAAGGATCCGGGCGAAGGTTGGTTGCCCCAGGGCTGGGGTCTATCTTACCCGGAATTTCCATTATCGGCTTCACCCCGGCCAACAACGTGCCCCCTGAGCACCCCGAATGCAACTGGCGGCTGGCCCGCAGTCTGAAAGGGCGACTGAACACGCCGGTATTGCCTCGCATGAGCCTTCCAAAGCGTGGAACTGGCCCTCATTGGAGCGATCCTCTCGACCCTTCTGCCTTTCCCTTCCGTGTTTCCGTTGAAATCCGTTCTTTCGCTGGACCCTCTATCCGGCAGGCAAAGGCAGCAACTCGATCGAAGTCCTGGCCAACCAGATGAGGATTCTGGATCGCGCCTCGAAGAATGGACGCGGAGCAAAGCCTGCAGGATCTTCGAATGCTGCGGAGCCCGCCGAGGAAAGCGACAACCCATTCAATGAGGAACGCGGCGAGAGCGCCGGACAGGACGTTCCCTTCTAACGGGTTCCCTCTTCGGCGCCCACATTGGAGCGGCTACCCTTATCTTCTCCGGGATTCGAACTTCCTGCTTCCGCGCAGCGGCTTTAACTCCTTCGATACGAAACGGGTGCGTGTTTCGTTCTGTATGTCCAGATTCGGAGAACCTCGAAACCCGCGTTGGAGACCACTGGATGGACAGCGCTACTATCGGCTCGTCATCGATGAAATTGGACAAAAAACGTGCCGCCTACGCAGCGGGGCCCTAGCGACAAAAGTGGTGTTTACACATCCAGGGGACAGCGGGACGTTGCCTTGCCGACTTCCCAGAACCGCGTATCTCGGGAGTTTGAATAGTTACTGGTGGGAAGGGCTGTTCTGGCCAACTATCGTTTGCTGGCCTTGACCATGCGCAGGCGCTGGCGGGTGCAACTTCCGGCACCCGACCGCAATATGGGAATCGTAGTCCCTTCCTCAACGCGAGGCTGAGCGCTCCCGAAACTGCTGTAGACGGAAACTTTAATGCGCGGCCTCTTTTGCAATTGCCTGTTCCGGCCATTGTTGAGCGTTCACGCCGAGGATAATGAGCCAGAGGGTTAGAGAGCCCTCGCCGAGGATGCCAGGGATCGCAATGTAGGGGAAGAATATGCGGTTCGCGAGCGGGGGCCACACGCAGATGAGATAGGCCGAGCCCGCCAGAGCCATCAGGACGCCAAGAAATCGAGGCAGGAAAGTAGATTTGAAGCTGCGCTACGAAAGGGTGGTTCTCCGCACTCTCGCGCGGTCAGGAGTGCCGCATTTCAAACTCCAGGCTTGTGCTATGCTAAGTTCCCGACCAACAGATCGGAGATTCTAAACGTGCCACAAGTAAGGGACATTCCGAGGACGTTAGTGAATTCATTCATGAGAAAACGAACTAAAAAGCGCCCTTCAGCTCTCGCTCGAATTGCCCTTGGCATGATGCTCGCCGTCGGCTGCCTGCAAATTGTTTTCATGTTCCGCGAGACGCTGGCGGTTTCCGGCGGTTTCTCGCCTGCCGGCGCCGCACAAGCGAAGGAAGACGTTCTATATGTCTCGGTGCAGGGTAATGACAGCTGGTCAGGGCGGCTGCCTGAATCCAACGCCGCGAAGACGGACGGCCCCTTTGCCACGCTCGCGCGCGCCCGCGACGCTATGCGGTCGATACGTGCGGGCACACTGCTTCGCAATCCGCTGAGCGTCTACGTACGCGGGGGTGTTTACCCCCTGAGCGCGCCCTTGGTTTTTCTGCCGGAGGATTCTGGAACTCCGAAGGCTCCCATCACCTACGCCGCCTATCCGGGCGAAGCGGTGATCCTGAGCGGGGGCCGGGCGGTCACGGGATGGAAGAAAGCGCCGTCGGCTGGGGTCGACCAGAGCGACCGTCCGGAACTCTGGACCGCGGAGGTTTCCGGCGTCAAAGAAGGCGAGTGGTACTTCCACCAGCTTTTTGTGAATGGAGAGCGCCGACAGCGGGCGCGCGCGCCCAACTCAGGCTTCTACCGCGCAGACGGACAGTTTCTCCCCGGCAACCCTTCCCGTTTCAAGTTTCACCCGGGCGATATTCACGCCGCCTGGGCAGAGCAGGGCGACGTGGAAGTGGTGGGCCTGGAGAAATGGGCGGAGTTTCGCCTGCCGCTCGCCGCCGTCGACGCGTCCACGAACACGGCCACGCTTGCCGCCGCGCGCCAGGAGTTCGGTGATGACAAGGATGCACGCTACTGGGTGGAGAACGCCGCCGATGCTCTGGACGCTCCGGGGGAGTGGCGGCTCGACCGGCGCACCGGCACGCTCTCCTATCTCGCCATGCCCGGTGAAGACATGCGCCACGCTCAGTTCACCGCGTCTTTTCTTCCGCAGTTGGTTCGCTTTGAAGGTAATGAGGCAAGCGCCGAGCCGGTGCACGACATCGTTCTGCGCGGCTTCACCTTTGCGAACACCGATTGGCAGCTCCCGCCGAAGGGGTATGCGGATATGCAAGCTGCACATGACATTCCCGCGGCAATCGAACTCCATTGCGCTCGTCACTGCCGCATCGAGCGTTGCACTTTTGCGCATCTCGGCCAATACGCGTTAGCGATTCACCACGGCTCGCAGGACGATAAGGTTATCGAAAGTGAAATGACGGACCTCGGCGCCGGAGGCGTGAAGATTGGCGATCCTGAGATCCCCAAGGGAGCGGCGCAAATCACGAGCGGAATTGTAGTTTCCGAAAACTACATTCACAACATCGGCATCGTTTATCCTGGGGCGGTGGGCGTGTGGATCGGCCAAGCCAGCGGCAACACCGTGACGCACAACGAAATTGCCGACACTTACTACACGGCTATTTCGCTGGGTTGGACGTGGGGCTACGGGGCAACTGCCGCCCACCATAACCGGATCGAGTTCAACGACCTCCACAACCTCGGGCGCGGCCTGCTGAGCGATATGGGTTGTATCTACTCGCTGGGCATTCAGCCCGGCACGGTGGAGCGGAACAACCTGTGTCACGACGTGGCGCGCTATGAGTACGGAGGTTGGGGACTCTATACCGACGAAGGCAGCAGTCAAATCCTGCTGGAGAACAACATCGTTTACCGTACCCAGGACGGTGGGTTCCATCAACACTATGGGCGCGAGAATATCGTCCGCAACAACATCTTTGCTCTTGGCGAAGAGGCGCAGCTCAGGCGCACGCGGGAAGAAGCTCACCGCAGCTTCAGCTTCGAGCGCAACATCGTGTATTGGGAAAAAGGCAGACTCCTTGACGGCGCGTGGGGCAACGGCCGGTTCCTCTTCGATCACAACCTTTATTGGCAGGCAACTGGGCAGCCGATTGAATTCGGCAAAGACTCCATGGCGGAATGGCAACGGCGCGGGCAGGACGTGCATTCATGGGTGGCGGACCCGCTATTCGCCGACCCCGCACATGGTGACTTCACTCTCAAACCCGGTTCACCGGCCGCGAAAATCGGTTTTCAGTCTATCGACATAAGCCGGATCGGGCGATTGGCTCGAAGGATGTGTGTCATCCCCTAGATCCTTAAGTACCACAGAGGCGCAGAGGAACGAAAACAGATGAACCTTTGTTTGCGTCTGAACATCTTTGTTCTTCGCATCTCGATTTTTCAGCTTAATACTTGGGCTATGCTGCTCGGCCTGAGTTTCAACCTTCACCGCCTGAAGCATCGCCAAATTTTTCTGAGGGTGTCAACAGTGCCCGATGCCTTTCTGGATTCGGAAGCTTGCAGCGCATCGATAAACGCTAACGCGGACTCGAACTTAGTGAGAAACGCAAGTTGAACCGGGACTTGACCGCTGGCGGACACACTGCCGACCCCCATGCTCAAGGGCTTTGTACGGCAGGGTCTCGGTAGGGTTCGTGGGATTCGTACAATTTAATCTTGGCGTTCAGCGATTGCGCAAGATCCTGCTGGTTCTGCTGTGTCGCGAGTTCTAGCGCCTTGCGTGCTGTCGCAATTGCCTCGGGAAATCTCCCGGTCTCAGCATAGGCAGCGGCCAGCGTATCGAGGTACTCGGGATTGCGGTCGCCGGACATTTTAACCGCCTGCTCTGAGAGTTTCACAGCCTCGGCCCCATTGCGATCCCTAGCCTCCGGACTGGCGGCGAGCGCGCGCGCAGCCTCGTTCATCGCCGGAACGAAATTCGGGTCTAGCCGCAGCACCTCTCGCCATTGCGCCAGCGCGTCCTCGACACGCGCCTGCGAGTAGTACAGCACGCTTCCCAGATTGTAACGAGCGGGGACGTAACTGGGATTGAGCTCCACGGTCTTCGCGAACTCGGAGGCCGCTTCGTTCGCTTTTCCTTGCGATGCCAGGGCAACGCCGAGGTTGTAATGGGCGTCGGCGAAGTTCGGATCGACCTCGACCGCCTTCTCGAACTCGGCGATTGCCTCATCGACACGGCCTTTAGCCGCCAGGACGCGGCCCAGGTTGTCGTGGAGTTCCGGCGATTCCGGGTATGCCTCCAAAGCTTTTTCGAAATGCAGGGACGCCTCATCCAGACGTCCGACCGCCACCAGAGCCCGCCCGAGACTATTATGAATGGCGTAGTATTGGGGGTTCAGTTGCAGCGCTTTCTCATACTCGGGGATCGCTTCTTCGTATCGCCCCGTCTTCGCCAAGGCGAAACCAAGATTGTTGAGGATCCGGACATCGTCGGGATTGGTCTCGAGCAGCGCCTTCCATTCGACGGTGGCTTCCGCATACTGGCCCTTTTCTCCCAGTGCCAGCGCCTGATCAAATTTCCTGTACATCTCGACCGCAGGCACCGTAATCGCCAGCATTCCGTCCGGTGGAATGTTGACGAATTCGGGCAGGTTCACGGCGCGATTCGCCGCTGTCGCGTCGTCGATCAGAATCGCCGGGCGGTCGTTACCCTCCGCGTCGATGTGGGTCAGATACATCTGCGTGTACGGCGAGCGGCTTTTCGAGGAAAAGACTAACCACCGGCCATTCGGTGAAAAGCTGTGCCAGGAGTTCATGCGCGACGTGTTGCAGCGCATCCGCCTCGCCTGCCCTCCTTGCGTGGGAACGATGTAAAGCTGACTATCGGGACGCATGAGTTGGCCGTTGTGGCATTCGACGAAGACGATCCAACGCCCGTCCGGCGAGACTTTGGGAAACGTGTTGCTCATGCCGTTACCGGAAGCGCCGACAATGGCTTCCGGCAGGCCTCCAAGGCCCCCATTGAAGGGAATGCGGTAGAGATCGTACTGGATCTGAACCTCATTTGGGTCATTTGCGTAACGGGCGGTTACTCCCTCCGGCCCATAGGGGTTTTTCGCCTCCGCCCTGGCAAACACCAGGAATTTTCCATCCGGACTCCACACACCGTCGGTCTGCACATACCGGGGATCATCGGCGCCTGGCAGGGGCTCTCGTTGGCCGGTGTGCCGGCTATACCAAGCCAGAATGCCGCGGGTTGGGTAGAACACTTGAAGAAAACGATAATCCTCAAAATTCACGACATAGAAGTTGTTCTGCGGAGGTTGGTCGGCCGACGTGACGGTGGTTACCACATACTGCCCATCCGGAGAAACCTGTGACATGAAACCGACGCGGTTCAGCCCTACCTGCCTGTCGTGCGACGGATTCCACGTAACCATGTCCTTGACGTCGATACTCATCTGCGGCTTGACCGGGACGATCGCGTACAGTCCTTTATCATTCCCCGGGCCGTCCATGTCCATTCCCATGGTCTTCCCGTCCCGCGAAAACGAATGGCAGTTGGCGCAAGTCGGCACGTCTTTCAGCACCACGCGGCTTTGCGCCTCACCGATGTTCCGGAGCCGCCACTGGATCAATGGAATCGCCGAGGGGGCTAGAGGTTTAATGATGCCTTTCTCTGTCTTTGAAGGCATCAGGGGAACGTCCCGGTAGAATATGGGTGCGCCGACCGGATCTCGCGACGTCTGGATCTCTACGGCGCCACGAGACAACTCCCGTTTCCGACGGGCGTCGTTGAATCCAGTGATCGTCACCACCGCCGCGGCCGCCACAGAGTGCCTCTTGATGTTTTCCCAGGTCCCAACGTCTGGAATCCAGGTATGTGCCACAGCCTGCTCAGGCGTAAGCTCGGGCAACTTGTTCGTAGCCGCGACGCAGCGCTTGTCGATCTCCCCGATGCGCATGGGCTCGCCAAGGGAATCGACGTGGATTCCCGTCGCTCCATCCGCAAAAGTGACGTCGATGCGCCATCGGTTGGCGTCTTCCGTGGTGTCGCGCCAGATGAAGGTAGGGGGTGTGATCTCAGGCGGGAAGATCGATCCTTGGAGGGGATAATCGATCGTAATCGCGGCCACGCTTGCAGTAGCCTTGTGGGCCGGTGTTGGGACGGCAGGGCGGGCCGCAAGTCCCCTGCCGAGAGTCGCGAGGGTCACCCCTATCACGCCTAGGGTAATCGCCGCTATTCCGGTCGGTTTCATACTGCATTCGCTCTCTCAGCCCTTGCCAAAGGGCGGAGACGTTCTGTCCGCGGCGTGGGACGACATCGGATTCTAGGACTCCGCCGACCTCGCCGCGCGACATAAATTCTATGTGCAAAATGTCGATTTAGCAAACGTCAAAGTGATAGCCGAAAATGGGGTACTCGGATAGGTCCTCCACCACTCACTTCCTGAGACTATCCGCCCCAAAGGTCGAATAGCTGGAAACTGGTAACGGGTAATGTGTTACGGAGCTAAAACACAATACGCGCACCCACTTGAAGGTTCCGCGACGTGGAGGCAGACGTGATCGTCCCGGTACCAATGAACGCACCCGCTGTGGCGCCAGGGACGATGGATGCGTTAGGCTGACCAAAGTTGGGGTGGTTGAGTGAGTCAAACGCGTCGATACGGATCTGCATCAGCCCCGCTTCACCCAGCCAGGGGAGCCTGAAGCTCTTGGCGAGGGAAGTGTTCATGTTGAAGAAGTGCGGTCCGAATAGGAGATCCCGTCCGGAGTTGCCGTAAGTGCCCTGTGCCGCACTGGGGAAACAGGCCGGGTTAAACCACTCCTGAATGGTGGGGTTGCTGATGGCGCCGTTGCAAACCCGGTTCGGGTACCAGGTTCCTGACCCGGAGAAATTGGAGCCGCCCCCTCCCCAAGTGATATTAAAGGGCGTGCCGCTCAGCGCCTGCCAAGTGTTGCTGAGTTGCCAACCGCCCACGAAACCGTCCAAGACTTTGCTACTATTGAGCAAGGCCTTTCCCGTCCCAAAGGGCAGTTGGTAGACGAATGAGCCGTTGAAATTGTCTCTTTCGTCAATCTGGGCGTTCCCGTAGCTGAGCCTGGGGTTTCCCGCGATCTGATAGTCCGATTCGGCGCCGTTCCAGCCGTTCTGGGTGTTGGTGTCCATCGCATGTCCGTAGGTATAGCTCGATTGCAGCCACAGGCCGTGCGATATGTTCTTCTTCAGGGTGATTTGGAGCGAATTGTAGTTGTTCCACCCGCCCATCGACTGGAAGGTAAGGCCCGTGTACTGGGTATAGGGACGATAGGGCTGAACGTTCACGCTGATTCCGCCGGCCGCAATAACTTGCTGAATGGCGGCTTCGGAAAGTTGATCGGCGTCGTAGGGATTGGGAAGGTGCACGCCGCGAGCCCCGACGTACCCGACCTCCAGCATTGTATTATTGTTGAATTGATGCTGCACGCTGAAGTGCCACTGCTGGATGTACGCCATGGGGATGTGGTAATTCCACCACGGTACACCGGTCCCGTTGTAGAAGGCAGCGCTGGGGGGGTATTTCGGTATGGCGGGAGGCGTGTGTCCGGCGTCCAAGGTGATAAATGGGGATAGAGGGTGCCCCTGAAGCGCTGCGGAATCGTTCCCTGAGATGCTCGTGCCTAATCCCCATCC
Organism: Terriglobia bacterium; assembly: GCA_050010015.1. Lineage (GTDB taxonomy): Bacteria > Acidobacteriota > Terriglobia > UBA7540 > UBA7540 > CAVROP01. The sequence continues at coordinate 52,820 of JBEKLY010000005.1, forward strand.
ATTTTGATACGTATCTCCACCCCACATGTTGTCAAACAATCCGTAAGCGCCGCGGATGGACCAGTTATTCTTAGGCGCCCACGCGAAACCAAGGCGGGGCTCAAAGTTGTCATACTTGGTGGCTTGCAAAGCACGGCCTCCGTCCCGGATGCCAACTCTCTGGCCGCCATACCACATCGCGCCCAGGGTATTGGTGGCAGGGTTCACGATGGTCGGATCGAAGGTTCCGATCCGGTTGAACTGCTCGCTGTACCCGCGTTGAGCCAGCCAACGTACGCCCAGGTTCAGGGTCAACCTGGAAGTAACTTTGAAGTCGTCCTGAGCAAAGAGTTGGGCATTACCCGTGCGAGAGCCATCGATCGGGGTCCAGCCGTCGTTCCAGGAACCTGGGACGCCTAGCAAGAAGTCGGCAAGGCCCGCACCGGTGGTCCCGGGATTTTGCGGATCTTGACTGAACTGCCCAGTGAAGTAGAACTCGCCGGCGTTGATATCAGCCCAGGCGTTGTCGTCGCGGCTGTTGTTGTACTCGCCACCGAACTTCAAGATGTGCTTACCCTTGATCAGCGTGAGCGTGTCCGCTTCGGTAACTGTCGAGTAGCCCAGTAGCGCATGCTTGAAAGAGGTGCCAATGGCGTTGGGGGCTCCCGATCCATCGACGGTGATGCCGGGGAACGTCGCGCCGGTAAGTTGCGCTATACCCAGTTTCTGGCCCCAGTTCGTGCCTAAGTCACTTTCCGTAAACGGTTGGTGGGAGCGCATTAAAGACTCCCGGTATTCATTGACAACGTTGGGAGTGATGCTCCAGACGTCGGAGATCACATAGGTTGAGTAGTGCGAAAGGTTGTTGACGCAATCGATGGGGCAGGTCGGCCCTGACCCGGGCTGATTTTGCTCATAGAGATTCTCAGAGACGGTTAGGCGGTTCCCAGAGGAAATGTTCCAAGTGCCTTTCCAGTCGAGGTTCCAACTGTTATTCACGGCAGGGACCGCATAATAGTAGTTATTGACGTTTCCGGCGCCGGAGATGTTCGGCATGGGCATATAGCTCATAACCGCCAGCGCCGCCGGGTCGAGCCGATTGGTCGGAATTTGATTATTGGCAAAAGCCGTACGCGAATACGTTCCGCCGGGATTCTGCACCAGGGTGTTAGGATCGTAAATCGTGGGCAGGCCCGTCAGATCACCTCCCCGCTCCGCCGCGGTAGGGTAGGTGGTTATGGCCGCCGAGGGAGTGTTGGTGGGATTGTACTGGTAGCTAACGAAGAAGAAAAGCTTGTCCTTCTTGATGGGTCCGCCAAGGGTGCCGCCCAGCATGTTCCAGCGAAGCGTCGGTGTGCTAGGCGAGAAGAAGTTGCGGGCTTCCATTATGTCATTCTGGACAAATTCAAAACCCTCGCCGTGGAATTTGTTGGTCCCGCTTTTAATGATCACGTTGAACACAGCCAAGCCGTTGCTGTACTCAGCGCTGAAATTGCTCGTCGACATCTGGATTTCGCTAATGGCCTGGATGGGAACCACGACGTAATTCTGAGCTGGCAGGAAGGTGGCGCTACCGCCATCCTGTAGCCCCAACATCTGGTATGCACCTTGCCCGTTGTACCCCACGCTCAGACCGTTATTCGCGTTATTAAAGGAATTGGATGTCATCTGCCCGTTAGAGCCTGGCAGCAAGTAGGTGTAGTCCATCCAATAGCGATTGACGCTGGGGAGTTCGGAAACCTCAAAGCTGGTAAGGGCCGCTTCCCTGTCCGAGGTTTCCGTCTGGACGAGGGGCGCTCCACCCTTAACTTCAATCTCCTGGGTCACGGCGCCCACTTCCAGCGTGGCGTTCACCGTGATGGCTTCCACGTGCAAGATCATGTCGGTTTTGACAAACTTCTTGAACCCTTCTTTCTCAAAAGACACCGTATAGGTGCCTGGATCCAAGGACGCGGCATCGTAGACCCCCGTGTTGTCGCTGGTCAGATTGGTGACCACGCCGGTTTGTTGGTTCGTGATATGGATGGTTACGCCCGGAACTGCGGCGCCAGTGGCATCCATTACGGTACCCCGAATTTCGCCGGCGGCCCGGCTTTGCCCGAATGTCGGTCGAACCCTTGGAAAGCCGATCATCGCTACGATCACGAGGAGCGGAACAGCGACGGCAGGCCAATTCGCCCTGCGCAGAGGGCGACTCTCATTTTCTCCTGTCATATGGAAGCCTCCTTCCCCTGTGTTGGACCAAGAACCCGACGCAATGACAAGCACAGATCTCCAGTGCCAGTCGCATGTACACCAGAGAGCCAATGCGGAGAAGGTACACGGGGCGTGCCGCTTTGTCAAGAGCTGCTCGCCCTTTGTTGCTCGCCATTTTCTCCCCTCGGCGGGTGGACGGGATACTGCAAGTTGTACAATACTCCCTGTACGAGGGGAGGGTTTTTGCATGTGTATCGTCTTACGAAAGCGGCTTGGCGCCATGCGAGCTGGCGCGAATTGGCGCCCGCGTGGGAAGCGGGTTGCTTTGTTGCTTGCCATGGCGGCTTGGTCGGCATCTGGCCTATGGTCCCAGAGCGCCGTTTCTAAACAGCAGGAGATTCAGACCCACATGCAAAGGGCGCAACAAGCAATACGGTCTAATGATCTCGGAGCTGCCGAACGGGAGTTTCGGGCCGTTGTTGCCCTGGATCCCGGCAATCTCGATGCGCGCGGGAACGTGGGCGTGATGCGCTATTTTCAAGGCGATTGGGCGGACGCCGCCGAGCAATTCCGCAAGGTCCTTGAAGTGCAACCGAAAACATGGAAAGTGCAAGCCTACCTCGGCATGTGCGAAGCGCGACTGGGGCATGCGGCCGAGGCGCGGCGGCTACTCGAAACGGCCCTCCCCCAACTTCATGGGGGCCCGTTCGAAACCCAAGCGGGCTTGGAGCTGGCCCAGATTCAGTATCAGACCGGCGACCTCGATGCGGCCGTCGATGTGGTACGGATCCTGCTCCCCTCCAATTCCACTAATGTGGACGTGCTCTATACTACCGCCCGAATCTACAGTGACCTCGCCAATCGCGCCCGCGACGCTCTGTTCCTGGCCGCGCCGGAGTCCGGCCGTACGCACGAACTCATGGCGGAGCTGTTGATCAACCGGGGTGAAGCTCGCGCCGCTATTGCCCAATACCGCAAGGCGCTCGAGATCGCACCTAAACTCCGTGGTGTCCATTACGAGTTGGGCGAGGCCATTCTTCAGGACTCGCGCCAAGCGCCCGCTCTCACAGACGCCGAAAATGAGTTTCGTGCAGCCCTGGCAGAGAACCCCGCGGACGCCAATGCGGAGTACCGGCTCGGCACCATTTGCTCGCTGCGGCGGGATTATAAAACCGCCGTTGAGTATTACTTGCGGGCCCTCCAAATCCAGCCTGATAATGCCTTCGCGCATCAGGAGCTGGGTGTGGCGTATATCAAATTAAGCGAGCCGGAGAAGGCGCTCGAGCATTTGCTCACCGCCACCCGGTTGGATCCGCTCTATTCCCCCACCCACTACCATCTGGGCAACCTCTACCGGCAAATGGGCCGCGAAGCCGATTCACGCCGCGAACTCGCGGCCGTTGAGAAGTTGGAGAAATCACGAAAGCAGATCGACCAAGTTTACTACCGGGCGCGGCAAGGCATCCCGCAGAACGATCTCGCCGGGCCGAATGAGCCCGAGAAGTAAAAACAGGTTGAGGGGCCTCAGATGCGACTAGTCTGGGTATGGTTTTTGCTGAGTGCCAGCTGCGCCTATGCTGAGGGGTCAGTCTCCGACCTGCCATTCCGCTGCCGGAGTATCGTTTCACGTCTCCCTTACTCGGCTTTGAGAAATCGCCGAAAGGCTACGAGGGTTTGTGTGCGCCAACAGCTACTTTAAATGCCTGGACTGTAGCGCTGCATCTGTCGCTGGAGGAGGTGAAGAAGGTGTCCCGCGTTGAGGTGAACGGAATGGCGCGTCCCCTCCAATTCACGATCGCTCCGGTCCTGATACGTTCTCTTACTCGATGGCGGTTTTTCGCATACTGACTACTTCCTCCACACCCCTAATGCGATGTAAGGTTGCCTTCACCGCGCACGGACCCTTTTCGTCGGGGATCGGCAAGTTCAGGACATAAGTTTGCTGACCCAACGGCCCCACCGTGACGTCCGTTTCCTGGCGAGACAGTTTCTTGCCCTCCTTTTCTAGCGAGACCTCGAGTCGCCCCTGCGCGACCTCATACTCATCGTTAACCAGAGAGACTGCCATCGCATGCGTCGAACCCGCTGCCAGTCGTGGCTGCCAGAAGTTCAGGTAGACGCCCACGGGGCTGAAGGCGTTGGTGAGGGCCTCCTCGTATTCCGGATGCAGCTTTAACGTCTCGATGTCTTGAAAGAAGTCGCCCGTGTAAGCATCGGGGTGGCTCATGGTGAGATAGGTAAAGCACAAAACGCCAGCATAGTTCCGGTGGGCACGCCAGTATTCGGTCAATCCCGCCCACAGGTAGGCAGCGAAATTGACGACGTCCTGCCCTCCGGCATTCTCGCCCAGCAGGCGCCGGTACATGGGAGCCGCCAGGATAGTGGGGGTCCCGTCACGATTTACCCAAATCCAATCGTATTCATTGAGGACGGCGGCGTGGCCGGTAGGGTGAGGACTGTTCGTGCTTTTAGCTCCTGTGCCCTGTTCCAGATCTTCGGTCTTAAAGTGATGCCCGTTGGGGAAAATGTCTTCGATGAAAAGGTAATTGTGGTCCTCGACAGGATCGTCCTGTGCGACGGGCGGGTTGTAGCCGTTATCCCAGGCGCGATTTGAGAGGTCGAGCTTCCGGACGTCACGAATGATGCCGGCCAGCACGTCCGCCCGCGTCTCATTGCAGGCGTCCCACCACGCCACGCTGGGGTGATTCCACGCGTCACGCATCCATTCCGTGTATTCGGTGGTCATTTCCTGCGTGCTCCAGGCAGGGCGATAGCCCCAGACCGGAAACTCGTACTGGAGTATCAGGCCGGTCTCGTCCGCGATATCCAGCCAGAATTCCGGCGTGGGACCGATGCAGATCCGGAAGCTGTTCCAATGTAGGCGTTTGGGAATCTCCGCCAGCAACTTATGCGCCCACGCTCGATTCCAAGCCAACGCCCCGCCCTTGGGGTCCTCCATAAACCGGTGGAAGCAAATGTTGGATCCCCGTAGGAAATAGACACGGCCATTCAGATATGCACGTTTCGTGGCAGTGTCGAACCGGAACTCACGCATCCCGAATCGCGTGCTGGTGTTGTCGGCGCCGGTGCTGGTTTCGAGCACATAGAGGTTGGGAGACTCGGGAGTCCACAGCCGCGCATCCGGCATCGCGATGCGCTGCAGCAGGACTTTATGCTCGCCCGCGCCGATTTGAACCTGCTCCTCCGCTGTTCGGCCCTCGACTCGGTTTACGAGCTGGAAGGAGCGTGCCGCGCCATAATTCCGTACCACGGTTTGGACTAAGATTTGTGCAGGGGACAGTTGCGGGGCAACTTGTACGCTCTCGATAATGGGATTATCTGCGAAGCGCAGCGAAACCGAATCGTATATGCCCGGAGTCCAATAGGTCTTTTCGCCATCCATGCCGGCGGGAATTGTGGCTGGAAGCGCTGCCGGGTGAGCTCCCACTCGAATCACCAGGCTGTTTTCCTGGTTCCAACGCAAGCTATCTGTTAGATCGAAGTAGCCGGGGCTGAAGCAGCCCAGGTGCTCGCCGATTTTCTTGCCGTTGAGCCAGACGGCGGTGCCAAACTGTGCCTTATTGATTTTGAGGAGCGCTACTTCACGGCGCCCCGGCGCCTTAAAGGCTTTGCGGTACCAGAAATAGTTGCGGTCCTGATGCGCAACGCCTACGGCCGACTTGTCGAAATTCTCCCGGCCGGGCGACCGGTTAAATCGCACTCTATCTCGGTGGTTCTCGTAGGACTCGAATTGGTCCACGTCGGGAAATGCAGGAACTGAAAGGTGCACGAGTCCAGGTACTGGCACCCGATGACGGAAGGCAGTGGGCACTTGGTCGGCTGATACGGACTCGTCAATGTCCCAGGTTCCGTCCAACGACACGGTATTGCGCTCGCCGGCTTGCAGCAGACCACAGAGGGAGGCAACAAACACAGCGGTACCAAGAAGTGCGTACTTCACATTTTGTCGGCGCATCGATGCGTTCCTTTCCACAATAGGAAACATAAGGACTGAAAATGGTCGTCTCAGCTTTGTAAGAAGCGTTCGTTGAGCGTCCGGTGCCACTTCACGTCTTTCCAGTTGGCGAACTGAGGTTGAGCATAGTTGTGGGGGGTCCAGCCCCAGAACTTGTAGTCGATCGCATCGTCCACTGACCACTTGGCCCAATCCAGCAACCAGCCCCAGTCCAGGCGGGGATCATCGAAGTAATACCAGGATGCCCAAGCTTCGGAAGTCGTCAAAGGTGAGCCTCGCCTCGCCGCCCAAGAGGCGAATTCTCCCATCTTGAACCTTTGGCGCGCCCGCAGCATGGGCGCCATCGCGGCAGCCGTTTTGGTGCAGCGGTCCGAGAATTCCGCGAACCACCGGTCATTCTTAAACAAGCCATCCTTAACAAAATCGTCAAAGCGGGTACGCTCCGACCAGCGGGGGTCAACGTCGGAGTAGAAATGCACGTCGAGACAATCCAGTTCCACCGGGATGTCGAGCCACCGCAAGTCACCATGAATGGAAACCGTAAATCGCACTTCGGGGAATTCGCGCCGCAACAGCCGGAGGGCGTCATTGATTTCATCCGCCATAAAGGAGATTTGGAGAGGGGACAGCGTAGGAGAATCGCCCCAGCCCTTGCCCGATGCTTTCTTGAGCCTCGCATCAACGTTCGGGAAGAAATAGGGGACTTCATTGGCAATATCAACATACACCAAGCGGTCGAATCCGAAGCGCTTCTTCCATTTGTTCAACATGACGGCCCACATTTCCGCGCCCTCCGTGGTGTTGGCGGGCTGGCGAAGGGCGGGTGGCGAAACCGGCGCGGGCGGTGGTTCCGGCATGGACCACCATGCACTCAGGGTATAGTTCAGGGAGGGCCGCTTATGCAGTTTTTCCATGAACTCGATGATCCACAGACCGACGGGCCCCTTCACCGCTGTATTCCAATCCCACGGCAGAAAGGGTTCGTGTGGGTCGCCCCATTCCAAAACCCGCTCGGGCCTGCCGAGATCAATCCACTGCGGCATGGGATCGATTCGCAGCGTGTTGTAGCCCCGCTCGACCGCTTCATCTAAGACGCGATCGTGATCGGCGAAGCTGCCGCCGGGCACGTGCCGCATCGCGTATGCCTGGTCCCACATGGCTATAGTCAAACGACGCGGGTTCAGGCCATTCCGCATATCGTAATCATCGGCTCCGCTCCTTGAGTTCTGCGGCGGCCGATCGGATGGGTGTTGCAGCGGCATCGAGGTGGAGCCCGACGATGACTGGGAAGGATTTTGCGCACTCGCCTCGAACCCGTTGCCGGTAGCCAATGCAGTCAACGCCCCCGCTGTACCGTAACTCATGAGTTCACGTCTCGAAATTGTCATACGAATTCTCCCTTTCTCGGTTGTGGTGCTTGCGGAGTATCAGACATGCGTAATGGGGTGTAAAGGGAATTCTGCCTCGTGCACGTCTGGGCTCAGTTGGCAGTACTGGGTGTTATGGCCGCTGGCGGGCCAGTGGAGTGCTGAACATGGAGAGCCCGGGTTAGAGAACCTGGCAGCGCGGACTCGAAGCAGGGGTTCTGCTGTACCCGGCTGGCACTCACACAGTGGGCAGCAGCCAGGGCGACCGATATTGCTTGCAGGTTAGCTTCTGGGCCGCGTCGTCCCCGATGATCCTTTCTTTTTGAGCATCCCAGTGGATGGTGCGCTGGGTTTTATAGGCTATCACCGCGAGGTGGCAGGCTGTTATGGTCTTGTAGCCGATCTCGACATCGGCGGCCGGATGCTTCCCGGATCGAATGCAATCGAAGAAGTTCTGCACATGGGCAATCTGCGAGCTGGGGTCGATCGAGATGCCCGTTTCTTCCATTCTCTCGCAGAGGGGCCGGCTGGGACCTGCAACCTGCCGGAGCGGCGGCGTGCGTGGCTTGGCATTGGGATGCGGGAGCGCTTCTTCCCAACTGGTGATATAGTTGCCGATGAAGTCCTGGCTTGTGTGATAGGTCTCAGGACGCATCTCGGGGTAAATCGCGTAGCTGCTGCGGTCAACGACCAGCGTGCCGAGTGTGCCATAGAAGGCGATGCCGTAGGGCCGCTCGAAAAGCGGCTGTGCGTTGGTATAACGGTAGGTGTAGCGAGCTGTAAAACCCGGGTATTCGAAATCGCCCATGAATGTGTCGGGAGTCTCCCGGTCGTCCTTCATCACGAATTTGCCGCCCACCGCCGTGGCGCTCAGCGGTGCGTCAACTCCCATGGCCCAGTGAATGATGTCGATGTGGTGAGCACCCCAATCCGTCATCATGCTTCCCGCGTAATCCCAGAATTGGCGAAACGTGTAGAGATAGCGATTACGGTTATAGGGGCGTTTGGGCGCCGGACCGAGAAACATGTCCCAGTCGAGGCCGGGCGGCGGGTCGCTGTCCGGCGGGTTGCCCTGTCCTTCAGGAAACTCGTTCATCATGTTCCAGCATTCAACCATTGCCACGCTGCCGATGTAGCCGTTGCGGATAAGATCCACGATCTTGGCATAGTGGGGCGCCGAGCGCTGCTGGCTTCCGGTCTGGAACACTCGATTGTAGCGGCGCGCCGCGTCCACCATCCTGCGGCCTTCCTCGATGGTGTGGGACAGCGGCTTCTCGCAGTACACATGTTTGCCCGCCTGGCAGGCCAGAATACTGGTGATCGCGTGCCAATGGTCCGGCGTGGAGACGAAGACGGCGTCGATGTCTTTCCGGTCAAGGATTCTGCGAAAGTCGGTATAGCCCTCAGCCTTGCCGTCAAGCCTTCGCACCGCCAAATCCACAAACGGCTTATACACGTCTGCCACAGCCGCAATCTGGCAGCCGTCATTCTGCATGCAGACTTCGAATTCATATTTGCCACGTCCGCCCAAGCCAATCTGGCCGACACGGATGCGGTCGTTGGCTCCCTTTGCTTTGCCCAGGAGTGATCCTGCGGCAACCGCAAGGGCGCCTGCCTTTATGAAATCACGTCGCTCCATGTTTTCCCCTCCCTTGAAATCGTTATGAGGAGTGATCGTTGTTACAATGACGCTGGTCGTTCGCAGGAACGCCATTGTAGTCCCGTGCATAGGGAATGACAATGCGGATTTGCGAAAGTCAATTTGGAATGGATCGACGGTGCATTGTTCCGCCGCTGCGTGTAGGACGTAAGTTAATGCACTCGCGCCAAGGCATAGTCAGTGGGGAGGCAAGCTCGTTAGGACCCCGTAATCAGCTATCCGTGGCGAGGAATATGTGACTTTTTCTATGCACTGCGATTCAGACAGTAAGAAACCAGGCTGGGCAGCTGACCCGCGGTCGGTGTGTCAACCGGTCTGCCCGATCCGTCAACAGCGCTTTTGACGGCCTTTCCGACGCCCAGTTGTCCTCC
>JBEKLY010000006.1:0-60519 GCA_050010015.1 Terriglobia bacterium
ACTTCTCTCCCTGGAAGAATGCCTCTCCGAAATCGAAGCCGGCGGCCTCTTCACCCCTTAAACATCGTTCCCACTTATCGGCGCCATCGCAATATGTCTCCTGGGTCCACCGGACGGGTACCGACTTTCAACTCTCGACTCTCAACTGCTTGACTCGAATTCGACGGAACAAAGCGAGAATGTCTATGAAAACAAAGGGCCGGCTTCACCCGCGTCCGCAAGGGGTCATTTCCCGATTGGGTCAGTTGCCGATTTGGCGCCACAGAGGAGGGCCAAGTACGCCTACCTCTCGCGCTAATTGCTTGCTTTGCGCTACCCCGCTGTTTGAAACGCAGAGATTCAAAGCCATCGCGGCGCCAACCCCCGAATGACAAAGACCGGCTAAAGGAATATTCGTACTCATCTTCGCGGCAGTGACCCCGTACCTGTGACTTTGCCAGCCCTTCTGCCCCTCTCTCCTTACGGAGCCGGGTCGACTGACGCAGGCCGCTGTTCTTCGGGGTCAGCGTTTTCCCGACAGGACTTTAGCGCTCGCAATCGAAAACAAGACGCGGAAGGATGCCCGCGCCAGAGCAGGCGAGACGCCCGCGCTACGTCTACTCTAACTCCCGGGGGGTTACGAGTCACGTCCGCAAAAGAACCGGCGCGGATTATCTACGAGGATCGAGTGAATTACTTGCTGTGAGAATCCTGACTTCAAAAGCTTCGGAACGGCGTCGGTCATCATGTAAGCATAAGTCCTGCGGCCAGCGTCTGGGTCGGCGTCGGGTCTGTCGGCGCCTTCAAACGTCTTCTTGCCATTCTGCCAATGCCAGTTGGAGTCCATGGAGAAAAACATTCGATTGGCGAAACCCGCGTCGATGATGGAGCGCCAAAGAAAGACCAGGTCGCCCCATGGTGTGTAGGAGTCCTGGCCAAAGGTGTCAAATTCCATATATCCGCCATCCCTGGCCATAGAAATCAATTCCTCGGCCACTTGCGCATGGGTCCGTTGTTTGTCGTGCAGAGCCATATCGACGTGAGAAATAAAAACGCGTCGGGGAGTCGCTCCGGAGCTGACAAGCAGATCGAACTGCTCGCGCGCTCGGGCGACGTCATGGGTGGCGATTGGCACACCGGTAGCTTTCTGAACTCGGGCAGCGGCGCGAAAGACTTTCTTCTCCCAGTCAGTGAGGGGGCTCGTTTCCGCGGCAACCTTTATAATTCCGGCTCGAATCTTGGTGCCGCCGATGCCCTCGGTCACTTCCCGCAGCATCAGGTCCTCCATCTTTTTTTCGTCTTCTATTTCCGCCCACTGCTTGGGGATCTTGGCGCGCCGGTAAAAACCTGTCGAGGGCACGATCCTCACAGATGCCCGCTTGGCAATCTGTTGATAGAGGTCGATGGGCCGGTGGGGAGTCAGATCAACAAGGGTATTGACTCCCACCCGCGCCGCGTCATTCAGGAGGGAGACGGCGTAATCCACCGATTCCTGACGCTTGTCGTCTGGAATCGGCGCGTACCCGGGATCTTCCAGTCGCGGGCCGCCAAACCACAGGACGTGCTCGTGCATCAGAGTCGTGCCCAACGAATCGCACCGGACAGGACCTGTCATGGTCGAGACCATCCAAGGCTTCGCCTTCTGGGTCGCAGGCAGAGCGGGGGTTACTGCGGCGATGCCGGGCTGGGAGAAAACAAGGGGGAAAGCCGCACCCGCCAGGCAGCGACTCGCAAAAACTCGGCGCGACATCTTGATTGAGCTTTCCATAGCAAAGCCTCCTCTGCATCTTGTCGTCCTGATACCATGATCCTCCGGCTCGCACAAACCGGCACGACGATTCCTAACGTGATGATGGGCAAGAAATAGGCTGCTCGATTCTGATTCACCGGCATCCCCTTGTAAAATGCGATGCTCAGGAGGGTAGACGGAGACTACGCTGAAGTCAAGTCTGTGCGCTCGGTGTTAAAGCTTGAGGAGTACGAAGGATACAGAGAGTTTCCTTTTGATTGCTGCACTACCCCGTTGCGCTACCTGCCCTGATGCAGCGACGTCATGCGCCGTATCGGTAAGCGAATGTGATCTCGCCCGGCTCGGGGGCGGCTTCGCGGTCCCGGCCTGCCCCAGTCCAAGTACTGGTGGATTCCCACCCGCGGGTATCCCCAACATCCGTTAGAAATACAGCTTGAGCGCGAATTGTATCTCGCGCGGTGGTCCGGCGCTGAAAATGGCTCCTGAAACTCCTGGCCCGGCCTGGGCATCTGTGACGGGAAGGCCAAAGGCTGGGGTATTTGTAAGGTTAAAGAACTCTGCTCGGAACTGCATGCGCAGGTTCTCGCGAAGCTCAAACTCCTTTAACAAGGAAAAATCCCAGTTTCGCAACCCTGGCCCGGAAAGAACGTTGCGGGCGGAGTTGCCATAGCAATAGCACGTTGGAGGCACGAAGGCTGTGTAGTCAAACCACTCATTAATCGTCGGGTTAGATAGTATTCCACTCCCGATCCGGTCTGCCCTCATCGTTGTTCCTGTATTCGCAGGATCAGTCTCGATGCTGGGAGTGAAAGGGAGACCCGTCTGTAAAGTAATGATATTCGACATCGTCCAACCGCCAGCTATTCTCCCCACTAAATCGTGGCGATTCTTCAGGAACGGCATTTGCCACGTAGAAGACAGTGTAAACCGGCTAGCAATATCGAAATCCGCTATTCCCCATTCCGCTTTGGTGTTGTTGGGGTCCTGGGCAGCAGAACCTTGGAAATCCCCACTTTCATTATCCAGCGCTTTTCCCCAGGCATACGCTCCCAGCAAATAAAGACCGTGCCAATTTCTCGTCTCCGCCGTTAACTGAAGAGCATTGTAATGCGATATTCCGGAGTTAGTGAAAAGGGTCCCTTCCCCAAAGAAGGTGTTTGGAAGCCGGCTCTGAATGTCTCCGGGGCCGGGAAGGGGAACATTATCCGGATTCGAATAGTAGAGATGTGTTCCTTGGGTCGCAACGTAGGAGGCTTGCACTGAGAGTACCTGTGAGACCATCTTTTGCACCGAAAAGTTCCACTCCTGAAGATAGGGATCGGTCCTCCATGGATCGAGCTGAAAGAATGAGGCGGGGCCTAGAGCCGCAGACAGGGCGGCCGGACTTTCGGATGTTAAGGGTGGAAACATATTCGCAAGGGTCTTAGTTGGAACGGGAGTAGTATTGAAATTACCAGTCTCATCTTGAATGAACGGAGGGTTACTCTCCCCAACGCTTGAGAGTTGGTTGAGTTGAGACAGAGGATGGAAAATGCCGTATCCCGCGCGGACTACGAAGCCATGAGCTACCTGATACGCTAAGCCGAGCCGCGGGGCAAAAGCATGGTTGTCCGGATGCGTCAACGACGGCCCCAGCCCAACCTTCGAGGACGGAACAATGCGTGACGCATAGATCGGTATCAGAAACGATTCAATCTGCTGCGTATTTGTGTTGATCTGGCCATTACTGTTACTTGCAACAATAATTCGATCCAAATAAGGGTCAACCGAGGCATTAAAAAGGCTCATCGGTGTATAGGGATGGATAATGTCCCACCTCAACCCGAGGTTCAGAGTAAGATGCGGCGAGACCTTCCATGTGTCATCAACAAAAAGGTCTTGATCCCGGTCGTAGTATCCATACTCATCGCGGGAAAAACCACGCCCTCCCTGGAACGGAAGCCCTAGCAAAAAATCTCCCAATCCGATTCCGGTGTACTGGCCGGTGAAGTTGAAGTTTCCGCGCTGATAAGCACTATCGATTTGATAACTGTTGTCCAGACGTGCATCACCACCCACCTCGATAGTGTGCTTCCCTTTGATCCAAACTACGATATCCCCAACGGGCAACTGGTCGTAAGTCTGCTGGAGCGGGATCCACATGAGGCCATTAATTCCCTGAATGCCGGCAATATTGAGACTTGGAAACCCCGGCCACGTCAAACTCGTCAACTGGAATCCACCAATTCCAGCCATTTCAGTATAGTTGGTTCCTATCCCCTGCCCCGTAATAAAGGACGACGTTCGCTGATAAGAAACATGGGCAGAATTGACTATCGTGGGCGTGGCATTCCAGAACCATTCTAGATTTGCGAGTTGAGTTCGATACGTCGCGTTCGTTCCTCCGTTGTCCGGGAAGGGGCCTGGATTGACAGAACTACCATTCTGAAGGCTGTAGCTGAACGCCAACCGATGCGCTGGCTTGAGCTGATAGTCAGTCCGAATATCGCCCTGATCGCTTGGTAATACGCTACGTCCGTTAGTGATGTATGTGCCGGCCGTGGTGTTGGGGAGCGGGATGAATTGCAGAAAATAGGTGGCTTGCGGCGCCAACATGCCGGCAGGTATTTGATTGTTCAGGAAATTCTGAGCAGTATAAGGGTTCGTAATGGGCGTGGGGAAAATACCCTGTTGCTCTTGCGCTGTGGGAACAGGTGAGTCAAAGGTGGCTCCTTGAAGGATTCGTGTGCCTTGGTAGTCAGCAAAGAAGAAGGCCTTGTCTTTGACGATCGGCCCGCCGAATGCTGCTCCGAATTGGTTTTGTCTTAATTCGGGCGTAGTCAAGGCAAAGAAGTTGCGTCCATCCAGCGCATCGTTTCTGATAAACTCGTACGCGTCTCCGTGGTAAGAATTGGTCCCGGAATTGAGAACGACGTTGACTATGGCCCCTCCGCCGCCATATCGGGCCGACATGTCGTTGGTGAGGACCTTAAACTCTTGGATCGCATCCGGTGCAGGAGTGATACTACTCCCGTTGATGTACTGCTCCGTCACATTGGCGCCGTCAATGTAATAACTGCTGGCGGAATCCTTCATGCCATTCACCTGGATGCTTGTAATCGGGATACCAAGGTAGTTTCCTCCCAACCCTGCATTACCGTCAGTTGCGTCTGCAACGGCGCCTGGTACAAGCGTCGTCAATTGGAGGTAGTTGCGTCCGTTCAAGGGAAGTTGGACGACCGCGGTTTGAGGAACGACCTGACCAACCGTGGCGCCTTCAGTCTGGAGCAAGGTGCTTTGGCTTTTCACCTCAATCCGCTGCGTCGTTGAGCCCACTTCAAGTGTGAAGTCAATCCTCGCGGTTTGAGCCACATCCAATGTGACCCCCACTCGAGTACTGGACTTAAAGCCGCTCATGGATACCGATACATCGTAGGTTCCAGGGATCAGTGAGAAGACCGTGTAATACCCTTCGGCGTTTGTGGTGACCGTATTCTTGACCCCGGTACTCTCGTTGGCGACCTCGACGGCAGTTCCTGGGACCAACGCGCCGCTGGGGTCCGTAACCAAACCCGTGATCGACCCGTATTGTTGCTGAGCGAGAAGGGGGGAGAGCGTGAGACACACCATCACAACCGCAAGATTGAAACAAATTCGTTGACAAGTCGTGATTTGATCATCTCGCCTCATAACAGTAGCCTCCATGCTGAAATTCAGTCGCTTGAAATGCCGCAGGCAGTCCGCACTCGAAACGATCGGACCCTACCGGGAATTGACTTTTTAGCTTTCCCCAGTGGAAAGTATACCTTCATTTGCGTCCAACGGAGCTCAATTCTTTCTTCAATCCGAATTCCGAAGTTGCGAGGCTCTGAGGGAAGAAACCCCTCACCCGGCTCGCTACTCTCGCCACCCTCTCCCCAAGGGAGAGGGCTGAGATCAATCATCGTTGACCCCCCTCGCCCCTGGGGAGAGGGTGTCCCGCAGCCGGCGTAGTCATCAGCCGGGGCGGGACGGGTGAGGGGTTACTTCCGAAGAATCCAAACACCCGTTCCGTTCTCGAGGCTATCAAGGCAGGCAATTCAGATTCAAAGAGATGGCCTGGCAGCCCCAATTTCAACTTCGGAATTCGGGTTCAATCGGTGTCATCGGCTCCGAACTGCCCATCCAGAAGTCCTGCAGACCCGTTCTTGCCGTCGAGCCTTATGGGCACTGAGGTACGTAAGATTGAATGACTTGTTTGCAATCGCCCTGGGCATTGGCAGCACGAGTTCGACGCAGGCTGCGCTCGACAGGACCACGCTGATGATTTGCTACGTTGACTCCAGGGAGCTCGGCTCGGTTGCATCCGGATCAGTTCAGCTTGCCCTGACGTCGGCCCCGTACTGGACGCTCAAGGAATGCCGGGTCAGCTCCGGATCGGCTTCCCACTCAACCCGGTTGGTTCACTTCTTCTTGCGCAGGAAGACGAAGTGGTCGAGCCTGGTGGGATGGTTGTAATCTCCGTTGGGTGGCGGCCCGATAGAGACCTTGGTGTGCGGATACGGACAGCCACTGGACGACACGGCCGTCATTGTCGTGCGTGACACCAATGATCATGGGAATTCCTCCTTCTAGCGTCGGTGCTGCATTGCCATTGCGCCGTGGTTTTGTAGCAGTATCGTGCTTAAGCTTAAGCTCGTTGAAGGTGAAGGTTGTTGTGCGACGCGGTCGTAATGGTAGGACGATTGGCTCAGCCCCCAGCGGCGGTGGTTCGCCCCGCTCGGGCTACTGCTGAGCTGGCCACTTTACCTGGCCCTGGCGAGGAATTCTCCATTGATTTCTTAAAACGTTCTCACCAAAGGAGGAAGATAAATGAAGAAAGCATTGATAGAGTTGGGAGTGATTCTGGTCGTTCTTATGATCTGTGCTTCGCCCCGCGCCGTTCGTGCCAAAACTTCAGACAACTCCAGGCACGCGCTGACCAAGCTGCTTCTGGGCAAAGATGTGAAGGCCTTGATCCAGTTGCCGGCGACCAAAGAAGGGTTGGACGTCTACACCATGCCAAAGGGCAATAAACGTCTTGACGAACGTGGAATTGACATGGGCTTGATGACCAAGTACTTGAAATCCAAAGGCGTGGGCGTGGACCCCAACGAGGTGGCCACCACCACCGATGTCAAGGTGGACAAGGACAAGGTGGAAATCCACTTGGGGGGTGGTGGCGAAGGACGACGCGGCAGCAACCACGCCAACAAGGTTAGCCCGGGTTACAAGCGCGCCGGCGGGTCGCGCATCAACTTTTGCTTCGGGCGTGAGCTTAATGACGCCGACATTACGCCGCAGAACTTTCTGCGTGTGATGGCCCGTGTTCTCGACGTGAGCCAGATTCAAAGCCAGCTTGCCGTGAAGGACTTACCGACCGAGTTCAAGCAGGCAATTGCCGAGAATACGGTTAGGGAGGGCATGACCTACCAGATGGTCATGCTGGCCTTCGGCGACCCGGAGCAAAAAAAGATCAACGACACCACCGACGGCAACTTGTCAGAGACTTGGTACTACCTGAAGGAAGGTCACCGCTGGGTGCTGAACTTCAGCAATGGCAAGGTGACAAAGGCCCAGACGTTTTAAGCGGTGGCCCGGCGTATGTTGTCAGTCGGGCCGGAGTCCATAATGGAAATTCCGGTGGACTTTTATAGCCCATAGGAATATCAGCCTGCGTCCTTAGAACCTGGAGGAGGTAGTCCATGCAAGCAGCTCGAAGGGCTTTTGCGCCGATCATCGCGGTTGCCGCGCTCGGGTTTCTCTGGGCTTTGCCCGTATGCTTGGCCGGGCAAAGTCCGGTGACCGCAGTAGAAGTTGCTAAGCCCAATCCGACTCAATTCCGCGTCATGTATTACCACGGTGCGATGGGGATCACCATCGGCTGGGTGACGATTGGAAATGGCATGGTCGAGTTCAGCGACCCAAAGGGAAAGCAGTCGTTCGAAATCCGCGTTTCCGATATCGAAGATTTGGAGGACAGGTCCGGCGGCTACAGGATCCGCCAGGTTCGGATCAAAGTGAAGGGCAACAGAAGTTACGACCTTGACAATATCACTCAATCAGGTGAGAAAAAGAATGACAAAGAACGGGCAGCGTCTTTAATCGATTGTATCAAGAAGGAACAAGGCGCTAAGGCATTGCCGGCGGACCCGCGTCCGAGCGTCCCACCCGTTACCCAGACCTCGGAGATCTCCGCACCAACTCGTTTCAGAGTCGGTCACGGGCACGGCTTGAGCGAGGTGGACAAAGGCTGGATCAGCATCTCAGAGGGGGTCGCACATTTTCGCGCCGACGCGGAGGGTCAATCATTGGACTTCCGGGTCAATGAAATACAAGAAGCGAAACCTTCCTATGGATTTCTAGACGTGAAATTAAGAAACGGCAAGAAATATGACTTCGTGGTGTACGATGACGCGGGCGAAAACCAGGTGCCTCCTGACGCTATTATCGCCGCCATCCAAAGGGCCGGCGCCAAGGACTAAACCTGCGGTTGGCTTAGTTCTTCGCCCTCTACTCTCTCTCACCTTATATAGGTAGTGCCTCGGACCCCTCAGTGTCAAGCTTGGTGTTGATGTGGTCGAGGATCCGGAATTCTGGCCCGCATACATGCCTCCTCGTCTCCGGTTCAGCCGCGCTGGGGCCCCGCGCGAGATCACGCGTCAGGCAAGACACTCGAAGCTCGGCGTCACGGCTAAGCTCCCGCCTCGAGTTCGCCATTTGGCGAACTAAACATTCATGAAACAACAGACAAAACACGATATATCTATGCCGGGAATTAAGTGCCCTTGCCTTGTCAAACAAGAAGGGCCATGGTCGCTTTGGATTTCGTAGCCTACGCGTGCTCGAACGGGCGGATGAAGACAGCCCGCGCTGCCTATGGAGAGTTTCTCATGCCTGTGTGCAAGCGCTATCCCAACCTCATTTCTGTTCGACTTCCTCTCGCGATGTTCGTTTTGGTTCTAATAAACTCTGTGTTCCAGTCCGCTTGTGGGCTAGCAGGCGCTTTGGGTGGGTCCTCGACTCCGGCGCCCACCATCACCTCAGTTGCGGTCTCCTGTAATCCCACCTCAGTGCAGAGCGGGCAGACGTCGCAATGTTCGGCGGCGGTTACAGGAACGGGGAACTACAACTCATCCGTCACATGGTCCGCGAGCGCGGGGTCGATTAATTCTTCAGGGTTGTTTACCGCGCCTGCCACGGCCGCTACGGTCACCGTGACCGCTGCGTCGGTCTCGAACACCAACATGACCGGCATTAGCACGCTGAACGTCACGACGGCTACGACTATCACTTCCGTTTCGGTCTCCTGTAACCCCACTTCGGTCGAGACCGCAGGGACTTCGCAATGTGCGGCGACGGTCACAGGGACGGGAAATTACAGCTCGGCGGTAAATTGGAGCGTGAACGGCGTTCAAGGCGGGGGCTCGACCGTCGGCACAATCTCGAGCAGCGGGCTCTTCACGGCCCCCAGCTCCGTCCCCAGCACGAACCCCGTGACCGTGTCCGCCACCAGCGTCGCTGACACAACACAGTCCGCATCGGCCGGCGTGACCATTACAGCTACGTCCGGCGCTGCCGCAGGAACCACCGACAGCAACGGCACGGTCACGCTCAGCTCCGGCGGCGTGACGATCCCGCTGCAACTCAACGACCCGGCGACGGGCCAGCCGATTCAAGGCATCCAGGCCTCGCTCGGGTACGATCCAACCGCGCCGGGTTCTGCGGTCTTGTTCGTAAACGACCCTCAAAACCGATATCCGCAGCGCTTCGTGCCCTTGGTATCGTCGACTAACGGGCGCTACCGCCCTCGGAATTAATCCGACGTGCCCCACGGGCTTTTCCACCGCAACCGTCCAGGATCCGGTGCAAAGTTTCTATGTACCGGCGGGAGAGGCTCCCAGCTCCGCTACGGGCGAACTGGCCACTTTGGAGTCCAATGCCCTCAGCAACCTAGCCTCGATGAACGGGACCTCGTTCTCTGCGGGCGCTCCACAAACATTGAGTTTCACGACACCCACCGGTTGCGCCAGCACGATTTGGAGCTACCTGGAGCAACAGCTCGGCCCGTCCGGCCCGTCGTCAGGTCCATGGTCGTCCTATCTGCTGCTTTCGGAGGAAGTCCCGGCGCTTGAGCAGACAGGCTCGTGGGCCAATTTTGTGACGATGGGCTACGAGTTCTCGCCGAGCGCCGTTCCTTCTACATGCGAGAACTGGACCACCGGGGCGACCGTCCAAATCTTCAGCCTTGGCAGCCAAACCATCGCTTCGGTTATTTTGGATGGCGCCGCACCGGCCACCGCCATGATGGCCCTGCCCACGAACACGCAAAATAGTACAGGGCAGCCGATTCCCTCTACGCTCATATTCGCGCCCGACGTGTCGATAGGCGGCGGGGACGTCGGAGCGACAGATCTCACCGGCGTTACTACTATCCAGCTCCCCAACATGCAATACGCGGTCTGCGCCGTCTCCCCCGGCTACAACGAGTACGAGTCTCTCCCCAACACGTTTACGGTCCCCGCACCCGGCGGCCCGGCACTGGCCCCAATGGATCTCTCGCTCAACGCCACCGGCACGACGCCGCCGTCTTCCTTTGACCTTGACCTTCCGTTCGGCGGCACGGGCGGGGGGACCGTTTCCTGGACACCCGACGACACCGGCAGTTGCGGGCAGTACTGCTTCGTGTTCCCGGCCGGGACCGCCCTTGCATTGACGGAAAGCCCGTACGCAGGCTCGGTCTTTACTGGCTGGTCCGGCGCCTGCTCCGGCACGGGCGCTTGCACGGTGACGATGAACTCCAACCAGTCGCTCGGTGCCACGTTCAACCTGACCCCTGGCGGGGGCGGGGGCGGACAGTACACGCTGACGGTATCGGTCACCGGCACGGGCAGCGGCTCAGTGACCTCCACGCCGGCGGGCATCTCCTGCCCCGGCACCTGTTCGGCGAGCTTCGCGAGCGGAGCCGGTGTCACGCTCACCTCGACGCCGGCTTCGGGCTCGGCATTCGCTGGCTGGTCGGGCACCTGCTCCGGCACGGGGGCCTGTAGCGTGACCATGAACTCCAACCAGTCGGTCACTGCTATGTTTAACCTGGGTCTGCAGATTGGCGTAAACGGTGGGAACGTGCTCTATGGGGCGGCTAGTGTTTCGTGCACCAACTCGGGCGGATTCTTTGACAACTGCACTGGAAGTGTTTCACTCAGCATCCCAGTTGGCATAATGAACGGCGAGTTGGCCGTCGCCATGGATCAGGCCTCGTTTGCAGGTGGGACTTCCTATGCGAGCGGTGCGGTGCCAGGTACGGTCAGTATTTCCCTTTCGTGGGGAATCATCCAAGGCTCATGTGTAGCCGGGACGACAAACACCGACATTCAGGTCTACGACGGGTTTGTTAACAGTTCCTCCACCTATGTGGAAATTGGATCCTCAGTATCAGTGCCTTTGGTTATTAGTTGTGGCTCGGGAACATAAGAGCCAGCGGTTAGGACCCCGAAACGACTTCGCGAATGTTTGTTTGAACGGTTCGTAATGACTAGGCGGCGGCCGAGCGGGAGGGAAGGAACTATGGTGAGATGTAGATTTTCCCTGGTGGCGAGTCTAGCTCTCGCAGTTCTTCTAACCGCACCGGGCCGCGCTCAGACGGGAGCCTCGGCGAGCGCGAGAACCCACTTATCTTTCTCCGGAACGATTGATGGGAGGCTAGCGATCCGGATGCGGCTGGAAACTGTCGCCGGCCGGATGACCGGCTCCTACTACTATGAAAAATACAAGGTGCCGATAGCACTCCGTGGTTTTCTCACAAAGGCACCAAGAGCGCCCGGCGGGCATCTGGACGAGCGCCTTCAGCTTAGGCTTGAAGAACGAGGCCCGGACTGCAAGTGGATGGGGACCTTCATTGGGTATTTCGTCAGCGACAAACATGTGGAAGGTACGTGGATCGCGCGGGACGGACCCAAAAAATTCCCATTTGTGCTCGATCGGGCTGACGATAACGATAGCCAGCTTGCCTTGAAGCCCTCCGCGGCAGTGAGTGCGGCTGGCTGGACGGGAACATGGACGCGGGGAGACAAGAGCGGTTTCGAGGGGGCAAAAGTCACGATCGAGGAGGGTTCCGGCCAGAATTTTTGCTTCGATATCTCTGCCGCCAGCGGCGCGCATTCGGGCGAAATCAAAGGCAAGGCTTCGATTAGCGGGGAGAAGGCGCACTTCGCGGAGAAAAACGTGTACATTGCCGGCGTGACGCAAAAATGCATTGTTGACTTTGTGTTGCGGTCAAAGGCCATCGAGATCAGCACGAATAGCGACTGCCAGGGCTACGGCGGCATAGGCGTCGAGTTCGACGGCAGTTACCTCCGCGAGAAACCCCAGGCCGCGAAACCCACACTCGCGGGTCTGGACCAGGCGTGGACGGCCGCTAACGACCGGGCCTTCTCCCAGCTCACCGGCAAGGATTATGAAACCTTCGCCGCCACCTGCCAGATGGTCGAGGAGATTGACGATTTAGACGACTTCGGGGCGAAAGCGCGCGTATGCGGAGTGCGGGGATTGTACATGACCATGGAATCGATCATCATGACGACGGCCAGCGGGAAGATTTACGCAGCCGTAATCGATGTGGATGGTGACGTTCTCTACTTCACAAACGACCCGCGCTATGCGGCGACCTTGCCGAAAACAATCGATCACTGGCGGGAGCGTTTCCGCCAGAAGCCCATTGTCTACATGAGCCGAAAGGCGCACTAACTCAGACGGTGCGTGTCTTCCAGGCAGCGCGCCAAGGAAGGCGGAAAACACCACAGCCGGCAATCTAAGACGAATTTCCATTTGGCCTTCCCAGCCGCCAGCCAGCTTACAGCCCACCGCCTCCGTTGGGACCCTTTTCTCATCGTTTCCACCCCCAACGACTCCAGCGGGCGGTGCATCTCTAACTAAGGTCATCGGCGTTGTCAACTAGAATATCCATTAGAATATTCACGGTGGCACCTCTTTTTGGGAAACACCGGCACCGCCTGCGTGACGCGAGACACGCGCCCTGCGGGCAATACCCTCCGCATTGAGCGGCTGGAGGAGGTGTCTATTGGGAGATGAATGGCAGAGCGCGTAAGAACCTCTTACTACCCGTAAAGGCCGGTTGCCGGGCAAGCCCAGCGGCGAGGACCGAAGGCACAGCACCTAAACGGCCGCCGTCATCAGCACGCGGAGCTGGCTAGCCCAGAATTTCGAACAGCTGGTGCGGTCGACCTCCAAACCCCGATGCAGTTCTCTGAGGCGGTTTTCGATCCCTACCACCTCGGCCTCGAAGGTCACGCGCCGCTCCAACAACCAACTCTCGGCGGAATAGCGGCCTTCCCCATAGAGGTGCTCAGTCTGGCCGCTCTCTTCCGAGAGTTTCCGCGCCTGTTGCATCGTGGGTTCGGCCAAACGGTTCAGCACCGCATTTTTGGCCATCGCCACCACATACTCCACGCCCATCGCGTCCAGAAACGTCAGCAGGAGCGGGTCCGCAAATCCGCCGTCCAGTCGCACTCGCAGGCACGCCTGGGGAAAGGCCCGCCGCAGCTTCTGCAGGATGCGCCAGAGGATGCCGATAGCCCCCACGTTCGCCACGGCATTGCCGGGCCGCAGCACCGCCGTGAACAGGTATTGCTCCTTCTCGTCGTTGAAGCTCATAAACCCCATCACCGGCTGATAGCACCAGGTATCGTAATGGCGATTGAAGAAGGTGAGCTGTTGCGCGCCGTGGGTAGGATCGTCGGTCGGGTCCAAATCGAGGGTAATGCGCCGGGCCACGCATGGGCACGTAAGTAGTCCGAGATTGTCTCCGGTAGAGGCAAAGTCTCCTCCTTTCGGTTCGAGTTCAGTTGGGAAAAACTTCCTTATATTCGGGTCTTCCGGGAGTCGGGATTGCCATCGAAGTGAATTAGAGGCGATTCCCAACGTGGTCCAGGGAAATAGGCTGAAAATGCGGTGCCCTGTCGAGTGCCCTTCCCTTCTCTATTTGAACGTCGATCTCGATCCACAGGTGGTGAAATCAATGGGCGCGTGCCTTACGGAAGACAGCGAAGGGGAGTAAAAAGCCTTGCTCGAATTTGAAGTTCCGCGATGAACGCCCAAAATCTTCAGCCGCTTCCTCATCCTCGGGCTTGTTTCACAGTTCAGACGGGTTGCGTCACGCTGATCGCCCCGTTCGAAGTTTTGCCGGCATGGGTCGTAATGCCATTGGCGGTCACATCCGCACCTTGCTTCGACGTGGTTATCTTATACTTGCCGTTATTGGTAGGCACGTTCTTCCGCGTAATGATATAACCCGAGTTGGACATGGGAACGTTGCTCGATCCCGTGCGCAAATCTGTGAACACGGAAGCTTGCTTCGCGGTGATTTCACCCGGGCTTGTGAGATCCGCTACCGTCGAGCTATGTTCGTCGATGCTTTTTATGTCGCCGGGCTTTGGACCGGAATTTTGAAATACCATCCGGGCGAAGCACCCGGTAGCGGCGCCGCGTTCAACCACCTCGGTAATCGAGGTCTGACTCAGAGCACTAAGCGGTCCGCTGTCTGATCCGCTGTCTGAGGACCAGTCGTCCTGAACTCGGATGCCCCTTTCACTCCCGGTGAGGAAAGGAGAAAAAGCAAGATTGTCGTCAAAATTTTGCGGCACCGAGGATACGGAAAAGGCCTCGGACTGCGCAAGGGTGACTGCGCCTTGCTTGGCAACCAACCTCAGCTTGCCCCCCTTGTCATGTTCTGTCTGGGCGTCGCCTTCCAGCGTGACGTTCTTGCTCTCCGTAAGCGTGGCCGTTGCGGCGCCGTCTACAGTGACAGTCCCGTTACCTCCTCCGGATCCCTCCACCGAGACCTCGATCGGCGTTGCGCCCTTGGGCAAGTCGGCGATGCCTATGGGTGCCTGACCCGGGCGGTGCGGCGGTATCCGGTCGGCCATACTTTCCGGCAGCGCCGCGCGCACGTGAGGCGGCAGTGTAACCTTAGGCAGCGCCGCTGACGTCTGAGTCGCTTTCCCGTGGTTTGGATGTGCCGCCGGAGGGGCTGGGCTGGTTGCCTTTTTGGCCGGCGCAGTCGTCAAAGCGGCAGCCGAATCCCGTTGATCGAGCCCATTGCCACGCTTGGTGTCTAATTCACCTGCGGCGGATCTCACGTCGCCAGGAATAGGAACCTGGGCGAGGTCGTAGCCAAAGCTCTGCTGCATAACTCCCGGCAACGGTCGTGCTGCCAGCGGGGAAGGCGCTTGCGGCTGGTATGCCTCGTCCCGTGCATAGATGGAAATCTCGTTGAAACTCCACGCCAAGCTGTGAGGCGCTTTAGCCGCAGACTTGTTCTCCGCAGCGGACTCTTTCTCATTGACGCTGTCAGGATCTTTACTGGTTGGGCTCAACCCCCTCTGTGACAGATGCCGCAGTGTTGCGAGATTGCCAATTCTCGGTTGAAACATCTGTGCCCGCTCGTCCCAGCCCCAGTCTGGCCGGTGCGCCTGAGACATCAAGGGTTGACGCACGGTTTTGTTGCTCGGACTTGTTGCTGCCTGTATCCGTGCCTCTACGGTCGGCGTAGCGAACATTGCGGTACCCCTTCTGGCCTCAAGCGAACACTCTCGCATGGCTGATCCTGGATTCCCGTCTCGCCTTCCCGGATGATTGATTCTATTCTCAACGATCTTTGCTGGCGCCAGGCGTTATTATCCGGGATTTCCGATTTGGACCCGTTGCTCGTCTGGGGCATACGCCTCTCCTGCCATGCCGCCCCCCGGTCCCAGATCCTCTGCGAACTGATCAATCGGAACGTCGGGTCGGCGGCCAGTCGTTCGGCATCGCTGAGGTCCTCATAGCCCGCCAAACGACTGTAGACCGGCTGCCGCAGCAGATCGGTCAGCGTGAACTGCTTATTCAAGCCTTGGCGGGAGTCGCTCAAGTGTTCCTCGATGAGCTTCTCCAGACCGAGTCGCTCATCCAACTCGCGAACCAGAATCAGGCCACCTTCGGAAGTCACTCGCGATCCCTGGAAATCGACCTTCAAGGAGGCATTAAACGAGAACTGAAAGGGCTGGTTTTGTTTGTCGCCCACTGGGTGTGCACCTCCGAGGCGTCTTCACTGCGTTCAAACCCTCATAAATACTGATGAAGAATAACGCGTTAAGGTTGGTTGGAAAGAGGGCATCTTGGAAATGTGTGATTGGATGTAATGTGGCGTCTGGCTGATTGCCAAACCCTGGGTTATACTCGAGGAGTTTCTGAAGGCAGACGATGGAGGAAAAAGTATGTTTCACTTAATCTGGTATATTCTCATTGGGCTAATCTCGGGCGTTATCGCAAAATCGGTGATGCACATGCACATGACAATCTTCTGGACGACCGTGCTCGGCATCATCGGATCAATCATCGGCGGCGCCGTTACCCACTTGTTACTGCGCTCGAAGAACGAACGATATCATCCCGCCGGCCTCATCTTTTCCACACTGGGCGCGATCCTGGTTCTCTTCATTTGCTATAAGCTGAAGATTCATTTCCCCCAGTTTCACGGATTCCGATAGGACGGTCATATCTCGGGCTGCTTGAAACCTTCAGGATGATTCGCATGCCCGTGCCTCCTCCACCGTGATGGCGGAGATCTCATCGCTTAGCTCCTGGCCGCTCCCCTCCCCAGAGTTATCCTCGCTGACTGGAAAGAAACTGTGGGCCAGGCTCCAGCCTGCCGGCCCATTGCGGTCAGGTACCTCAATCCTCTTCTGGCGCAGGGCGCGGCGAATCCATTTCAGAAACAACTTCTTCGTGTCGTTGACCAACAGCGGAGAGCATCCCAGGCCGCTAATTGGCTTGGTTGCTCCGCGGCGTTTGAGTTCTTCGTTGAACCACGCGGCCCATTCCGGCACGACCGGCAAACCAAATCGCTGCGAGATGCGGTACAGCACAAACGTCGAGTCGTTGTCACAAAGGACGGTGCGCCTGCCTCCTGGGTCTGCTCCCGGCCGTGTCTTGGCCAATTCCGCAGAGATCGCTACCAGATGATGGATGGGTCTGCGACCGACGATGGTGATTGTCCCGCGGAAGCATTGAGCGTCTTCACCCAGGCTAGCTGTGGGCGAATCGAATCCTGGAGCCTCCACGGTAAAGAGGTTCAGCTCGACGACGGCTGCCCAGATGGCGCCAACGTCAGAGTCGCTGCCCAAGGCGGGAATGAGGCGGGCCTTACCATTCACGCTTTCTTTTACTTCGCCAATAAATCGGTCCAGCCGTAACCGGATTCGGGTGGTGGTGTCATTCATTCGCTTTGTATACTCCAACATCCCAAAGCGCTCATATGCGTTTTTCGTGATTGTCCTCTTGGGATTGGTGAGATTTGACTTTGGGGGGTTAAAGTGAGAAAGCCAGCACTATTTCAGTATCGCAACTTGACCTGCTATACACAACTGCCAATTCATTGGCGAATCTTTCCTTTTCTCTCACTGTGATTACGCCCTGTTCATCTTCTTCTATTTTTCCTGGCCCGGGATGCAGAGTGTAAGAGACGCACAGTTTGGCCTTCATTATTTCAGGCTCGGTCTTTGGAAGCAGCGCGCCGGCCGGTCTGTGATAAGACTCGTCATTTGGGAGCGAGGCCGAACCACACTATGACCCTGGCGATCGCGGTGTAAATCGCAATCAAGCCTGCACCATACAGCGCGGCGCGCAAGGCCAACCAAACGAATAGAGTTGGGGAGTCGTTCTCTTCCATGGACTCAAAATGTCCCAAGTCTCGCTTCGAGGCAATGGTACTGGAGTGCCAGATCAGTCCTTGGGATCCTCCGCCCGTAAGCAGAGGTGGGCTGCTCTGCTGAAGCATTCCACTCACCGAGATGAGCACAGTGCGGATTGCGAGCAGTGGCCTGGGTCCAACGCACACAGGACCTCCTTTTCGTAACACAGGTGCTGACTTTCAACTGCGCCACGTGCGTTGTTAATTGGCCGAAAGACATCTGCACCTGCGCTTGTTTGGCCAGATGCTTCGGCGGGTCTGGGCGCTGCCGGTGCCGAACGGGTAGCACTCCGCTTGCGGTTGCAAAGTCTGGGGCCAAGGAAGGAGGGTGGGAGTAGTGTCTGAACAATCGATAGCGGTGCAACAGGCGAGACCCGTCAGAAGGCAAAAGCGTGCCGTCGAAACTCCCGATCTGGCTGAGGTGATGAATTCCTTTGTGGCGATGGCAGGACAAGCGTAACATGCGCATGAGCAAGAGGTCCAAAACGGAAATTCCGGATGAAAGGGCGCCCCTGTTTCCCAGCCGTGCCCTTGACCCCGCTCCCGGCACGTGGAGTTCGTCGTGTCCCTCGAAGCCGACGACATCAGAGCTGAGCCACCCGATGTTTCACTCGTCGATAAAAGGCGGTATAGTAGCTTTAACATACCTTGACCGGGGATGACATGCGAGGAGTTTTCATCAGCTATCGACGTGAAGACAGCAGCGGACATGCAGGACGTCTCTTCGACATCCTCAGCGTCCACTTCGGTCGAGAGAACACCTACATGGACGTCGACACGATCATGGGCGGCGACAGTTTTCCGGTGGTGATCGAGGAGAAGATCAGTGAGTGCGATGCGCTGCTTGCTGTGATTGGTGAGAGGTGGCTGACGTGCACCGCAGCAAATGGAGGCCGGCGGCTCGACATGGCAGGTGATTTCGTGCGCCTCGAGATTGCCAAGGCGCTCGAACGCGGAGTGCGAGTGATTCCTGTCCTCGTGGGCGGAGCAACCATGCCGCACCCAGCCGATTTGCCTGACGAATTGCGTCCGCTGGCTGCCCGGGAAGCTATGGATCTTAGGGACGCACATTTCCGGGCCGATGCGGAACGATTGATCGACACGCTAAAGAAGACTGTTCCCGGCATCGCCAACCGACCGTGGAAGGCGAGATCAAAACGATTCTTTTTTACGCTTTCATTTGTTCTGGCGGTTGCCGCAGTAGTGGGTGGCATCATGCTATCTTGGCAACCGAAGAAGCCGGCCGCTCGAGCGGATTCCGGTTCCGCTTCCCAGAAGCAGATCGCACCCCCTAATGGGCCCGTACCGCCGGGTCAATTCAATCCGGCGGAGTCCGATAGGTCAAAGAAACCGGCCCAGGGCCCGACGGACGCCGCGGGCAAGTGGAAGGCAACTGTCAGATATTTTGACGAGGCCACCTACCGAGAGACGTTTGACTTTGAAGTTGCTGGCTCGGAATTATCCGGCACCGCCTCATTTCTTGAAGGAAGTCATAACATATTTGATGGCAAAATCGAGGGAGATCGGATCAGCTTCATGACCAAGTCCCTGACTGGGTTCGGGGATAAGACTTACGTAGATAAGCAGTATTACAAGGGCACAGTGGAAGGGGACACGATCCGGTTTTCAATGGTAATCGGTAGCAGCGTCTCGGAGCAGCCCCCCTACCATTTCACGGCGAAGCGGGCCGTCGTGAAGTAACGCTCTGCCGAACGAACCGGCCGGAAGAATGTGTTGACACCGATGATCAACGCTGAGTTGAATCGCGACACATGCAGATCGACCGATGGGTCGCCGACCCGCGTTTCGCTAATCTTATGTGGTGTATTTTGTTGAAATGATTGAAGGGACTTCGTCAAATGTCTTTCTGATGATTTGGCTTCGCCGAAGCTCTAATTTGTTCTTCCCCACGAGACTGTAGTTGGCTTGGCGTACCGCTGGCGGCGTGCCCCATAATGATCGACGATGCGCGGTTGCCGTTCGGGTGATTGCAGAATCGAGAAGGCGGCTCTCTGCGCTGGCCTGCCCAGGTCAATCTGAACTTGACGCGTCAGGGTTGCAGGCATATTGTGGGCAGTCAGGAATAAAGGCGAAACCGGAAAATCCGGGTGAGTGGTTCTCCCCCCTTTTGGGCCAAATTCAATAACGGGTGGCCGATCTACTTTTATGGAGGCTTCGAATGAAGCAAGTCAAGAGTATTGTGTGTCTTGGGCTCTTGTTTCTCTTCTTGGGGATCGCGACGAGTCCCGCCCTCGGGGATGACGACAAGAATCAATCCAACTGGGACAGGCTAAAACAACTGTCGTCAGGCCAGGAGATTCAGGTCGTACAGAACGACGCCAAGTCCAGTCGGACTAACTTCCGCAGCGTAACCGACGAGGCGATTGTTGTGAGTACGGCGACCGGGGAACAAACCATAAGTCGGCAGAGTATCCTTCGGGTTTCCTCCAAAGGCAAAGGGCACCGCATGAGGAATGCACTGATCGGCGTTGGAGTTGGGGCGGGTACCGGCTTGGGGATTGGTGCGGCGGCAGATTCCCACAGAACTTGCACCGGAATCTGCGTTAATATCCTGCCCAACGGAGGCAAAGAGATAGCTACTCCACTCGGTGCGATTGTGGGAGGCATTATCGGTGCGGTGGTTCCCACTGGCGGCTGGCACGAAATCTATCGTGCTCGCTAAAGAACTTCGAGTAGGTTGATGGGGAGTCGAACTGCATCTTTGTTTGGGCGGAGCGGCAGTCTGGCCAAGGCGCTGTTCTTTGCGGTCTGCAGTTTCCCGAGAAGCCTTGTGGGAGCTAGCGGCTCATTCCAATCGGTTCATACGCAGGATTGACGCATCCTGCAAGAACTAAAATGTGGACACTGCCATCGGCGTCGACTTCAACCTGGGATGAGCTAACCTTGCGGCTGTTGCCGAGCAATCCCAGGTGAAGCTTAATGAAGACTGTTTTCCTGGCAAGGTCAGCGCCAGGCTCCTCAATTTGCAGAATTGGTAATGCAGCCGCCACTTGATCTTCCTTTATGTAATGGGGGTTTTCAGGACGGTACGCAGGTTTGCGCAGTGTCTTAAGAGTGGGTTGACGAAAGATGGAAAAGCGAGCAAAAGCGCACAGACAAGATGTCTACACGAATGTTATATTCTTGTCCTGCTCTACAAGTCTTACCTACTAGCCCTGAACACGGGGCCCCGTTCTTGTTCGGGGCCCCTTTCCAGAGAAGGAGGTTGGGCGTCCGAAGAATTGGTCCGAAAGAGGAATTCAGGAAATGTGGAATAGCAACGACATCGACTACCATCTCACGCCAAATGGATGGATAAAAGGCACGAGCTATTTCTTCGGAAACCTCACCTCAGGGTCCGTGAGGCCAGCGGACTGCGTTCTCACGCTAAGGCTTTCCGTGCGGCAGACATTTGGATTTTCGGGCAGGAAAGAGACCTGGTCGGAGATTTGGAAATCTCGCTCGGCCAAAACAGGATACGTCGCCAAACTTCAGAAGAACTTCCCACGTCCTCAGCCCGGGTCTATCAAAGGCAGAATTCCGGACTGACCATGTGCTAGTAAATTCGCTTGATAGAGTGTTCAAGGCCTAACTTGATTTCTCCATATGGGGATTAAATTCGGAAGGGTAAGTCGGAAGCTGGCAGCCGTGGCGAACCTCTAAATGGGTTCTCACATTTTATCCTACTACGGGACATTCTCTTTTCGGATTTCTCTCCGCTAGCCAAACAAGTCAGGCCTCAGATTTCGAGAGTGGCATGACGGTGAGTGGTCTGCCCAAGTCTCGAATGACGCGTACCCTGGGTGAAGATGAGTTCCCCTGGTAAGGCGTGCGCCTGCACGACCTCCGTACTGTTACCTCAGTGCTCTTGCCAAGTCAAAGCAGGGAGGCGAAAACTGATCATCTAGGTTATAGCTGTGAAGAAAGCTTTCGAAAGACACAATGAAAGAGAGTGAACCCATGTTGATCGGTGCACGCCTGCGCCAACTTCGCGAGCAAAAACAAATGTCTCAAGGGGATATCGAGGAGCGCACGGGCTTACTGCGTTGCTACGTATCCCGGGTGGAGAACGGACACACTGTTCCTTCGCTGGAGACCCTAGAACGGTTTGCTGGGGTTCTCGATGTCCCGCTATATCAGCTCTTTTTCTCTGGAGAAGAGGCTCCATCAACCCCGAACCTTTCGCCGCGGCAGACCTTGGAAGAAATAACGGCGGGCAACGGCGATAAGGGTGAGGATGCTCAATACCTCTTGAAACTCAGGAACCTCTTGACCGGTCTGGCAGGGCGGGATCGCGATGTCATTCTCAGTCTGGCCAAGAGATTAGCCAGTCGCTAGGGAAGCCCCTTCACCAGCCCAGGACTCTCCTCGGACAAGGTGGAGGAGTCCCCCTGGGCAAGGCGCAAGGTACTCGCCTCCATCTGCTTGCCGTCAACGCACAGTTTTGCAAGGGCCAGTCAGGACTGGGAATTCGAGGGGGGCATGACGGTGAGTGGCCCTTCCAGTTCCCGCATGATGCGCCGCCGGGATGCGGGCGAGATCTCTTGGTACTGGGAAACGCCGGGTGTTGAGGCACTGATAAACTTCCCTGACGCCATCTGGCGCAGTGCCTTGATCTGCTCAGCCGCGGAGCGTGAAACCGGCACGATGTAGCGTGAGGCCTGCAAGAGTAATTCCCAAGCGATGTGCCTGGCGGCAGCACTCTTTGATTTCCGCACCGGTCCAGCCTTCGTCATTCGGCAGATCACCCGACACCCCGTACTTCTTGAAATAGATTTCCCAGATAGTCTCCCGCTCTTCCGCCGTTGGTAGATCAAAGAAGAACGTGCCCAGCATAAAGCACCTACGCAACTCAGGCGGCAGACTGGTAATCGAGTTACCGGTTGCGATGAACAGCACTCTCCCTTGCGAGACTGCGTCGATAATCTGGAGCGCAGCTCCCACGGCCTGTTCGTGGAGATGGCGGACAGCGAGATGCGCGTCTCCGTCGATGGCGGCGAGGTTTGGGAGGGAAACCTGGGGCCGGATGCGCTCTCCTTCGATGGCCCGGTCTGCCTGCGGACCGGCAATGAGCGCGCCTATTGAGCCTTCCATCTCAGTACGCCCCAGACCTCGACCGCTCAGCTCGTCGGCCCGTTTCGGCCGCCTACTTGTGTTGCAGAGCATTGAACTTGCGATTATCATGAATCGCGTCCACATCGAATCAATTATTGATGGCGCAACCCGGGGGGGGAGTAGCCCTGCAAAATCAGCGCGGAGGACCAGGGATGCTCCCGACGAACGGGCCGCTGTTGGAGGAGACAAGATGGGAGAACAACCGCAGTTTGATCTGACCGGAAAGGTGGCCCTGGTGACAGGGGCGGCACGCGGCCTGGGGCGCGCGATCGCCCTAGCGCTAGCTCACGCTGGGGCCGACGTAGCTCTCGGATTGCGCGACTTCAACTCGGGAAACAGCCTTGCTCGTGACATTCAAGCCATGAACCGGCGCACCTTGCCGCTCCAAATGGACGTCACCCGCCTGGAAGAGATCTTTCGCGCCGTGGATGACGCGGTCACGCACTTTGGACGGCTAGATATCTTGGTCAATAACGCCGGGGGAGGGTTTAACAATCTCGCAGAGGATGTGCCCGAGGAGGAATTCGATCAGACCCTCGCCTGGAACCTGAAGGGGACGTTTTTCGCCAGCCAGGCTGCCGGGCGCGTCATGATGAAACAGAAGGGCGGCTGCATCGTCAACATGAGTTCGCAGGCGGGTTTCGTGGCGTTGCCGACCGAATCCGTGTATTGCTTGTCCAAGGCCGCAATCGCGCACCTGACCAAATGCCTCGCCATCGAATGGGGTAAGTACAACATCCGCGTCAACGCCGTTGCGCCCACGTTTATTTCTACTCCCGGCACAGAGCAGGCGCTGGCCGACGCCGCCTTTCGCGCCGACACCATCGAGCGGATTGCGGCGCTGCACCGAATTGGCGAGCCCTCAGAGGTCGCCGGGGCGGTCGTCTTCCTCGCTTCCCCGGCCGCTTCACTCATTACCGGCCACACAATCGTCATCGACGGCGGCTGGACGGCGAGGTGACCTGCCAAAGAAGGCTGGCGGCAGTTTCATGGACTGACGTCTGGGAACCGCCAAAGGCTTGATAGTTGCGTCCCTAACCTGAAGGTCCCCTGAGGAAGCGGGTGGGCAAAGGAGGGCTGGCCTTGCGCGAGGGTCAACAACTCAGCTCCGAGAGTCCTGTCGTTCCTTGCAATCTTTACAGTGCCGCGCCCGCGGAAGGCGATCTCCGGCGAGCCTTTCCGGTCGGGGCGGAGGTCGAGGTCACCGTGCTGGAAATCGATCTGTCCCCCGCAAGCTTACTGGAATCGGAGCTCGGATCTTCCACAGCAAAAACAAGGCACATGGGTGTAAGAACGCCATCATGACAAACACCGGCCTGTAGGAGAACTGGGTCACGAGATGGCCTATCGCATTCGTAGACAGAATCCCTCCCAACCCGCTGCCTGTTGCGATGATGCCAAATACAGTCGCCACTATTCTCTGGGGGTAGAGGTCAATGATGAGTGTTCCCAGGGTGACTTGCCACGCCAGTTGCGCAAAGACTACAAGGGAGGAAATCAGCAATGCCCAGTTGGCGGTTGGGACAAAGGCAAGGAGCGCGCTCGACGGTACAATGAGGGCAGAAATCAACATGATTCTTTTTCGGGCGGACACCGGTTGTAACCCGCGCTTCACAAGAAACCCTGAGGCCCAACCCCCGATAATCGTACCCATGCCGGCCGCGAAATAAACCACCCAAGCGAGCTCTCCAACCCGAATCAGGCTCATGGAATGCACGCTCAGGAGGTATTTCGGGAACCAGAAGAGAAAGAAATACCAGACTGGGTCAGTGAGGAAGCGCGCCAGTGTCAGCAACCAGGTGTTCAGATCTCCTAGCAGGATCTTCCACCGCTGCCACTCCGATTCCTGCGGGAGACTTTCTCGAAAGAGGCCGGCAGGAAGGTCGCGAACAACGTCTCCTGTCTCCTGCACAATATTGGGGGATTTGTACCAAACGGCCCAAGGAACGACCCAAAGCAAACCGAGCAATCCAGTAACAATAAAGGGAGCCCTCCAACCATGGCTGGCTGCCAGAAATGCGACCATGGGGACAGCTAAAGTTGCGCCTGCCGTAGCACCGGCGGTGCAGATACCGTAGGCCAGTCCACGATCTCGCGGGGGGAACCATTCTGCAATTGCTTTTGCTTGCACCGTCCAGTTGCCGGGCTCACCCAATCCCACCATGAGACGGTAAAATCCCAGTGTGGAAACCGAGCGGGAAATGCCCGTCAGTGCCTCGGCAATTGACCACCAAATGATGAAAACCACCATACCGATCTTCGTTCCCAGGTAGTCTGTCACACGCCCTGTTACCAGATACGCCAATGTGTAAGAGATGAGGAATAGCTGCACCACACCCGAGTACCCGAGGTCACTGATGTGTAGAGCAGTCTGAATCTCTTTGGCGAGGATCGAAAACGTTTGCCGGTCCACATAGTTAATAATCGTGGCCGCAAAGAGCAGGGCAACTACCCACCACCGGTAATTACGGGTTATTGGAATCACGGCCCTCCTGAATCCAAGGGGCAGACGCACTAAAACGCACACCTAAGCCCGGTCCCGATGGGACAAGGTAGCAGCCGTCTCGCACCTCAAGCGGAGAGGCAAGGAACTGGTTGGCGGCGTCCAGGATGGTCGGGTTGAATTCCAGCAGGCTCGCCTCAGACTGGGCAGCAGCGAAGTGAATTGCGGCGGCGAGCTGAGGTGCTTGCGCGATACTGACATGAGGCACAATCTTTACACCGTGCGATCGCGCGAGGTCCGCGATCCGCATTCCTTCGGTTAGACCGCTCCGGCCCAGGTCCGGCTGTAGGAATCGAACCGCGTCGCATTCCAATAAGCGCCGCAGTTCGTATCGCGTGCGGTAGCTTTCGCCGATTGCCAACGGGACGTCAGTAGATCGTGCCAAATCGATATGCCACTCCGCTTCCTCAGGAGGAAACGGGCATTCGAGAAACATAATGCCGTTAAGCCTGCGGCAGAGCTCACGCGCTGTGAAGGGATCGAGGCGCCAGAGGGCATCGACCGCTAAGGCGGCTCGGCCGAAAATCCCCTCCGCCCGGCCGAGGTCGGCAAGCAGCTCGTTCAACGTAGAACGGTAATAGACTTTGATCGCGGCTACTCCCGTGTTACGCCATCGTTGCGCCTCATCCCATCGGCCGCCGGGGACTCCGCTGAGATATGCGGAGACCCGCGACCGGGTACCGCCCGCCAGCACGCTGATGGATTGACCCGTGCACTGTCCGGCAAGGTCCCAAAGAGCCAGGTCCACGCCGCTGATCGCATCCAGCATGAAGCCGCCGGTCTGGCCGCGAACCCGCATTGTGGAATACATGCGTTCCCATAGCTCCGCGATGCCCTGGCGGCTCGGGCAAAACTCTTGCCCCATGACGGCAACCCGGAGAATGCGCTCGACAATCGCGCACGGAACTTCGGGAGCAATGGGCGCCTGGGCCTCGCCCCAGCCTTCGGTGCCGTCGTCCAGCCTGACACGGACTAGCGCTGTCTCGATCAGAGTGGAGTACAAGCAAGGATATGTGCTCGCCCAGCGATACTCACCCTCCCCTTTGAGCTGAGCTGGTGATCCGCCGCTGCCCAATGCACCGGCATAATCGCGCGGAAACCGAAGCGGAAATGCCTCGACCGATTCAATCCGCATGGAAATGGTAACTCCGGTTGAGCAGAGCCCCTTTCGAAGCTGCGCCACTCGAAAGCCCAGGCGACCCACGGGTACCGCTACTTGATGTGATGACTGCTTTCTTAGCCGTTACGCGCATGAGTCCGGAGCAGTGTTGATCCAATTGCGCAAGAACTCGAGTTCCTTCAGGCTCTCGCGCGACAGCGTTTTGCTGGGAGGGCGAACCGCGGCGCATCGGATGACACCCGCCGCCAGAAGGTCGTGCTTTGCTGCGGACACTCCGAGACCAGGTTGAAGGCCAAAACGCATGAGCGGGAGAGTGTGCACGAACAGCCGCCACGCGTGGGCTTTGTTTCCACACCGGTAGGCGTTCCAGATTCGCACGTAAGCCGCGGTCATGCCGCTGTTCGGCATGGAGCCCGACGCCCCTCGTTCGAGTTCCTCATACAGAAACTGGCCGTTCAGGCCGCCAAACGCCGCCATGCGGTTCCCAGAAGTGCAAAGCACCTCGGTGATTTTCGGTGCGGTGGGGGGCGCCTCGATCTTCACATATCGAACATGCTCGATCTCGCGGGCCATGCGAGCCAAAAGCTCGGACGGCATGGTGACTTGGGTTACCATGGGCGCGTCCTGAATCATCAACGGAATCCGAACCGCCTTGCTGATGCAATCGTAGTAACGGATCAACCCTTCCGGGTCAGTCTTCAAGTACCACGGCGGAAGCACCATCAGCGCCGATGCGCCTGCCGCCTCCGCTTCGCGGCTTGCCTCCGCTGCGGCATAATCCCCGTGCCGGCCAGTACCCACGACCAGTGGCACCCGGTCGGCCGCCCGCCTGGCGATCAGCTGCAGGAGGTCCCGCCGCTCCGTTTCCGTGAGTGCGTACACTTCGCTGGCATTGCCAAACAGGCCCAAGCCGTGGGCGCCCTGCTCCAGCAGGTACTCGACGAGGTTTTCCTGGCTGCGAAAATCCAGTTGTCCATCTTCAGAGAAAGTGGTGGCGAGTACTGGAATAACCCCGGTGAGAGCATCGGACTTCATGTGGATGCCTTGATACCGGCAACAAGAGATTCCTTGGCTCGATGGATGTGTCGACGCAGCGCCTCGACCAGCGCCTTCCCGTCGCGTCGTTCCATGGCGCCAAAGATTTCCTCGTGCTCAGCTTGTTCCTGCGCCGTGCGTCGGGACCAGTCCGTGGAGGTACGGTGGACGCGCGCAATCGTCAGATGCGCATTCAGCTTCCCATAAATCTCGGTCAGTCGCCGGTTGCCGGCAGCGTTAATCAAGAGAAAATGCAGTCGCGAATTAGCGTCCTCGTGTTTCCGGCGGTCTTCTTCGTTACAAATCGGTTTGGCCAGGGTCTTCAATAAATACCGGGCGGCGGCGAGGTCCCGGTTAGAAAATCGCTCCACCGCTTTCTCCGCGGCCAGGCACTCGAGAGCGCATCGCACGTCCATCGTCTCTTCCACATCGCCGGCTCTCAAGTCGGCTACGAATGTTCCACTGCGGGGCCGTACATCCACAAGGCCATCGGCCGCCAGGAGTTCGAGGGCACTGCGGACAGGAGTGAGGCTGACCCCGAGTTGTCGCGAGATCTCCTCGACGTTCAGTCGCTGACCGGATGAGACCTGTCTCGTGAGGATCGCCTCGCGCAGACGCTTGTAGACCTCATCCACAGCTCTGTATTGGTCGATCTTCGGCAGCGCGAGAGCCGCGTTGTTGGTCTTCATTTCATTTCCCGGTTCTATGATTGCGGCTTTCACTGTCCATAGACGCGCACTTCGAAAATGGCTGCCGGCGCTCCGTAAGTTTCGATGACGTCGATGTGCAGAGCGTCGGTGAGACACTGCGTTTCCAGGTTAACAGTATTGCGCGTCTGGTGGTTTTCATG
Organism: Terriglobia bacterium; assembly: GCA_050010015.1. Taxonomy (GTDB): domain Bacteria; phylum Acidobacteriota; class Terriglobia; order UBA7540; family UBA7540; genus CAVROP01. Next base: position 28,098 of record JBEKLY010000006.1, read on the forward strand.
ACTCTCGAACAACAGATTTTCCCGGTGGTCCAAAATACGATAGCGTTTGACGCAGAAGGGCACGGCCCGCTCGGGATGGCCCATCAGCACAGATTCCATAGGATGATCGAAGTCGGTGTCGAAGCCAAGCACGACGCGTGAGATTTGGCGGGCCTCGCTCCAACGGAGCGTCAGGCGCGGCGCGCGGTCGTCCACGGCCGCCACCCAGGCGTTCGGCAGCCGAGTGGGGCGAGCCAAGCCGTTCGAAATGTTCTCGGGCCCAAAAAGATCAAGCGGCGGGTTAACAGTGAGAGCGAAATTCTTGCCGTTCGGCCGGCGCGCCGGCAGCCAGAACTCAAAAGATTCGATCCCTGTACCCTGGGGCGGATCCTGCCGTGCACCTTTCGCGACGGCGGCATTCATGGTTTGAGACAGGCTCAGTATTCCGGTTACCCTCATGCTGCTTGTATGCACTGAGACCACGGGATTTTGCAGCAGGCAGTAAGCAAAATAACCCGGCTTCACGGTGCGCGCGTCGGGACGAATCGAAATCTCTCGCCCCGGCCCCGGCTCGAGTAGGAGTTGCCGGGAAAAAAGGGTGACATCCGGCGTATAGTTGCCTTCCACCGAGCTGCCGCGCACTTCCACTTGAAGTGTCGTCTGCTCGCGCACATCCACCCGAAAGGAGATTGAAGGTAAGGGACCCGGGGCGACAGGGAGGAGCATGGCGCGGGAGGCGTTCAACGCCACCGTTCCACCATCGTCCGCAAGTTCGTCGAGCACGAACCGGCTTGAGGCAGACACCGAGGCTTCGCAAGCGAGATCAGCCGGATCATGAAGTGCCATGCCCGGAATATACTGGCCGGCGCAAAGGAGCTCACGTTGGAGTTCTGCCATTCGGGAGGATTCAAGCAGATCGCGCGGGGCGACGTTTTTGCGACAACAAAGCGCTGCGGCCATTCCCACCGCTTGCCCGCCGTGGCCGCAGGTGGCCATCACCCGCGTTGACCCAAATGCCACGTGCGAAACGCTGATGATTCTCCCGGCCAGAAACAGATTGCTGACGCCGCGGCTGTAGTAGCAGCGATATGGGATCTGGTACACGCCTTTCGAGTGCCATTGGGAGCAACTGGGAAGCTCACTGTAGACGCCGTCTGAGGGGTGCAAATCGATAGCCCATCCGCCGTAGGAGACGGCGTCAGGATGGGTCCGTTGCTCGACCACGTCGTGCTGGGTGAGAATGTAATCACCCTCGAAGCGGCGGCTTTCGCGTTTGCCGGGGATGGTACCCACCCACTCGAGCGTCAGATTTTGCGCCTCAGGGAAGCGTCCGGAGTTCTTGATGTAATCCCACACCCCATAAGCGACTCTCCACAACTCCCACTTGATCTCCTCGGTATCGTAGACAGTATCCCTACGCCCGCCCCACTCGAACCACCAGAACCTGCACCCAGTATCGTGCGCGCGAATGTCGCGGTAGCGCGGAATCTCGGTGATGTCGCGGAGAGCAAAGGCCGGCGGCACGAAGCGCACCGGGCAACCCACATCCTTGCTGTAGAAATACAGCGAGTGGCCGAGCAATTCACCGTACTCGACGGACGGAGCCATGCCTTCGCCGAATTCTTCCCGCTTCTCCGCGCCCATGCGGAATGGCGCGCCCGCGAGGAATGCCACAATCCCATCGCCCGAGGCATCGCAATAAAGCGGAGCTTCCACTCGGTAGCGTGTCTGGTTCTGCGAACAGTACGCACTCAGTCGCGAAATGGTTCCGGTGTCCGATTTTTCGACTGTGTCAACCGCGGTGTTCAGCAACAGCCGGATGTTGGGTTCAGCGCGCACCGTCTCAAGTAGGATCGTGTCCAGGATCAGCGGATTCCCTTCCGGATTGCGATAGAGGTTTTCGACCAGTATCTCATCGACCACGCCCCCCTCGCGCGCCCAACGGTTGTTGTTGCCCATATGAGAGCTGGCGCCCAGGATCCAAAGACGCACTTCGCTCGAAGCATTCCCGCCCAGCACCGGCCGGTCCTGCACAAGCACGACGTGGATACCGGCGCGGGCCGCTGTTATAGCGGCGCATGTGCCTGCCAAACCGCCGCCCACGACCGCCAAATCGGTAGCGAGGTCAACGGATTTGAGCGGCCTCACGCCGTCCACACCTGAATCGCGAATCATGGAGTTTATTAATCAGGCCGGCCGACGGATCAGCTCTCAGCGATCGGCGTGAATCCTCCCAGCCGACCAACCTAAGAAATCGAACTATCGGCTCTATACGGATGGTCTTCGGCGGTGCCAATCCGTAGCCTGTTGATACCCGTGCGCCATGCTGATAATTGTGGTCTCATCAAAGGCCCGTCCCACAAGCTGCAAACCGACCGGCATACCCGCCTTCGTAAATCCGCAGGGAATCGAGATTGCCGGGCTCCCCGTCAGGTTGAAAGGAGCGAGGTAGGCAACGTCGCTCTTGGCGACCTTTCGATCGCGTGGTGGCCTCGTGTAGGCGCCGGTGATACCCGTGCCTGGGGTTGTGGGTGTCACGAGAACGTCGGTTGTTTCAAAGACTCGTCGCAATTCGCCCGCGATCAGAGTCCTGGCCTGTAGCGCCCGGTAATAGTCTGTCGTCGAGAGAAGCCCGCCTACGGCGATTTCGCGGAAGGCACTGGGTCCGAACTTTTCCCTCTTGTCTCGAAGATTCCGAATATGGGCATTGAAGCCTTCGATTCTCAAGATGGTAAAGTCAGCGGCAGGCGCATAGCTCAGATGCGGAATCTCGACATCCCGAACCACGGCTCCGAGCGATCGAAATACCTCAAGCGCGTTTTCGAAAGCGGCGGCAACCTCGGTCTCCACCCCGGCGGCTTCCATGTAGGATGGGCACACTCCAAAACGCAAACCGCGCGGATTTTTCGAGAGGAGTTCGACGCTGCTGGGCACCCCAACGTCGCTCGAAGCCGCATCCGATGGGTCCCGCCCGGCCAGGGCGGTCAGCAGAATGGCCGCATCTTCAGCAGAACGCGTGATAACGCCTACGTGATCGCAGGAGTAACTCAGCGGCACTACCCCGGAACGCCCGATCCGGCCGTAAGTCGGCTTGAGGCCGGTAACGCCGCAGTACGACACGGGCATGCGGATCGATCCTCCGGAGTCTGTGGCAATGGAGGCTATCGCTAGTCCGGCTGCCACTGCCACCGCTGAACCGCTGCTCGACAAGCCTGTATCGGCGTGAAGGTTCCAGGGGTTTCGGGCCGGCGTGATGAACTCTTGCTCGGAGCCTGAGCTGAATGCGAATTCGTTCAGGGTCGCTTTCCCCAGCGTGACAACGCCCCGCTCGCGCAACCTTGCGACTACCCACGCATCCCTCTCGGGAATCCAGTCTTCGTAAACCCGCGAAGCTGCGGTGGTGCGGATGCCGGCCGTCGCAATGAGGTCTTTGTAACTTACTGGTATACCGCGAAGGGGACCGCCTTGCTTTTTCGCCGCAGCCTCTTTCGCCTGCTCGAGCGCGACATCTGGAGTGACCGTAATGTAGGAGTGCAGCTTTGGTTCGAGCCGCTCAATTCGCTCGAGATAGGCGCGCGCTAAGTCGACGGGAGAGAGTTCTCCGCGTTGGATTAGCCGCGCCGCTTCAGCGATCGAGAGATAACAGAGTTCGGCCATTAGTGCGGGATGAAGACGAAGCCTGGAGTAAGGCCCTCGAGCGGAAGCTCTTCGAGCCATCGCGCTTCCTCGAGCACGCTGGGTGCGGAAAGCTCGAGCTGGGCCAGCACCTCAGGCGGAAGTCTTAATTCGGCAATACCGGCGTCCCCGCCCTCGCCGGAGCGAGGCGCACCGGACGAAAGCGGGAGACCTGCGCTCGCGAGCAGCAAGCATGTAGCCTGGCGGCGAGTGATCGGCATGGTGCTCACCAGATAAGCTTCAATCCGAACTGTATGGAACGTGGGTCATAGGCGCTTGTTATCGTCCCGAACGTCCCGCTAAAGTTGTATCCATTGGGTCCCGGCACAAACGTCGTGTTCGGCAGGCCGAGGTTGGTGATGTTGGCGACGTTAAACGATTCCGCGCGGAATTGAACAGTGAACTTTTCCTTGATTGGGAAATCCTTCAGCAACGCGAAGTCGAAATTTGTTAAACCCGGTGCCCGAACGTTTCCGAGTGTACGGCCAAGATTCCCGTATTGATAATTGGGCGGGTTTACAAAGACGTTCGGATTGAACCACTCATTGAGATTAGGGCTAGCCAGCTTGGCGCTTTGGCCCGTACTATCAGGCCGCTCGGCCAAAAAGTTATTGGCGCCAGTGATTATCAGTGGTGGCCCTCCGTCTGCGGTGAAAACTCCGGACATCGACCAGTTGCCCAGTACGGCGTTGGTAAAGGAGTTGTTGAGGGCCCAGGTGTGTCCACGTCCCAGAGGGAACTTATAGACGTAAGAAAGAACAAAGGCCTGCGGGACGTCAGTGGGATCGACAGACTTTTCCGCGTTACGGTCAAACTTGCCGTCCTGATAGCCGTTGTAAAGCGTGGACGACAAGGTGCTCATCCAGGCAATGTTTGATATCAGGGATCCCGAAATCAGCTTGGCATAAGTGTAGCTCGCCAACACGGTCAGGTTTTGAGAGACGCGATGTTCGACCTTTACCTGAAGTGAGTGATAGGTCGAAGATCCCCCGTACGGATCAAAGACGCTCACGCTTGAATACTGTGGGTACGGCTCTAAAGTCTGAGCTAACGCCACCGTGGCGCCCCCCAAGGGACCAGGCACTTGGCCAGCCAAGGGATTAGGCACCAGATTCTGCAAAGAAAGACCAAGAGACAAATAATTATCGCCAAGCTGGTCGTAGTTGTATTCATTAGAGGGCAAGCGGACCCCAGTGCTGCCCGCATAAGCCACGTCCAGGACCCATTTTCCAGGGAATTGGTGCTGAACGTCGAGGTCCCACTGTTCGGTGTAGGGAATCGGCCGCCTTCGCTCCTCAAATGCCACTGAAGAACCAAGGTATGCAGAAGGCCCACCGCTCGGGCCGGCTGGATAGTCAACATAGGGAGGACCGTTCTGCAGCATGAAGGCGGGCAAGTTCGGATTGTTTCCCGGCGAGAGGTAAACGTTGGTCGTCGTGTAGCCCTGAGTCTGGGGGAAGTTGTCTACCGTAAACGTTGGTGCATAGATTGTGGCGTAGGCGCCGCGCAAGACGGTTCGTGCATCGCCCGTCAGGTCATAGGCAAACCCGATCCGTGGAGCGAAATTCGTTCGGTCATTCTGCACCACGGTCTTCCCGTAATCGACACAAGCGTACTGGAAGCTCCCCAATAAGCTCGAGTTGTCTGGGTTTGTCACAGAGGGATTAAAGTCAGTGGTATGGCAACCGCGTTCCACTGGGGGAGATTGGAAGTCGTAGCGGAGCCCAAGGTTTAGAGTGAGCCGACGAGTAACCTTCCAATCGTCGCCGGCAAAAAAACTATAACTGTGACCCACGTAAGTCGGGAAATTGTATATGTCCAAGGTGCTACTATCACCAACGGCGCCCAACAAGAACGTGGCGAAGCCGAAACCCGTGCCCGTGGGATTCTGTGGGTTCCCAGTAAGCGTGGAAGGGAAATTATACGAGCCGGAAGGGTCGCCCGCCTGATAGTTCGCATAGCTCATATGCCGGAGGTCAGTTCCAAATTTTAAAGAGTGATTCCCGTGTATTTTGCTGATCATGTCGAAAATTTGGAACGTGGTTTCGTCGCGAATTCCTGTGGTGTTATCACCCCCGAGAGTGGCGAGGCCATCAATATTGAATAGGGGAAACAGCGTGGGCGGAACGTCAGCGGGCAGACCAATTTTCTGAGGCCAACCTTGATCGTAGCCGCCCTGTGTGAAGGGGAAATGCTGCTCCATCACCGTGAGGCGCACTTCATTCAGGAGGCTGGGTGAGAACGTGTGGACGTCGTTGATTACTGCCTGTTGGTTGTGAATGCGGTCTGCGCGCGTGTACCACACTGGATCGGGCCAGGGCCCTGCATCGTCAGGCCGGTTCGCATCCTCTGCATTGAACGACCAGCGGCCGAACAGTCGGTTCTTGCTGCCGAAGGAGTGATCCACTCGGGCGTGGATCTGGTTGGTGGCAACTGTTTCAGGCTGGTCGCCGATGTAGTTATTGGTCTGGGAGAACGGATTATTGGGGGCCAGGTTTGGCAGCGGGAGATATGAAAGCACATTCTGCGCGACCTTGTCCAAGCGATTTGTCGGAATAATATTTCCTGGAAGGGGACTCCTCAAGTAACCGGAGCCGCCGGAATTAGGAACCGTGGTTGCCGGATCGTAGAGAATTATGTGATTGCCGTTATCGTCTTCCAACTGGGAAAAGTCCCCTGTGCGTTCTGCTGGGGTGGGTACTGTCGTGATGGGGTTCGCTACAGAGAGGTGACGTGAGCCCTCGTAATTGAAGAAAAAGAAGGTTTTGTCCCGGCCATTGTACAGCTTTGGTATCAAAATCGGTCCGCCCAGTGAAGCGCCGAACTGATTGAAGCGGTAAGGCGGGACACTTGGAGCGAAGGTATTCCTGGCATCGAGCACATTATTGCGAACAAATTCGTAGGCGCTTCCATGCAAAGAATTTGTCCCCCCCTTGGTGATCGTGTTAACCACGCCTCCCGCGGTGAAACCGTATTCGGGCGGAATAAAGTTGGTCATTACTTGGAATTCCTGGATAGCATCCACTAAAGGAGCTACAGACACCTCTCCCCACCCATGAGTTGAGTCGTCGGCGCCGTCCATGAGAAATGCAGTGAAGCCGCTCGTCGAGCCGTTGATCCCTACATTGGCGACCTGATAGTTCTGACTACGGCCAAATCCCACGTCGATTCCACCTTGCATGTTTCGGACGCCAGGTACCAGTGTTTCAAGAGTCAGGACATTCCGGCTGTTCAGGGGCAAATCGGTGATACGTTCGTTCTCGACGACGTCGCCGAGTCCGCTGGAATCCGTTTGCACGAGGGGAGCCGCGCCCACAACATCAACTTTCTCAACAGTGCTGCCGACTTTCAGCGTGAAATCTACACGAGTCCGGTCGCCGACCTGAAGCACAATTCCAGAACGGACGATGGTCTCAAAACCTGTCGCGCTGACCGAAAGCTCATATGCGCCGATGGGTAAGATCGGAAAGATATAATTACCTTCGACATTGGTCGTGGCATTAAACAGCGCGTTCGTGCTGACGTTCTTCGCAGTTACCGAAGCCTTGGGGACGACGGCACCGCTTGGGTCGACGCACGTTCCGACAATCGTAGCTTCAGCAGTCTGGGCCATTAAGCGTGGCGTGAGGCATGCGACAAAGGCCAGCGCCAGTAGTCCGAAGCATTCCAGTCTTAGCAGAAATCCTGAGCCGCGCATGACCATACTGCCTCCCTCAATCTGAAATCTGAAATTTCACATTTTAGCGTCTTTTATACCGCCCGCCCGACTCTTTGTCAACACCTTTTTTGGAGAACATTTTTTGGAGGTTTCTGCTATTCATGTCTTTTTTCGGAAGTTTCTTGAGCCGTACATTTTTGGGTCGGCGCCCCTCCAGCTTTTGCCCCTTCTAATCGGTAGAGAAGAAGGGCCGGTTTGCGTCCGGTCAGGCCCTGTTGTAAATCCTGACCTCGTATATTCGAGCACTTGGGCTCCCGTTGGTTTCGAGGACTGTAAGTCGAAGTCGATCCGAACTTACGCGTTCGAAATCATGCACCTGGCGGCGAAAATAGTTGTTGTCGCTGCGCGCCACGGTTCTCCACCCTTCTGCTGTCGAAATCTCCAATTCATATTTCTTCACGCACTCAGGATAGCGAAAGAGCGGCAATTTAATGCGACGGTTGCAGTCGGTGTCAAAGGTGATTTGGACACGATTGAAGGGAGTCGGTTGTGGCAGCCGCAACACGATCCACGCAGGCAGACTCTGCGAAGCGTCCGACACGAAGATGTTTGACCAAAGGTCCGGGCGATTGGCGCCACGCACGACGTTCTGGGGACCATACGGGCGCTGCTCTGGAATCACCCGGACAACAAACGACTGTCCATTCGTATAGGGTCGCCACATACTTCCGCCGGGAAGATCGGCTGCCGTCGTGCCGACTGGAATCATGGATGGTTTACCTTCTTCATCAGAGAACAGGGCCCAGCCCACTTCGGGGTGGGCGTCGAGATGAATAAAGCAAAGGCTTCGCGGTTGTACACTCGCGTTCAAATTGAAGCGGACATACCCTTTATATTTCGGCTGCAGAGTTGCAGTCGCAGTCGCCAAATCCTCCGACGATCGGAAGTCCCAAACATGCGGGGCTCTGCGCAATCCAAGGGAGAGAGTTACCGGATCGCTGGCAGTCGATTCCAGAAGAAGTTCCACGCTGTCGATGTGATCAGTTGTCACCGGGAAAAGTTGTGCCAAGGGAAACCTTGTCTTGTGAAAGGTCTCCACCTCAGGAAATCTCAAGCTTGCCTCGCTGCTCGCTGTAACTTCAGCCTTCCTCGCCAAATCGCCGAGGTCGGAGTTTTCAATGCCGGGGACGAACGCGTCTTGCCGGAGAAGCGTTTGCTGTAACTCCTCGGCATGCGTAGCCACGACTGCCCTGGGCTCACATCGATACTTTTTGCAAAGCGCTGCGGCCACCCCCACTCCCTGACCGACTATCGCTCCTGTCGGCAAAACACGGGAAGATGCGAAGGCCACATAGCTGGCGCTTACGGGCCGCCCTGCAACAAGCAAGTTTAGGACGTTTCTCGAGTAGCACGATCTGAGGGGAATCCCATACGGTATGGTGCCATATTTTGCAAAGTTCGAGTCCGTCTTGGGAGACGGGTAAGGGGCGACTTCCCGCACGTGGATGCCGCCGGGAAGGTGGATATCAATTCCCCAGCTCCCGTATGCAATGTCGTCGGGATGAACGGACGGATTTCGCACGTCCTGTTCGGTCAAAACGTAATCACCGATGATGCGTCGAGATTCTCTCTTGTATGGCCAAAAGCCCACGAACTCCAAGGCATAGTTTTCGGCGCGGGCGCGCACAGAGTCGTCAGTACAGCGGTTCTTAATATGGTCCCACACCCCCAACAATTGCCGGATGGCCTCGTCACGGATCGCTTCGTTGTCCCTGATCGGGTGGAGCGGGTAGCCAACTTCAATCCACCAATAGCCGCCGTCAAAGAACCCGTGTCCCCGGCCCGTTAAATCGCGCTCAGTGTCGAATTCCGCAGCCCACGCCGGCCGCTCGAAGGGAACCGGCCGTCCTGTGTCCCTGGCCCGAAAGAAAAGGGTATTCCCCATTAATCCATCGCTGGGCTTCTCGGGCGCCAAAGGTTCGTGATATTCTGCGCGTGTCTCAATGCCCCAGCGGAACTTGGCTCCTGAACGATAAGCCAGTACGCCGTCCCCGGTGGCATCCACAAAGAGTGGTGCCTCGAGGAGGAACTCTTTCTCAGTTCCCAACTGTGCTGCGTGGACGGCCAGGATGCTTGAGTCATTCGCCATCTCCACCTCGCGCATCGTGGAGTTGAGGAACAGGACGAGGTTTTTTTCCCGCATCGCCCAATCGTAGAGCACCAGGTCCCAATTCGAATTCATCAATCCTTCGATCTGCGGTTCCCAATTGCGCACGCGCTCCTCGGCGTGAATCTCATCCAATATTCCCGACTCTTTGCTCCAAGTGCTAAAGACACATGTATCTTCGGGGTACAGTCTGACCTCCGCGGAGGAGTTGCCACCCAGGGTCGACCGCTCGTGCACAAGAGCAACACGGGCATCGTTTCGAGCCGCGCTAATCGCAGCGCACGTGCCCGATATTCCGCCCCCCACGACCACCAGGTCAAACTTCTGGTGAACCAATTCGATTGTTCCCGGACGGATGAAACCTCCCAGGCGGGCTCCACGATGGTCCGGGGTTTGGGCAGAGGATGCGCGCCCCTCGGCGGACTGCAAGCTCTCCGCGCAGCTCGCATCTATGTTCGCTCCGCGCGTGAAGCCGAGTGCAAGAGCTAAGCGGCTAACAAAGCTCCTTCGATTCGTTATCATTGGGGACTCCCCTCCTTCTTGCGGTGTATGGTAGAAATGTGAAATCATACATCTGAAATTGCAGAGTTGGAACAGTCAATTGCGACTGACGCGCCGCGTCGCCGTTAAAATGTTGACCTTCGCCGGTTGACCGACTCTGCACTCGTCGTGGAAGAATGGAGCGCTTTCGCCCGTTTCGGCTATGGTGGTCCATGGAATTTGGAACAACGCTCAGGATCTCTTTCATGACGCATATCTTCTGGCTCCGATTGGGGGCGGGATTGCTTCTCCTGTTAAATGCAACCCGAACAATGCCCGCTGGCCTCGCACAAGGGGTAATGGAGAAGTGCGACAAGTGCGAACGCGACGAAGCTTTTACGGTGGAAAGCAGCGACCTCGGCACAACGATTGAAAAGCTCCAGTCCAACCTCAAACTGAACCCGGCCTCACCCTCTGCCCACATCGCCCTTGGGAAGGCCCTGCTGGCGAAGGGCGACTTCGTGGGGGCGATTGTTGAATTCCAGGAGGCGTTGCAACGAAGTCCCACTGACGGTGGCGGTCATTATAATCTTGGCCTCACGTTCGCCAAAGAGGGTAACTTCGAGGGGGCTAAGTCCGAATTCCTACGAACGATTGAACTCCGATTTTGTTGTCCTCAAGCCTACTACCATCTAGGCGTGTTGCTCGCCAACTGGCCGGATAAGGCAGACCCCTCGTCGGCGCGCGATGCGTTCCAAAAAGCTCTCATGTACAAGCCTGATTTCGCAGAGGCTCATGCACACTTGGCCTCAGCCCTCGCTGCATTGGATAAGCCTGATGACTCCGTGGCGGAGTTCCAACAGGCGCTCAACCTCAAACCGAACTATCCCGAGGCATACCTCGGTCTAGGGCAGACGCGCAAGTATCGCGGCGATGCGGACGGCGCGATCGAAGCGTTCCGTGAAGCTATAGCGCTTCGTTCCGATGACGCGGATGCTCATTTGCAACTGGGCCTGTTGCTGACCGAGCAAGGGCAAGTCGAACTTGCGACGGCGGAGCTTAGGCAAGCGGTTCGACTCAGTCCTGATTCCGAGAAGGCCCACTTTAGCTTAGCGAGAGCGATGTCTCTCGCGGGACACCCGGAGGCTGCCCAAATTGAATTTCAGAAATCCCAGATACTGCACCAAACAGAGAATAAGAAAAATGAAGCTAGATTTCTGAATAATACGGGTCTTTCCTGCATGAAGAGATTAGATCTCGATTCGGCCGAGTCCAATTTCAGGAGGGCCATTGAACTCGCACCGGATTATATATTGCCCCATTACAATCTAGGTTTGGTGCTGGCCTCCGAAGGCAAGCTTAAGCCTGCCATTACCGAATTCCGCGCTACCTTAGCCGCCCAGCCAGCGAATCCCAAAGCTCACCTCAATCTCGGGCGGGCATTGCTGCTCGATGGAGAGACAGGGGCCGCCATTTCTGAGTTTGAAATGGCGCTGAAACTGCAACCCGCTTACCCGGACGCTGACAAGGCATTGAAGGAGGCCGCGGAAAAGCAAAAGGCTAGCGAGGTGAATAACTCGGAGCGGCGTGAGCGTTAATTTCGCCGCACGTGACCCGGGGTATCTACGTGCTTAGAATGAAACCAGGACACCACATGACCCGATCCCCCAGATTGGCTTTTCGTGTCGCGCTTGCATATGCAACATGTGTGTTACTGCTCGCCACCATGGTTGTGCCGGCAACGAAGAGTCAGAGTGAGGACTCCAAGACATCGGCATTTCCGGACCTCCGTGACACTCCGCCGGACCTTACGGTACCGCCCATGACATTGGGTGTTGCAGCACCGGGCCGCCGCGTGCGTCAGACCAGTCCGGGATTTGAGGGGACCAATATCTATCACGCGCTCTACCTTCCCGCGGATTGGAAGAAGGGCGAACGGTACCCGGTGATCGTCGAATACGCCGGCAACGGTCCGTACACCAGCGAGTTTGGAGATGTTTCGAGCGGCCACCTGGAAGGCTCGAAGCTTGGCTTTGGCATCTCGGGCGGGAACCACTTTATCTGGGTTTGCCTGCCCTTCGTGAACTCCGAGGAGCGGCGAAACCAGACCCTGTGGTGGGGCGACACTGAAGCTACGGTGCGCTACTGCGAGACGGCGGTGAGGTCGGTATGTGAGGAGTATGGCGGCGACCCCTCGCGGGTCATTCTAGCCGGATTCTCGCGGGGCGCGATCGCTTGCAATTACATCGGCCTGCATGACGACGAGATTGCTGATATGTGGCTCGCGTTCATTCCATACAGTCACTACGACGGGGTGCGGCGGTGGGACTGGCCTGGGAGCGATCGTGAGTCTGCACTCGAAAGGCTCAAGCGTCTGCGAGGCCGGGCATCCTTCGTCTGCCAGGAGCGTTCCGTAGAGGATGAGCGGGCGTACATCGATTCCACGGGAATCATCGCCCCCTTCACGTTTTTGGCCGTTCCATTTCGAAACCACAATGACGCCTGGACCCTTCGCGATAGCCCCGCCCGAAAAGCTTTGCGATCATGGGTAGAAGAAATACTCAAAACGCAACCCGGCACGCACGCCATTCGCGGGCGCATCAGAAGTGCGGACGGCAAACCTCTCGCGCATGTTCGCATCGGCAGCGGCAACTTTCATTTCACATACACGGACGACACCGGCCGATTCGTTCTAGCAGGCCTGATTGATTCGAGGCGCACCGTCACCCCCTCGGAAAATGGAAAGGTATTCACGCCCCGCAACGTGACAGTGGAAATCCGGGGTCAAGACATTAATGGGCTGGCGTTCACGAGTTCCCGCTAGCTGCGTCAGCGAGCCTGCTAGGCTTCGTAGACTCTCACTTCATAGAGCCGTGCGGCTTTGGCCCCGTGGGTCGAGTGGATGTTGATCCTGATGCGATCGGACACAACCGGATCGAAAGAATGAACCCTCTTCCGATGATAGTTGTTTCCCTCCGCCGCCACCGCCTTCCATTGACCGTCGACCCATGCCGCGACGTCGTACTGCTTTACGCATTCGTACGACCGGTAGAGCGGCAGATCAACGTGACGGTTAACGTCAGTGTCAAACGTAATGTGGATCTGACTGATCCTCGTTGGACGGGAGAGCGACAACTCAATCCACTGAGGAAAAGGCTGTGCCGGGTCGGACGTATAAAAATTAGTCCAAAGATCGGGGCGCGTACCGCCACGCACCAGGTTGGTTGGCGAGTAGGGCCGCTGCTCGGGGGATAGACGGATACAAAAGGACTGGCCACCTGCTAATGGCCGCCAGCGGTTGCCGCCCGGGAGGTCTGCGGGGGTTGTACCCACAGGTACCAGCGAAGGCTTGCCAGGTTCGTCGGCATGCAATGCCCACGCGACGCCCTCGTGCCTGCCTATGTATGCATAATAAAACTTCCCGGGCTTGGTTTTCGTATTCAATGCGAATCGAATGAATCCTTCAAAGCCCGGCTGGATCACTGCGGAGCTGCTGGCTAAATCACCGGAGGCGCGGAAGTCCCAGACGTGCGCCGCGTCTCGCAAAGCCACTTCCACTTCTGCAGGAGCCTTCAGCGTCGATTTCAATAGAAGTTCTATTGCGTCGATATGGTCCGTCGAAACGGGAAAGAGTTGCGCGAGCGGAAGACCTGCAGGTCGAAACGAATCCGACAGGGGAAATGCCAAGGGGCCTTCGCTACTGGCAGTCACCTGAGCGGTGCGCGCCAGGTCTCGAAGGTCGCGGTTTGCAACTCCCGGGATAAAGCCGTCTTGTTTAACGAGCAACTGCTGCAATTCTGCGGCATGACTCCCGACAATATCTCTCGGCGCACAGGAGTATCGGTGGCACAGCGCGGCGGCCGCGCCAACGGCCTGGCCGACTACCGCACCAGTCGTAAGTACACGCGATGACGAAAATGCTATATAGCTGGTACTTATCGTACGTCCTGCCATTAACAGATTCAGAATATTGCGTGAGTAGCAACATCTCAACGGAATCCCATACGGTATGGTGCCGAGCTGCGGCCAGTTCGCATCGGAGCTCGGCTCTGGGTAAGGCGGCGTCCTTCTCTGCAATATTCCTCCGGGGACGTGGATGTCGATTCCCCAGCCTCCGTAGGCGATATCATCATCACGGATGGGTGGATTGCGCACATCCTCTTGACGAAGGACGTAGTCGCCAATAATGCGCCGCGACTCCCGCTTGTAGGGCCAAAAGCCGACAAACTCCAGGGCGTAATTCGCGGCCCGCGCCCGGACTTGATCGGCTGTGCACCGGTTCTTGATGTGATCCCATACGCCCAGCAATTGCCGAAGCGCCTCATGCCGGATCTTTTCGTTGTCCTTGATGGGGTGGAGGGGAACTCCCACTTCAATCCACCAGTACCCTGTTTCAATTGTGGAATTGTCGAGCAGATCGAGGCCGCCATGATCTCTTTCAGTTAAGTCGGCCTCAGTGTCAAACTCGGCTGCCCATTCCGGTTTTCTGAATTCCACGGGCGTTCCGGTGTTGCGGGCGCGGAAGTAAAGTGTGTTTCCCATGAGCTGATTGCTCGGGAGTTCGCGAGCCAGTGGTTCCTGGTAAGTCTCGTAGGGTTCTGCGCCCCAGCGAAAGTCCGCCCCAGCGCGATAACCGAGAACGCCATCCCCGGTGGCATCTATAAAGAGGGCTCCTTTGATTATGAATTCCTTTTCAGTTCCTAACTGCGCCCCGTGGATGGCCAGAATGTGCGCGTCGTCAAGCATTCTTACTTCTCGCATCGTGGTGTTCAGGAACAGGGTGAGGTTATTTTCCCGCGTAGCCCATTCGTAAAGGACGAGGTCCCAGTGACAATTCATCATTCCTTCGATGTAGGGCTCCCAATTACGAACCCGCTCCTCGGCTCGGATCTCTTCAAGGAGGCCTGACTCTTTGATCCAAGGTGTGAAGTCGCAGGTGTCCTCCGGATAAAGCCGGACCTCGCTGGAAGAGTTACCGCCGAGCGTCGAACGCTCGTGAACCAATGCTACGCGGGCGCCATTCCGAGCTGCACTGATCGCCGCACACGTACCGGAGATGCCCCCTCCTACGACCACAACTTCGAATTCCTGCTGGACCACTTCGATGGTTCCCGGGCGGATATATCCGGCTACGCCCGTACTCCCGCCGGCTTGGGTCGCGCCGTACTGGGCTCGGTCGCTTGGCTGGTCAAGTCCAATAAGGTGACCGGGAGCCAGTTCTCTGGCCTCTGCCTTCCCTACCCGCGAACTTCCCAGCGCCATCATCAATCGAGACATCAGACTTCTTCGACTCAGCGACATGCCAACCTCCTTGGCCTTGTCCAGTTCCCTTCCCCAGACGATCCTTACCCATTCGCCCAACCGCGCCACAAGTATCGCCAAAGTATTATAGGGTAAGCATAAAATGTAAAGGCTCGATTTTGCATGTCGATTTTGCATGGAAGGCGGGCGTGAATCTCAAGCGCACGGGGAGTTGTGCATGTAATTTCCCCTCCACGTTCTTCGCGGTCCAGAGGTTTATATCGTAGCCATTCCGCTGCCACACCCGAAAGTGCGCGTGATGGTCGACCGTGGCAGGCAGAGTGACCCGCCCCGGCATCTTCTGGCACCAGGGAAATCGCAGGTTTTCCGAGAGGTTCTTCAGGATGAATAAGGCCGTACGGTCTTCCAGCTTTTGTATGATCCGGGAGGGATCCGACTCCGGGGTGGGCTAGAAAAGTGCATGAAAGTGCTCGGGCATGACCACGTACCCCACGATTTTAAAACCCAACTCTTGCCGCAATTCCCCCAAAGTCGCAACCCAGTGGTCCCTGAAACGCACGGAATCATATAAGTGAGCGCGTCGGTAGGTGCTTTTGGTCAAATAGTGAAGGTGACTAAAACCGTAATAGTGCTTTGGATTAGTCACGGGGTGATTATGCGCTTGGTTAGGGCGCATACATCCCGACACAAAACGTCGGGACGTATGCGCCACCCGCGACCAAATTAGGACAGCACCCAAAATTCAAATGGTCTGCAATTTGCCGATTTCTCAAATCCTAAACCATTTGCCATTTGACCTTTGCCATTTGCCGTTTGAATTGCTTTTAGCTTTGGTGGTTCCGTTCTGACTCTCGACTGGCTCGGATGATCCTCGAAACGACCCCTCACCCGTCACGCTCCGGCTGACGAAGTGGGGCAGGCACTCCTCCCTGCGAGGAGGCGCGCCATGCGCCAGCCTTAGAGACAGGCAGGAGTGCCTATCCCACTCCCTCTCCCCAAGGGAGAGGGTTGTCGGCGTGGGTCTGGCCGGCCGCGGAAACGCTTCATGGCCAGCGAGATCGTGGTCGGATGCACCGGCGCGCAAATGCAATGCCAGTGGTCAGGGAGGAAGACCCAAGCGGTCAGGTAGAAAGGATGTAGCGCCCGCGCCCGGTTGAAGGCGCGCGCCAGCAGGGCGAAGTCAGGCTCGGTGAGTTTCTCTCGCCGTTTGAGGAGGCGCACCGGGATGAAGAAATACCGATCGGAAAGGAAAGGACGCCGGAGTTTCGACACGGCGATAGAATACGGCACGGTGGCGATGGTGGCGAGAGAAAAGACGCGGACCGCAAGAGCGGCGGTCCGCGCTACCCGCTTTCCGCTTACTGAATTGATCGCTATGCCTTTGGCGCTGGGCCGGGCGGAGACGCTCGCAGGAAAATCTTAGCCCCACAACTTGGTCACCTGAAGCTGAACGTCAGGGTTCGTTCCTACCGGTATGCTCACGAACGACGGAGAGGTTGTTCGCTTCGTATATCCTGAGTACTTGAGCCACGGCGAGGAGTTGGTTCCACCGTAGTAGCTGACGAATGCTACCGACCGTCTCCAGCGCCGTACGCACCGAGCGTCGAGGCACAGTATAGGCTCAATCGCGAGGCAAATATATGTATCTTGTATCGATACTCCACTGCCAGAAAGTCCGTTACGTAACATCTAACCTGATCATGTGACTTCGGGACCCGGCCAACGTAACAGTTTGCTAACGCCTGTAGACTTGACTGTAACTTCCAGAGAATACGAGACTCAACTCGCCGCGATTAACTTCGCCTCCCCGCCGTGGGGGTGGCTTTTTTACAAACGCGGCCACTGCCGGGTCCTCAAACGAATGATCGCCAGGGACATCCTCGAAGCAATCTGCAGTCACCGGAGGTGGTCGTGGTTTGCGAGCTTTCGTTCCGGTGGTCAACTCCACCGATTAACTTCAGCAGGCGTGGAGCCCAGGGGGACTTAATGCACGCCCAGGAGGGAATTTGATGAGAAGGATGTTGTACATTCTAGGGGTCACGGCGATTTGCTTTCTAATTGCCCAGCCGGCGCCGGCACAATCGTTCTTCGCGAGTATTTCGGGAACGGTCGTGGACACGAGCGGCGCAGTAATACCCGGCGTTGAGGTCAAGATCAAGAACTCAAGCTCCGGGGTAACACGAACCCTGACTTCAAACCAGAACGGCTATTTCTCGCTCACGGAGGTACCTGTCGGCACGTACGAGGTTTCCGCCTTCCTGGCAGGATTCGACAGATGGGTCAGCGCAGACAACGTCTTAAACGGCGGTGACAGCCGGACGATCAACGTAACGCTCAGAGTGGCCTCGGCCACCACCAAGGTCGAGGTTACGGAGAAGGTCACGACGATAGCGACGGTGGACAACGGAGATAAAACCGACGTGATCTCCTCGAGCGACCTTCAGGACCTGTCGCTGGTGAGCCGAGACGCAGCCGAGTTCATCAAGATTATGCCGGGCGCAGCGATGTATGCCAACGGCGGCGTTAACCGGGCGGCCTACGTCGGTGAAACCATCGGCATCAACAACAGCTCCATTTCCGGCAACACCGGAGGCCTCAGCTCGGTCTCCATCAACGGCCAATCGGTGGACATCACCCAGGACGGGCAACACGTCTTTGACCCCGGCTCTTCGGGCGCTGCCACTCCGGTGAATCCGAATCCAGACATGATTTCGGAAGTAAAGGTTCTGAATGCCAGCTTTTCAGCCGAGAACTCAAAGGGACCTGTGGTGGTCAACACAGTCACCAAGGGAGGAGGCAATAGCTTCCACGGCGCTGCCTACATGTACGCCCGCAACGACGCAATGAATGCCAACGACGCTTTCAACAACAGCGTGGGAGCGTCTAAGCCGCCCAGTTCCTACTACTACCCGGGCGGGAATATCGGCGGCCCTCTGATTATCCCTGGAACGGGCTTCAACAAGAGCCGTCAGAAGGTGTTCTTCTTCGAGGGCTACGAGAATTATCACCAGCAACTCGATGGCGGCGTTGACCGCGACTTCGTGCCAACCCCGGCCATGTTGAATGGTGACTTCAGTGCCCTCTCAACCTACGGCAGCTCGGTTGGACGCCCAACCCTGGGGGTTGTTCCCACGGCGCCCCCCTTGACGGGCGGGAGTTCCTGGCTGGGGTTCAGCCAGAGGGCCGCGGCCGGCTGCAGCGTTACCGGCGGCGTGCTCTCGTCAGCCTGCATTTCTCCCAGTGCGCAGGCTTTGATGAAGGCGTTCCTTCCTGGGCCTACCAACGGCGATCCGCAGGACCATGACGGCTTCAACTATATCCAATCGTTCTCGGTGCCCCAGAACTCCTGGCAGAACGTCGCGCGCGTGGATTACAACATCAGTACTAACACACGAGCGTACGTCACTTGGAGCCGGCAACGTGAAGTCCAGAACCAACCGCTCGGCCTGTGGGCAAGCACGGGGTCTGACTGGGCGGTTCCGGATGCAACCGACGTGGTGGGAGCCAACGGCTCGGATTTTATCGCCGTCAGCCTGGTCCACACCTTTTCGCCGACCATGACCAGCGAAACCCGGTACGGCTACACCAAAATCAACTTCCCCAATGCGCCACAAGATCCCACAAAGTTGCTGCGCGCGGACATCCCCAATTTCAACTTGAAGGGGATTTACGGCAATGCAACGGCCCCGGACCTCACAAGTTGGAACAACTCGATCCCCAATCTCGGTGGGTCCAACCTGGGCGCGGATTTTCACCCCGTCATGATTTGCTACAAGGGCATCCCCAGCGTGTCGGAGAACCTCACCAAAGTGCTCGGGACACACACCATGAAGTACGGCTTCTATTTCGAGCACGTCTACAACCGGCAGGACAACTGGGGCGAGTACATGGGAGTGTTCTATTACAATCAATGGTCAACGCCCACCGGGAATAACTATGCTGACGCCTTGATGGGCATTGGACAAGGGAGTTATTACGAAGCTGCGTTGCCGCCTCCCTCCACGCTCGCGCAGAACATTGCTGACTGGTATGCCCAGGACGACTGGAAGGTGAACCGCCGGCTTACCGTTCAGTACGGTTTGAGGTTCGAACATTACGCCAAGCCGTACGACGGTGATGGCAATGGTATGGCCGTGTTCAATCCTCTCCTCTACCAGAGTGATCCCACCAAGTTTGCTCAGAGCGAAACCAACACCGGCATCCTGTGGAACAAGATCGATAAGTCCATTCCGCTCTCCGGCGCCTCGAGCCAGTTCCTCTTCTTCTCGCCGCGCCTGGGCGCTGCTTACGACTTGTTTGGTACGGGCAAGACCATTCTCCGCGGCGGTTGGGGCAAGTACCGCGCTTACGACTCGGTGCAAAGCGGCAATTACACCGGGCCAGTCGATACCGCCCTTGGGTCCGTGGGATGGTCGTGCGGCCAGAACGATCCCCTCTGCCCCACTTGGGATGGAATCGACGCCCACCACATGGCCCTTCCCACCTTCGGCACTGCGCAAATTGGAGCGGCCTCCACCGTCGCAGTGTATAATCCGCAAGATCATGAACAGCCGCTGGTCACCAATTACGTCTTTTCCATTGACCAGAGGTTGCCTGGTAAGCTCCTGCTCGAAGCATCCTATGTGGGCAACCACTCTGACTTCATGCAGGCCCAACCCAACGTCAATGCGGTCCCGGTAGGTTCGCTGTTCAAGGTATCCTGCAGCATCACGACTACAGCCTGCCAGGACAGCGCTCGTCCGTACCAGAATTTCACCCAGGTGAACGAAACCAATACGACGGGCATCGCGCGGTATGACTCTCTCCAGGTGAGCGTGCTCCGCAATGTTGGCTTCCTCGCCTTGCACGCCAATTACACCTGGTCCAAAGCGCTGGGCGATTTCGGCAACTTCCCCACCGGCACGATGTCCGACTTTGGCCAGAATTATTACTACGGTGTCTCACCCAATAACCGCGCGCAGGTGTTGAACTTGGCCTACGTCTTCAATATTCCAGGCACTCATCAAGGCAACAAGTTCACCAGAGGCGTGACGAATGGCTGGCAGATTTCAGGCATCTCCACTTTCCAAAGCGGTGCTAATGAAACCTCCCAATCTTGGAACCTGAATTACGCGCAAGCCAATCTGACCCAGACGGTAGGCAGTACCACCACGACTCTCGCCTACTACGACAACGTCCATCTGTTGGGGACCCCGGATTTCACCTTGCAGCCGACGATCACCTGCAACCCCAAGAAAGGCTTGACGGCGCCCCACGAGTATCTCAATCCCGCCTGCTTTGCGCCCGCGTCCGTAAACGGGGGCTTCGGGACGGGTGGGATGCCCAACCTGGCGGGTCCGGCGTTCTGGCAAAGCGACCTTTCGCTGATGAAGAATTTCAGAATCAGCGAACGGCAGAGCCTCCAGTTCCGTTTTGCCGCGTTTGACTTCTTGAACCATGACCTGCCGTCGTTCACAACAGGTGATAGCAACCTCCATGCCTCGTTCAATGCTCAAGGCCAACTGACGAATCCGAACTTCGGCATCGCTCAGTATGTCTTCGGGCATCGAATCATGGAAATGGGAGTGAAGTACACTTTCTAGACAGCGTCGGGTCTTGGTAGCCGTTCGATTACAACGGGGTGGCCATCCGGGCCGCCCTGTTTGTTTATCAGGCCTGGAGTGCGGCAGCTCCGTTGCCGCACTCCAAGGACTTTTGCCAATTGAAATCGCGTGACGAGGTGTATGATACTGCCGATGCGTAGACGGCTATTCGTTCTTGCTTTGGTGCTCGCAGCCGCATGCCCGGGATTGTGCCCTGCCACGCAAAAGAATTTCGACGACATTACGCACGATGCCGAAGCGGCGCGAACGGCGGATCGGTTGGCGGACGCGATCCGGCTGTACCGCCAGGGTGTGGACCTGCACCCTTCCTGGCAAGACGGCTGGTGGTGGTTGGGAAGCCTGTACTACGAGCAGGATCGCTTTCCCGAATCCCAAACGGCGCTGACACGCTTTCTAACTTTGGCGCCCAAACCCGGACCGGCTTATGCCTTTCTGGCTCTCTCGGAATACGAGACTAAGAACTACGCGGGCGCGCTCGAGCATCTTCAAAAATGGACGCTCGCGGGCTCACCAGGTACTGAAGAGCTTATTGATGTGGCGAGCTTCCACTGGGCCCTGCTGCTGACCCGCGAGAGCCGCTTCGTACAAGCCCTCTACCTGCTCACTGCCAAGGCCCAAAGGCGCGGGGGCAGTGCGGCGCTGACGGAAGCCATGGGCTTGGCTTCCCTCCGCATGGCCCACCTTCCCGAGGATTATCCGCCGGAGTGGCGAGAGCGGGTGTGGCTGGCGGGCAAAGCGGCGTTCTACGCTTCCCTGGTTCCGCACCAGTTCGATCGGGCCCAAGATTACGAAAACAAGCTGTTGCTGCATTATGACCAGGCGCCGGATGTGCACTACTTCCGAGGCACCCTGTTCGGCTTCCAAAAGAAACGGGAACAAGCCAAGAACGAGTATCGTCAGGAGCTGCAAATCTCACCCCACCATGCTCCGGCCATGATGGAGCTTGCGCGCCTTGACCTTGACGATGGCCAGTTGGATGAGGCCTTGTCGTTAGCAAAGCGCGCCGACGGACTCGAACCCAAGAACCCCTCCGCACATCACATCCTTGGCCAGGCTCTATTTGCCGGCGGCCATCTTCAGGAAGGCGCCAGAGAATTGGAAACTGCCAGGCAAATGGCTCCCGACAGCGCTTCCATTCATTTCCACCTGATGACGGTTTACCAGAAACTCGGGCGGACCAAAGACGCCGAACACGAAAAGGCTATTTTCGAAACCCTCAGGGGAAAGCGCGAGGTCCTGCTGCCGCCGGAAGAATTGCAGGAACTCTCGCGCGATCAGCAGCCGGGGCAAAAAAGATGAGGACACGCTCCGCAACTCTCTCGATCGCCCTCGTCGCACTCGGGCCCTGGTCCAGCGTCTCTCCTTGCGGGCAGCCTGCGGCGACCGGGGCGGCGGCCTCTGCCGCGTCACCCAAAAAGCCAATTTTTGAGATCAGCGCGAGCAGGGCGCCGGCGCAAACCGCTTCAGCCGCGGTGGCCGGACCCACCTTCGACGAGCTGTCGCGGACCGCGGACCGGGCACGCCAGGCGAACCGTGATGACGAAGCGATTCGCTTGTACGAACATGCGCTCAAATTGAAGCCCGACTGGGACGAGGGGCTTTGGAACCTGAGCAGCCTCCTTTACGAGAAGGAAAGATATGCGGAGGCGCGCGACCGGCTGCGCGTATTCGTCGCCGACCAGCCGAAGGCGGGCATGGGCTGGGCGCTCTTGGGACTGAGCGAGATTCAAACCCGCGATTACGCGCGCGCCCTCGATCATCTTCGCCAAGCCATGACCCTCGGCGTGGGCGGCAGCCAGGGCATGGCGCGGTCCGTCTTCTACTACGCGGCGGTGTTGCTGACTCGATTCGAACTGTACGACCAAAGCCAGAGCCTGCTTTTCGAAATGGCACGCTCAGGACAGGCAGAGTCGTACCTGGTGGAGCCGCTCGGCTTGGCGGCGCTGCGGATGCCGCTTCTGCCGGCGGAGATTCCCCCGGACCGCCGTGAGATGATCCAATTGGCCGGCAGAGCCGCTCTCGCGCTCAACAGTCAGCACCAGGACGACGCCGAGAAACTCTTCCGCCAGATGACCACTACCTATCCCAACGAGCCTGGGGTCCACTTTTTATTGGGTGCCTTCTTGATGAACGTGCGTCCGGAAGAGGGCGTTCGAGAGATGCAGCACGAGCTCGAGATCTCGCCGTTTAACGTCCCGGCGAAAGTTCGGCTTGCGGAAGAGTATGTGAAGGAAGGAAAGCTCGATCTGGCACTTTCTCTGGCGGAAGAGGTCGTCAAACTCGAACCCAAAGATGCCTCCACCCATATGGCCCATGGAGAAGCCCTCATCGGCAGAGGAGATTCTACGGGGGGAATTGGCGAACTTGAAAAGGCACGGGACCTGGCGCCGGAAAACGTGATGATTCGGTGGGCGCTGGTCCGTGCCTACTCGGCAGTCGGCCGGACCGAGGATGCCCGCCAGGAGAAGGCGGCGATCGAGAAGCTAGCCCAGCCGCAGTCGCAGCCATGACCTGCTTTGAAAATCGTGGTGCGGGCGTCCCGCCCCCTGTCGCGGGGGCATCCTGCCCGCGCGCGGGAGCGGGACGCTCCCGCGACCGCGGGCGAGACGCCCGCGCCACATCCGTCCACTGCCGGCCCATTTTCATGGTTCGGATGATGGGTTGCGCTTGCCTTTTCGTGGTGGGTGCGGCGAGCCTCATCTGGAAGCAGCCAGCAAGCGCACAGCCGCATCCGGCGCCGATCCACTTCGTATCCCAGCCCGTCGACTTCTCTCTCGACAGTTGCGAGACCCCCGAAAGGCACGCCCCTGAAACCATGGCGGGCGGAGTTGCCGTTTTCGACTACGACAACGACGGGTATCCGGACATCTTTTTTACCAACGGGGCCGATATCAAAACCCTGCAAAAATCGTCGCCTCGCTACCGGAACCGGCTTTTCCACAACAACGGCGATGGATCTTTCACCGACGTCACGGAAAAAGCCGGGCTGGCAGGAACGGGTTTCGACACTGGAGTCGCTATCGGAGATTATGATAACGACGGCTACGAAGACATCTTTGTCGGCGGGGTGCATCGCAACACCCTGTACCACAATAATGGCGACGGCACTTTTACCGATGTTACCGAAAAAGCCGGCTTGGCACGCCTGGATAAAGAGTACGGACCGCTCTGGTCGGTGGGCGCCGCATGGGTGGACGTGAACAACGACGGCCTGCTGGACCTGTTCGTGGTGAATTATCTCAGTTGGGATGTTAAGCACGAGCCGGATTGCCGTTACAACGGCAAACCCGAATACTGCCATCCGAAGTTCTACAAGGAACTGCCCAACCAGTTGTTCTTGAATAAAGGCGACGGGACGTTTGCGGATGTCTCCGCCGAGTCGGGGATTCGCGCGCATCCGGGAAAGGGAATGGGTGTGGGAGTTGCCGACTACGACGGTGATGGCCTGCCCGACATCTTCGTCGCCAACGACAAGCTTTTCAACTTCCTCTTCCACAACAAGGGAAACGCCAAGTTCGACGAGGTGGGGTTTGAGGCCGGTGTGGCGCTCCCCGAACATGGCAACCTGATCTCCAACATGGGTGTGGATTTTCGCGACCTCTCAAACGACGGCTGGCCTGATATCGCCGTCGTCGCACTCGCCAACGAGACCTTCCCCCTTTACCACAACACCGGCAAAGGAAGATTCGAGGAAATAACTTCGGAAAGCGGCATGACAACTCTGTGCAACTCCATGTCCGGGTACAGCCCCAACATCGCCGACTTCGATAACGACGGGTGGAAGGACCTCTTCGTCAGCCGTGGAGACGTGCAGTCGCCGGCCATGGCGGATCGAGCCCAAATCGATCAGCCCAACACTGTTTTCCGTAACCTGGGGAATGGCCGCTGGTCCGCGCTGACCGAGGAGGCAGGATTCACGGCTGAAGCGCCCCGGCGACACCGCGGCGCGGCGGTCGGCGACTTTAATCACAACGGTAAGCTTGACGTGGTAGTGACAGCGCTCAGCGCCCCAGCAGAAATCTGGATGAATGACAGCCCGGGAAACAACCACTGGCTGGAACTCAAACTCGAGGGCACGAAGAGCAACCGGGACGGCATCGGGGCGCGCATTCGAATTTCCTCCGCCGCGCACGCGCAGTTCAATCACATGTCAACCGCCGCTGGATACGCTTCTTCAAGCGCCGGCCCCGTTCACTTCGGCCTTGGCCAGGCAACCAAAGTGGACGAGATTGAGATCCGCTGGCCGTCAGGAATTAAGCAGGTGCTCAGGGACGTACCTGCGGACCAGATTCTACGCGTCAAGGAATCTCAGTAGCGCGGCACGCCGCCCGGGAGCGCGGGCATCCTGCCCGCCTTTCGCACCGCAATTGCAAGCACGCTGCGGGCAGAGCCTGTCCTGAGCATAGCGAAGGAATGCCCGCGCTCCCGGGTGCTTCAGCGCTTACGGTTCCGGTTGCGGGCCTTGCTGGCGAGCTTTTTGGTTGAGGCGAAGCACGATCTGGCGTTCGCGCTCTCCGTCTTGTTTTCGATTCAACCGGTAATAGAGCGCCGCCAGTTGCACGTGGACCTCTTGAAAGTCAGGCGACTCCCGCGCCACTTGTTCCAAGTCCTTTTGGGCCGCATCCAGCTTCCCCAGCGCGAGATCCAGCGCGCCCACCTGAAAGCGCGCGCTGAGTGATTCAGGTCGAAGCCTTAACGCCCGCTCGAGGTACGGGGCGGCCCGAGCATTATCGCCGCTGAGGCGCAGCAAGCGGCCGTAATGAAAATTGGCATCGAAGTCGTTCGAGTCAGCTTGGACCGCGCGCTCGAAGGCGGCCTTTGCGCCTTCATTGTCGCCGCCCTTCACGAGAGCCCGCCCATACAAAGACCAACCGCCCGCGAGTTGGGGGTCTCGGTCGAGGGCGAGGCGTATCGTCTCCGCAGCGCCTTTATTGTCGCCGGCGGTAAGTTTCGCCGCCCCCAGCAGCAGATTAGCCTGGGCAGTGTCGCCATCTTTCAAAATGCGATCGATGACCTGCTCGCCCTTCTCCACTTGGCCGTCGCGGATGAGCGCCGTCCCCAGCGCATAATCTACGGCACGGTCGTCCGGATGAGCCTGGTAAGCGGGTTCGAGAAGTTTCACCGCCTGCGCGTTCTTCCCCAGGCGCAGGTAGCAGTCGGCGAGAAGATAAAGCGCTTGGCGATTGTCCGGTTGCAGGCGGCGCGCTTCTTCCAGTCGGGCAACGGCGCTCCCAAAATCCCCTTGCTTGTACCACGCGAGCGCGAGGTCAAGGCGCAGGATCGGGTCGTCGGGCGCCAGTTTGAGGGCGGCGCGATATTGCTCGATGGCTTCGTCGAATCGGCCCAGCGCGACGAGAGCAATGCCCAGGTTGGCGCGCGCCGCGATCATCTCCGGATGAAGCCGGATAATCTCGCGGTACTTGCGCACTGCCAGTTCTGTATCGCCGCGCTGCTGGGCCTCGTCCGCCTGCTGAAACAGTTGCCGCGGGTCCTGAGCGTGCGCTGGCCTTGCGAACGCGAGTGCAAGAATAAAAAACGCCGCGCCCAAGCCAAGTCTTGCCGTCGACCAGAACTTTGCGCTCAAGCAGCTTGCTACCCTCGTGTGGATTGCGGCCTGCGCTGCCGTCGATGCGCTGTGTCTTGAGACTTGATGCATGGCGGCGAGTAGTTTACCCCAGAATCTTTCCGAAAACTTGGGCAGTGGGCCAGTTTGATGTAGAGGCGGCTTTACGCCGCCACTTGGCGAGGTAAACTCGCCGCTACGATTCGAGCTTTTCCGGACATTGAATTCAGGGGCGCTCGGGTTTACACTACCAGTAGGGCGAAAACTAAAAGCGATAATTCTGGCTTGGGAGATCACAAACAATGAAAATGGAGCACATTATTCGTATTTTCAGTTTGACCGCAGGGTGCGTCGGACTTGCCTTTTCGCTGGCCATTGCCGGAGATCTTCCGCAAGTTGGCCAACAGGCGCCCGACGTAACTCTGCCCTCGCAGGACGGGAGTAATGTAAGCTTGAAAGATTTTCGCGGCAAGTGGGTGGTGCTGTACTTCTATCCCAAGGACAACACGCCGGGCTGCACGATCGAGGCGCACAACTTTCAGCGCGACCTTTCGAAGTACGCCGAAAAAAACGCCGTGATTGTTGGTGTGAGCGTGGACACAACCGAGAGCCACCAGGATTTTTGCGCCAAACAGAGCCTGACTTTCAAGCTGCTGTCGGATACCGACAAGAAAGTCGTGGCGGAATACGGCTCACTGAGCGACAGGGGGTTTGCCTCCCGCAACACCTTCCTGATTGATCCCAACGGCAAAGTCGCTAAGGTCTGGACCGGTGTTAAACCGCCTGACCACAGTGAAGAGGTACTGGCGGCACTCAGGGAGTTACAAAAGTAATAAGCGCACCGTCATCACCCGAGAATGCCATCGGGTCGAAGCAGGGCACAGGACTATAGACAACCAGGAGAGAAGTATGCGACCGATCATGGTGTGGTTCGTTCTTTTGTTGAGTGCATCTCAAGTTTTGGCCCAGGACTGGGCGCGCGCACGGATGGAAAAGTCCCCGCGACATCGTGAATGGGTCACCGTAAAACACGAGGGGCGCGCGGTGGAGACCTTCGTCGTCTACCCCGAGGCAAAGGACAAGGCGCCCGTGGTGCTGGTCATCCATGAGATTTTCGGGATGACGGATTGGGTGCAGGATCTGGCTGACCAGTTGGCGGAGGCTGGTTACATCGCAGTAGCCCCCGACCTTCTTTCCGGGATGGGACCGAACGGCGGCAGAAGCAGCGACTTTCCCCAGGGGAGTGGGGGTGGGGGCATGAGTAGTCCTGCGGTTGAGGCGGTGAGTCATCTTAATCCTGACCAGGTCACCGCGGACCTCGACGCTGTTGCCGATTATGCCCTGAAGATTCCCGCCTCGAGTGGCAAGCTGTTCGTAACAGGCTTCTGCTGGGGCGGGGGCCAGAGCTTCCGCTTTGCGACGCATCGCAGGGATCTTACCGCCGCATTCGTTTTCTACGGGATGCCGCCGGGGAAGGATGCCATGGCGGCGATCACTGCGCCCGTGTACGGTTTCTACGCGGAAAACGACTCGCGCATAGGAGCGACGATCAGCGATACTCGTGAGCAGATGAAAGCGGCCGGAAAAACTTTCGAGCCAGTCACCTACGCAGGCGCCGGCCACGGTTTCATGCGCGCCGGAGAGGCTCCGGGCGCGAGCGATGCCAATCGCCAGGCCCGCATCGATGCTTGGGCGCGCTGGAAGAAGATTTTGCGGGGCAGCCAATAGGAGCAAATTCGCAGTTTTTTCTCCCCGATCCCCCGCAGCCGAACAGCGCCCTCGCGTCTCGGTCGCCAAATTCGCCGCTTGTCCCGACGCGCCCGCGCCATCCCGAGCCTCCCCGAGTCGCGATGGCCAGAAGCGTCGTGACGAATCTCCTAGCCAGCGGGTCAATCGCAAGCGCCGACTTTACTGCCTTCACTATCACCACACTCGCCACCGCCTCGTCGAGAAGTTCGCCAGAGCCGTTTGGAACGTAGAGGTGCGGGTTATCCCCAAAGGGATCAAGATGTTTTCGCGACTGCTTTCCATCCGAGTCGAACCCAGATCTCTATAGCAGGACCTCGGACGTCGGTCTCGCCTTAGGTGGAGGAGGGATTGTTGGTGAACAGCCTCTCAATGCGGCGAAGCGCTCGGGTCTGCCTGTGAAGCAAGTAATTGAGGCTTTGGCCTTGACCGCCGAGGCGCTGTCCGACGGGCAAGGCGAAACGCGGACCTTCGCTTTGCCGCAGCCGTGATCCTTCGCGTGGATTTCACTCAATCCTAACCTTGGTGTAACCGAGAAATGATAAGATTCCTGTTCAGTCGTTCTTCGGCAGGTCACACAGACGACGGATCGAGATCCAGAGCGAGCGGAGCGGCACGCTTGTGGGCAACGAGGTTTCCCGATGATGAAGACCACCTGTTTCATTTCCGCAGCGATTCTGGCCATGAGCGTCGCCATCCCGCTCGCGGGCGCCGCCCAGGACCCGGCGAGTGATCAAGGACCGCTCATTGTGGAAGTACAACCGAACGGGATACCGAAACTTTCACGTCTCAAGCCGGGCGACAGATTGCAGGGACAGGTCAAGAACGGAGTGTATTCGGGCGAGCGCGAGCTGATACCACCGGGCAGCCCGATTGACTTAACCGTTTCCAGCATCGAGCGCCGGCGGCGAGCACCCAGTGACCGTTGGCCTTGGGTGGTGCGATTGTTCGCCCCAAGACGAACTCGCTGCCCGTCCGCGCTTGCGGCTACGGTGCATCTCCGCGACGGGTCGGTCCGGCCGTTTTCGCTGACCTTCGTGTCCGCCCCGCACCAGGTGGAATTGACCGCAAAGGCAGAATCCGGGAGATCGAGGGCGAGCCGGTTGCCCGGGAGTACGCGCAAGCCGAGTGCTAATCCAACGCTCGTGCTTGAACTCCGGCGGCCCACCGATGAAGAGGCGCGGTCCGGTGGCTTCGCGCCTATTCCGGCAACAGCAGCGAATGGCGTCACCGCCGGGACCGTTGCTCATGTGAGGCTTCTCGGTGATCTGCGCGCCTCGAAGAGCCGCACGGGCGACATGTTTATGTCGCGTTTGGCGGAGCCAGTGTCCCTGAGCTCGGGCGTGGTCCTGCCGGAAGGCTTGTTGGTACGGGGAAAAGTCCTCAAGAGCGTTGCGCCCCGTCGCCTCTGCCGATCGGGGTCCCTCGCGGTGTCCTTCACAGAATTGATGCTTCCTTCCGGAGGGAAAACTGTGATCTCAGCTTCGCCGTCGAGCGTCGTGGTCGACCGCACTTCCGGACTGCGGATGGACAGCGAGGGTGAATTGAAGGGCGCAAGGCCGGGCAAGGTACGTCTTCTTATGGATCTCGGGGTGACCGGAGGGATTTCCAAGATCAGTGACGATTCGTTTCAACTCGTTGCTGAGGCTCTGATCTCGACCGCGACGGACGCATCGACGGCGGGCAGCGCGCGGATTGTCGCGGCGGTCTTTTCCGGAGTCTACATGCTCACGCGCCATGGACGGGACGTAACCCTCCCGCGCTATACAAACATTGAAATAACCTTTGATCGGCCAGCGGCGCTGGCGTCTGCCGCGCAGTGAACGCGCACTCGACTCAGTCATCAAGAATGCTTGTGCCGAAGGCATCGTGGAGTGCGGTAGCGCCAGCTACCGCCGTTCGCTCGGGTTCCAGGGCGGCAACTTCGCCGCCGCCCTCCATGACACACGGATTCACACACTCTTTAAGCCCCCTTCACACTTCCGTCACGTAACCCACGTACAACCACTGGAGGGCAAGAGACGGTTTCGGATAGTCAGCCGTCCGCCCAAGTGGCTTCTCGAGCCATGCCCGTGCTCAGTTCGATTTTCTGTTCCCTGTGCAGGCACCTGTGCTCACAGCCCCGGAGTGTGGCTTGCCGGCATGATACTTTCAAATCACAAAAAGAGGTGACTCATGACTCTAAGAATGCGGCGGAAAATCGCGGTCGTGATCGCGGGGTTCTTTTTGTTGCAACCCATGGTAATGTTGCGCGCCCAAGAGGGGCGAAACAGCCATCGCGATCTCGTCAACAAATACTACATCCCACCCAAAGCCGAGCCCAATATTTCGTACCCCGAACTGCTCAATTTGGTCCAGGGCAAAATAAAGTACGTCTTCGTCTTCTACCAGGAGAACCGTTCTTTCGACTCGTATTTCGGCACGTTTCCCGGCGCCAACGGGCTCTTCAGCCAAGCGGCGGCGCAGACGCCCGGCTTCACTCAGAACCTGGTGGATACAAACGGCAAAACGATCGCCATCAGCCCGTTCCGTATCGGACCTAACGACACGTGCCCCAAATCCACGGTTAACGGCACGCTCTCACCCTCTACATGCTACGCCGCCGACACCGACGATATCGACCACTCACACCCGCGCATCGTGGCAAAGATGGACCTCCAGAATGAAGTTCCTCTGATGGACCAGTTTGCCTCCGTCGAAGAACTCAAGTATTGGACCCCCTCCGACTCCACTCCCACTCCCAGCCTTAAAGCCAAGCAGATGGGCGAACTCGCCATGGCTTATGAAGATTGCGACACTGTCCCGCTGCTTTGGGGATATGCCGACGAGTTCGTTCTCTTCGACAACATCTTCCAAACCATGACGGGACCTTCCACACCCGGCAACCTGGCGATTATCGGCGCGCAGGCGGGCCAGACGCAGTGGGCGCTGCATCCGCTCGAAGGCTATACGGACAACGGCGGGTCCCTTCCGGGTGTGCCTGTATTGAACGACAGCGATCCCTTCTGGGGCTCGCCGTCTGATCCCACGCCGGCAGCGAATAAGATGCCCGTCAATGCCGGCGACTTCCCCGGCTATGGGACTGAGATCAACCTCACGTATGCGACACTTCCTTTGACGTTGGCGGGCGGAAACCTGGGGAACATCGTGACATCAGACACCGACCCGGACGACGACCTCGCTGACGTGAAAGACGACGTCAAAGTCATCACGGACCTGCGCAAGGCGTCCGTACCTTTCGGCTGGTATGAAGAGGGCTACGACAAAGAACCCACGGACTCCGATGCGGTGGACGCCAATGGGACGCACGCGTCTTACATTACGCATCACAACGGGCCGCAGTACTTTGGCTATATCGCGAACAACCCTCAAATGCGGCAGCAACTGCATGGGCTCGGGGATTTCTTCAGCGCGCTTGATAACCGAACGCTTCCAACGCCGGGCGGGTTGTTCTTCGTCAAAGGCGGCTACACGAACCTCTTCAGCCTGACGCCTACTAACCCGGACAAGACGGTGCAGAAGAACTATCTCGGTGACGATGACCATCCGGCGTACTCGGACGCTCAAATCAGCGAAGCGATGGTGGCTGAAGCTATCAATAAGATCGCCGCAAGCCCCTACTGGTCCCAGTGCGCGATCGTCATTACCTGGGACGATTCCGAGGGCGACTACGACCACGTTCAACCGCCGGTTCGGCGATTCGGCCCGGATAACTCACTGATCAGCAATGGACCGCGCGTTCCGTTCCTGGTGATTTCGCCTTATGCGAAAGCCCACTATGTTTCTCACGACCAGGGCAGCCAGTCCTCTGTGGTTAAATTCGTTGACATCACGTTTAACCTGATCCGGCTCGCGCTGCTTCCCGACGAAATCAAAGGCCGGGTATTAGGCGAGCGGGAATTCGGACAACCGGATCTGGGGCCGGAAGATCTGTTTGTGCAGGGTATCTCAGACCTGACAGACGCTTTCAGTCCTGCGAGACTCAGCGGAGCGGCCGCTCCACTGCCGCCGTCCTACGTGACGGTGCCTGAATCGAGGATCACGACTCTTCCCGCGGCATGGGGCACCGGCGGCTGCTCATACCTGGGAATCACCACCACCGACCGCACCTTAGGCATCACCAACCCAGTTCCCAGCGATTTCAATCCCAGGCCTAAGACGAACCCCAACTAGTATGACTATGTTAAGTATACGTTGCAATTCTCCTTCGCATGACTTAGCATGGGGGCATGAAGCCCATAGCCTGGAACGCCAAGCTTTGGAAAGAAAGCGTGACGCAATTCCTGGAG
>JBEKLY010000007.1:0-55154 GCA_050010015.1 Terriglobia bacterium
CCGCCTTTCGCGCCGCAATTGCATGCACTCTGCGGGCAGGATGCCCGCGCTCCCGGGTACTTCATGGTATCCGGCTGCCCGTCAGCCGACGGGCATGAGCGACTGCTTTGAGAATCGACCGGTTAGGTAGCTCGTCGATGTTCCCACGGAAAATCCGCGGACCCCAAAACCGGGGGTCCGCGCTACCAGACGAGTCGGCAAAACAGGTAGAATTGAGCACGTCGAACTGCGAGATCAGCTCTAAGTCGTAACGGAACTAAGGCAATGAACGGCGGATTGCGGCGACGGCCACACGTCAGACTCCCGGCATCCATGGCCCTGGCGGCTTTTTTCCTCGCATTGAGCGCGGCGTGGGGCGTTGACACTCCGGGCTTCAAGCCGGGCTTCAACCTGTTCAGCCCGCAGCAGGATGTCCAGTTGGGCAAGGAGCGCGCTGAAGAAGTCGACAGAACATACCCGCTTTTAGCGGACCCGCAGGTTCTGCGCTACGTCAACGATTTGGGGCGGCAACTGGCTTCGCTTGCGCCCAGTAACAGCCCGGCCTATGTCTGGACTTTTAAAGTCATCAACAGTTCCGACATCAATGCCTTTGCTTTACCGGGCGGGTACATTTATCTGGACCGAGGGGCAATCGAAGCGGCCGAGAATGAAGCTCAACTTGCCGGGGTGATGGCGCACGAAAGCGGTCACGTGGTGATGCGCCACGGGACGCACGAGGCCTCGGAGGCGCTGCTGGCCCAGGCCCCGTTGGCGCTTCTCGAAAGTATGCTTGGCCGGTCGGGGAGTTTGACGGGCCAGTTGACGGCACTGGGCCTCGACCTTGGCGTTAACTCCATTTTGCTGAAGAACTCTCGCGACGCTGAAATACAGGCCGACGCGGTGGGGACATACATCTTGTACCGGGCGGGTTACGATCCTCACGCTCTGGCGGAGTTCTTCGAGATTGTCGAAAAGAAGTACCCGCGGAGGACGGTGCAGTTTTTCTCTGACCATCCCAACCCCGAGGATCGCGCCAAGAGAATAGCTGCGGAGGCGAGCGGCGACAGCTTCGTTTATGGGCCGACCGGGAGGCGAAAGAGCGACAGCACGGAATTCGAGGACGCCAAGAAGCGCCTTCTAAGTCTCGGCGCGCCGTCGAGCGCAGAAACAGCGCCTTCCCTCGCTGCCAATTCCGCGACTCCACCTCCGCCTTCGGGCCGGCTCATCAAGTTTGACGGCTACGGGATTTCCATCGCCTATCCTGACAACTGGCGCGTGCAGCGGAATGAAGACGCCGTCGTGTTAGTCCCGCCGGGAGGAATCGTCGAGTTGCCGGAGACCGGCGCGGCGCAAGCGTTCGGCATATCCATCAGCCGATTCCAGCCTCAAGGCTCGCGCCAGGGTAGTTGGGGACTGGTCGATGCTACAGAGGAGTTGCTCAACTTGTTGCGGGCGTCGAACCCGAATCTGAAGGTGATTGAGCAGCGCTCGATGAACCTGAAGGGACGCTCCGCGCTTTCCACTTTGCTTGAAACTGACTCGCCGCTTCCGGGTCAGAAAGAGCGCGACCTGCTGGTTACCGCGCGCCAGAGTAATTTCATGCTTTCGCTTATTTGCATCGCCCCGCAATCTCAATTTGACGCTTATAAGACGACCTTCGACGAGATGCTCGAAAGCCTCGAACTTCGGTAGGGAAGGTTATGGACAAACGAGAAGCTCGCAAGGCATACAAGGCGAGAGTAACTCCTAAGGGTGTGTTCGCAGTACGCTCGAAGACTTCGGGAGAAGTCTGGGTGGGCGCCTCCGATCACCTGGACACGGCCCAGAATGGCGTGTGGTTCCAGTTGCGCAACGCTTCCCACCGCAATCCGCAACTGCAGGCCGCCTGGAACGCCCACGGGGAGGCGGTCTTCGAGTTTGAAATCCTGGAAAAGTTCGACGACAAGGTTTCAGCGTTGCTCGTGGGGGACATCATGAAAGACCGCCAGGCGTACTGGGAGAACACGCTGGGCGCTCGGAGGCTCTATTAGGAGGCTATCTCCAAGAGCCCCTCTCCGGCTGGGCCGGAGAGGGGCAAGGGAGCATAGGCGCTAGGGTAGGCTCGATCGGGTCCCGGAGCCCGCTGGGGCGGGCGCAAGAATGTGGCCCACGGCGACAGAACGTGTGAAAAAATCGATGCCTGTCATCCTGAGCGCAGCGAAGGATCGCGGCAGTTTCTCAGGGTTCAGCGATTTACGAACAACTGCAGAGATCCTTCGCTGCGCTCAGGATGGCACGTTCCGAATTTCTTCACACCTTCTCACGCCGTGGGCTACTCGCTTACGCCCGCCGGCTGACGGGCTGACTTCATGAACGAAGTTCCGTTACACAACACTATCGGAAAACCAGCATGGTTGAGGTCTGGTTGATGTGGCCGAGGTAGGCCTCGCCGTAGGTGCTGAAACCCACCGTTGGAATACCCGCGAAGATCGCGCCATATTGGTCACAGTGCCCTTCTTCGCGCAATTGCAGAGCGCGCAGAATACACTGAAAGTCGATGATGCCGGAGATCGGCTTGCCCGTAGCCTTTCGGGCCTCGATGGCGTTCCGGGTGTGGGCGACGATGTCCGTACCCTCAAGCACTTCCAGCTTCATTCCCTGCTTGATTTGGCAGTAGAACACAATGCCTTCGCCCTGCACTCGTTGCGGGCTGCGAACGTACGGATCTTTTTCGATCATGAGGCCCAGCGGATGTTTCATGAAATGAGACGGAACTTCTGCAGGCAGCACTCCCAGGGCTTGCGCATAGGCGGCGAGCGCAGGCTGGTGGTCGAACTCCTCGACCAACCGGTGTGGTTCGTCTACCTTGGTGGCCAGCAGGGTCTTTCCGGTGGTGCGGAAGCTCTGCGTTTTGACGATATCGAAGCCGTTTTTGGTTTCCAGAAGCAAAAGCACTGCGGCATTGGTGAAAGCCTGTCCATTGAGCATCACATGTGTCTTCGCGAATTTCAGATCGTCGCCGGCGGATCCGCCCACGAAAAGAAGATCGGTGCAATCCCCGATCTTTTCCATCAGCGCCTCCTCAGAGCCGCTCAATCCATCCGCCAGGACAATGCCCACATATTTCTCGATATCCAGGGACGAAACAGGCGCCCCGAGTCCCTGCTCCATTTTGGAGAAGGCGGCACGAACGGAGACCTGGCTGGAGAGCCCTTCCACCACGGCGGAAGCTCTGTGCCCAACGATTTCATCATCCAGGAACATGGCTGCAATCGATTCGCACGACATTTTTCCACCGGCAATCTCGCCTGCCGTCGTGCAACCGGCCACGCACGCCTCCGGGAAGGCCGCTTGCATGGCGTGGCTGACCTCCGCCGGGTCATATTTCGAAGAGGCGAAAAACAGTATGACACGAGGATTACAGTCACCGGCTTTTGCCGCCAGTTCCCAGACGACTTCGGGAAGAGCGTTTGCTGAATAGGCTGTGCGGATCGGCATTATTTTTCTCCTTTACATCAGCCTACAGGCTGACTCCCAGGTCGACGGCAATGGCCTTGATTTTCTGGATGGCTGCAGGGTCATCAGGAGACCCGGCGTTGAAGTTGTCCGGGTCAAAGCCTTTGAAAATGAGCTTGGTTTTGGTTGTGAGTGCAATAGTTGGATTGCCTTTCGATCGTTTCTCAACGATCGTGTCGAGCAGTTTTCTAATTTGTCCCGCCATGGGATCGTATGCTCCTTCTCAAGTCTCGGGTAATATCGGCAGAATCGGGAATATTGTTGAAGCCGTGTCCGCGAAGGCAGTGATATAATTAGAGTTGGCGTTAATTCAGGTGCAGGAAGCGTCCAACATTCGATAGGCCGCAGGAAACCGCGGCAGCACAAGAGGTCGGGCGAACAGCCCCGATGAATCAAATCGATCGGACCACTGCGAGGAGGTGGACCTATGGACACACGGAAACCCAACCGTCGTGAGTTCTTGGGCCGGGCAGGTTTGGGGATTGCCGCATCAACCGTGGGCGTTCCGCTGTTTGAAGGGGTGGCGGCCGAAGCGCCTGCTGCGGGCGACATACCTTACCGCAAGCTGGGACGCAGCGGCGAGAAGGTGTCGCTGGTGGGGCTGGGCGGCTTCCACATCGGTCTTCAAAAAGACGAAGCGGAAAGCATTCGTATCGTGCGCACTGCTGTCGATCGAGGCATCAACTTTCTGGATAATTGTTGGGACTACAACGACGGCGTGAGCGAAGTGCGCATGGGCAAGGCTTTGCGCGATGGTTACCGCAAGAAGGTTTTCCTGATGACCAAGATTGACGGCCAGGTGAAGGCGCTGGCGGCACAGCAGATTGATGAATCGCTCCGGCGCCTGCAAACCGACACGATCGACCTCATTCAGTTTCATGAGGTCATTCGCCCGGGCGACCCGGACCGCATTTTCGGCCCCGGCGGCTCATTCGAAGCCATGATGGAGGCAAAAAAGGCAGGCAAGCTTCGCTACATCGGCTTCACTGGCCATAAGGATCCGGACATTCATTTGAAGATGCTGCATACTGCCTTCAACCACGGATTCATTTTTGACACGGTACAAATGCCTTTGAACGTTATGGATGCCCACTATAAGAGCTTCGCCCAGAAAGTGGTCCCGGTTCTGACTCAGCACGGCATTGGCGTGCTGGGAATGAAGTCCATGGGCGACGGGTTTGTGCTGAAAAGCAACGTGGTGACGCCCGTCGAGTGCCTGCACTACGCCATGAATCTGCCCACGTCGGTGGTCATCACCGGCTGCGACAGCTTGCAGATTCTCGAGCAGGCGCTCGATGCCGCCCGCACCTTCAAGCCTCTCACCGAAGAACAGCTTTCCGCAATTCTGGCCAAGACCGCGCCCCTCGCCGCGCGCGGCGAGTTCGAGCCTTTCAAGACGACGATTGACTTCGATGGGACTGCCCACAATCCGCAGTGGCTGGGGTAGGCAGGAGTCAGGAGCCAGGATTCAGGATTCAGGAGTAAGAAAAAGACATCACCCTCTCCGAAGTGCGTTTTTCTGTTTTAGGTTCTTTCCACTCCATCATCGAGTGTTCCGCGCGGAGGGAAGTGGGCTCCTTTGAAGATTAAGGAGTGGGTTAGTCTGAAGCGGCTTCAAAAACCGGGATGTCTTAAGAGTTAGACGACGACCCAACTAAGTCGTTCAAGTTGGCGGCTGGATTTTCACCAGCATTGTCCCGGCGCTTTCATTATAGCCGGGGAAGTCCGAAACGTTCTTCCATGGAAAGCTGAATC
The DNA here is from genome assembly GCA_050010015.1 of Terriglobia bacterium. Classification (GTDB taxonomy): domain Bacteria; phylum Acidobacteriota; class Terriglobia; order UBA7540; family UBA7540; genus CAVROP01. Next base: position 5,230 of record JBEKLY010000007.1, read on the forward strand.
ACTACCGCGCGGAGTTCGTGTTTCTGTCTACTGACTCCTGACTCCTGAATCCTGACTCCTGCTTTTCAGAAGGGAATGTCCTCCTCGCTCTGGACATCTAAACTCGTGGGCGTGATGGTGTAAACGGTCTGGTGGCGTGGCGGTCTGCGCCCATGAGCGGCTTCTTCGATATATTCTTGCTCATTCAGGAACCGGATCGTCACGCGATCTTTCTCGAAGTAAATCTTGCCATCGTACAAGTCGTGGACTTCCCACAAAGACATCAAGTTCTTTCCATCGAAAGAATAAAAGGTGGCGCTCAGACGAGGCTGGCTCTGTCCCAACCTGAGGCCGTAGACAAAGAACCGGAAAGCGTCGCCCGGCAGCTCCTGAGGAAACGAGTAGTGGAGGTCGTACCGTGGTACAAAACTCGTCACAGTCACAAGATGGCTGTGGCCCTGCTGGCTGGAAAAGATTGCGAGGACGTTCGTGCGGTCAATGTTAGTCCAGCCCAGAGTGTAACCGGCCCCGATTACCATCTGATCCTTCCACGGCCTCCCAAAGGCCGCCGCCTGCCCGGACAGCGGGTAATGCAGCTCCGAAAAGGCCATGTCTACATCCCGGCGCACCTCGACATCAGTGGGCGAGCGGTCCATCATCCACTCCTGGAGCTGGGCGAGCACCAACTTCTGGATTTGGTCGGTGATGGGCGTAGCGTCTTCGAGCATCACGCCATAGAGTTGTTGGGCCAGGTAGTTCACGTGGCCCGGTAAATCCTCAGGGGGTGGCGGAGGCGCCTGCTTCTCGTCTTGAGCCATCGCGCACAAAGGAGCGCTCAGCGCAATAGCAAGAGGCAAAGTGGCAAGCCCAGCCCAATTGCAAAAGTCTATGAATCCTGTTCGTTTCATGGTCAAGGAAATTCCCTCTGCCTAATTATCTACGATTGCAAGGGTAGGTGGTAGAGGGCATCCCATATCCGTCGATGACTGTCCCCCTGTAGGGGGACGGCTTGCCGTCCCCGCATTTCCGCTGGGCCCGACGAGGATAGGGCAAGCCCTACCCCTACACCGCTGCCCACCTGCCCACCCCGCCTACTGCCGATTCGCCAGGCAGACCTTCAGGCAGGCTGTCCGCTCCAGATACTCGAAGGCCTCAAGGCCCTCTTCCAACGGGAACACTTTTGAGAGTAGAGATTGCACCTTGATCTGCCCCTTCTCGAGCAACTCCAGCGCGGCGGGGAATTCGCCGCAGCGGGAACCGAGCAGGGTGATCTCGTCCACCACTAGCTTGGTGGCGTCAAAGCGCGCGGGGTCGTGGAAAGTGGATTTCATCACCACGGTGCCGCGCGGCCGGACAAGCCGGAAAGCCTCTTCCAAGCCGCGGGGCGAGCCTGTGGCTTCCACGACGACTGGAACACTTGCCGCCCGCAACTTACTTTCGCTCTTGGTGATAACCCTGATGCCCCAGGGCCTTGCTAGTTCAAGTTTCCAAGCATGCTTGCCCACCAGGATTACTTCCGCGCCGGCGTTTTTCAGGACTTGGGCCACCAGAAGGCCCAACCGGCCGTCTCCAAGAACCACGACCTTCGTGCCGGGTTCGAGGCGCATCTGAGCCAGAATTTCAGCGGCGGCGGCCAACGGCTCAACATATACCGCGGACTCATCCGGGACCGTGTCTGGAACCCGGTGCAGATTGCGCGAGGGCAAGGCAACATATTCCGCAAAGCACCCGGCGCGGTTCACAATACCCATGACCGTCCGCGTGGGACAGTGGCGGCCGAGGCCTCGCGAACACCACTCGCATTCGCCACACGCGACGTTGATCTCACCCACCACTCGCGCGCCGATCCGGGAGGGATCCTCGCATTCCACCACGCGCCCCACAAACTCGTGGCCAATGACGCCCCGGAAGGAGGAGTACCCCTTAAGTATCTCGCGGTCCGTTCCGCAGATTCCCGCCAGCGTGACTCGAATCAGGGCCTCACCAGGTTTGGGTATGGGCTTTTCGATTTCACGTAACGCCAGTTTTCCGTCAAAGACAAGGGCTCGCATAGCCGATTCGTCGTATCGTCATGTAGGGCCGGTTCGCGAACCGCCCCTACACGGTGTCTGCGCTATCGCTTCCAAGGCTTGGAGCAGTTCCCCATCCTGGTCTTCAAACACGGTTCTTAGGTCGAGGAGGAGAGCGTCCTCTTCGACCCGAGCGATGACCGGAGGTGAACTCCGCCGCAACAGCCGTTCGAGTTCCTGCGCGCTGTGGCTCGCGTGCGTCATCGCCAGCAAGACCGTGGGAAGCGATTGCCCGGGGGTTGACCCGCCCCCAATCACCGATTCGCCGTCCTGGATCCGAACTGAGAATTGCGGGTGGGCCGAGATCTTCTCAGCCAAGCGCGTGGCGCGCAGGCGGATCGCCTCCAAAGAAAGCTGGATCATGCGCAAAGCAGGAATCTCGTCAGTCTTTCCCCGCAGGTAAAGAGAAATCGTACCCTCAAGTGCCGCGATGGTGAGCTTGTCAACACGCAGGGCGCGGAAGAGCGGGTTCTTGCGGATTCGTTCCAGCAACTCGCGCTTGCCGGCCACGATTCCAGCCTGTGGGCCGCCGAGCAGCTTGTCCCCGCTGAAGGTGACGACATCCACGCCGGCTTTCAAAGAGGCGGTCGCTGTGGGCTCGTCCCGGATGCCTTGCGTTGAGAGGTCAACCAGGCATCCGCTGCCGAGGTCCTCCATCGAAGTCAAGTTGTGCCTTTGCGCCAGCGCGACAAACTCTTCCAGGGATGGACGAGCCGTAAAGCCCAGGATGCGAAAATTGCTCGGGTGGACGCGCAGCAGCAGGCGAGTCCGCTCATTGATTGCCGCCGCATAATCTTCGATGCGGGTGCGGTTTGTGGTTCCCACCTCGCGCAGGATGGCGCCGCTCTTAGCGCAAACCTCGGGAATGCGGAAGGATCCGCCGATCTCAATCAGCTCGCCTCGCGAGACAACCACTTCCGTTCCCTCGGCCAGGGTGTTCAATGCCAACAGCACGGCGGCAGCATTGTTGTTCACCACCAGAGCTTTTTCCGCGCCGAGGAGTTGGCAAAACAGCCGCTCTGTGTGGACATCCCGCTTGCCGCGTTCGCCCGCTTCCAACTCGTATTCCAGGTTGGAATAGCGGGTGGACACTTCCACCAAATGCTCCACCGCTTCGCGTGCTAAAGGAGCCCGCCCCAGATTGGTGTGCAAGATCACACCAGAGGCATTGATGACGGGTTCGAGAGAGAGGCGAGTGGCCGTTTCGGCCTCGGAGACGATTTCCTGCTCCAATGCTGCCAGGGTAACACTTGAAAGGCTGCCCGCAACAATCCGATCCCGGAGACGCTGGAGAGCCCGTCGCGTGCACTCCACCACAAGGTGGCGCCCAACGCGCGCTTCGAGTCCCTTGAGCGCGGTCCGGTCTAGTACATCATTCACTGCCGGGATCTGGCGGAGCAGTGTGGTAACCTCTGGTCCGGCATCACGTTCGGAAGGTTCCATGTCAAAGCGTCATTTGAGCATAGTTGCACAAGAGCGTCAACGGGTGCAGCGCCGCGAGGGCATGTAGCGCGGGCGTCCCGCCCGCGGTCGCGGGAGCGTCCCGCTCCCGTGCGCGGGCAGGATGCCCACGCCCCAGCGGGCGAGACGCCCGCGCTACGATTCACGCCTGTCGTGGCTGCGTCGCCATCGTCCAATGTCCATGACGCCCGCACCACTTCCACTTTCCGGTTGACTGGCCTCGCTCGAGCGTGGGTATAATCCCCGCTTGCAGCCTGTTCACGAGGCGCCTTTGTGACCATTGATGAAGAGTTGATCAAACTCGAAGACGACATCCGCCGCCTGAAGATTGAGTGGGAAGTGTACTTCAACGGAGCATCTGAGCGGCCCCCGCGCGACATGGTCTACCGCGTTGAAAACTACATCAAACGGCGCACTTCAGATCAGTCTGACCTGAGCTTCGGCCAGCGTTACAAGCTTAATGCCCTGGCGCAGAAATATGCCGTCCAGAACGCTCTCTGGAAAAGAAGGTTGATGGACAAAGAGGAAGGGCGTGGCGTGTTTGCGCAGCAGAAGCAGGGGCTCGAGGCGTTGACCGCCGCCAAGATGGTCTGCGTTATTTGCTCGGATCCGGAGATCGAGCCGGAGAAGGCCGACCAGATTCTGCAAGCCATAATCAGCGCCCAGCGCGAGTTGGGCCGAAGAGTGGACAACGTCGACCCGGCGAGGTTTCAAAAATACCTCGGCGACAAGACCAGGCAGATCAAAAAGTTGTTCCACTGCGCGAGTGTGCAGTTCTGGATCAGCACCGAGGACGGCAAACTGATATTCAAGGCGGCCAAAGCCTGACAGCTTCGAATTAAGGAGCACACATGCGAAAAGTCTCTCGAGCCCTGCTCAGCGTCAGTGACAAAACTGGAGTGGTGGACTTTGCCGCGGGCTTGGCGGAGTTGGGGGTCGAGATTTTGTCCACGGGAGGTACGGCCAAACTCCTGCGCGAGCGCGGCCTGAAGGTTCGCGACGTCTCGGACGTGACAGGCTTCCCTGAAATGCTTGACGGGAGAGTGAAGACGCTTCATCCCAAGGTTCACGGCGGTATTCTCGCCATTCGTTCCAATCCGCAACACCAAAAACAGGTTGCGGAGCATCACATCGAGTTCATTGACCTGGTGGCGGTGAACCTCTATCCCTTCGAGAAAACGGCCGCCAAACCCGGAGTGACGCTCGAGGAGCTTATTGAGAATATCGATATCGGCGGACCTTCGATGATTCGATCCGCGGCCAAGAACTTCCACGACGTCACCGTAGTTGTGGACGCCCAGGATTTCTCCCCGGTACTTGCGGAACTGCACGCGAACCGGGGGAGCATCTCACGGGAGACGCGCGCGCGCCTGGCGCGCAAAGCCTTCGCCACGACGGCGGCTTACGATGGAGCCATTTCCACAACCCTGCAGCGATGGGCGAATGGCGGCACTCTGCCGGAACGCCTGCACCTGAACTATCGCAAGACGATGGATTTGCGCTATGGCGAGAACCCTCACCAGCGGGCCGCGCTCTACGTGGACCCCGCGGCCGGCGGGCGCGGCCTCGCCTCCGCGCGCCAACTGCAGGGTAAGGAGCTTTCGTTCAATAACCTGGTGGATCTCGAGGCGTCCTGGCGGTTGGTAAAGGAATTTGACGAGCCAACCACGGTCATCGTCAAGCACACGAATCCCTGCGGCGTGGGCTCGGCTGCAACGCTTCACGAGAGCTACCAGCGCGCGCTGGATGTGGACCCGGTCTCAGCGTTCGGCTCCGTTATCGCTCTCAATCGCCCCCTGGACGCCGAGACCGCGGCAGCAATGTCCAAGTTGTTTGTCGAAGCTGTGGTGGCTCCCGGCTACGAGCCTGTCGCCCTGGAACTTCTGGGTGAGAAGAAGAACCTCCGTTTGCTGGATATGGGGACGGCCTCCGGCGACGAGGAAGGATTACAGCTTAAAGTCATCGGAGGCGGGTTGCTGTTGCAATCGCCGGATACGCTGGGCGCGCGCGCCCAGGACTGGAAATGCGTGACGCATCGCGAGCCCACGGAAAGTGAAATGCGAGGACTGATCTTCGCCTGGCGCGTGGTGAAACACGTGAAATCGAATGCTATCGTCTATGCGCGCGAAGGAGTGCTGGTGGGCGTCGGCGCCGGCCAGATGAGCCGCGTGGACTCGGTGAGACTGGGCGCCGCCAAAGCGCGCGAGTTGAAGCATTCGCTGGAGGGAACGGTGGTCGCCTCAGACGCGTTTTTCCCGTTCCCGGATGGAGTGGAAGAAGCGGCGCGCGCCGGCGCTACCGCCGTGGTGCAGCCCGGTGGATCGGTACGGGACCAGGACGTAATCGAGACCGCGAATCGGCTGGGACTTGCCATGATGTTCACCGGTGCGCGGCACTTCCGGCACTGAGCTACGATTTCGGCGCGTAATAGCCTTCTCGCGATACAACCCGGTATTTCACGACCTTCCCCTTGGGATTCACGATCCGCAACGGGTTGCCTTGGTCGTCTACAACATCAACCTTCAGCTTATGGAATTTCCCGTCCTTGACTGAGTTTGTAGGAACGAAGCCCAGGCCGTACTGTGTGCGCAGTTGCCCATTGATTTGCTCGAAGATCCCGGGCAGCTCTCCTTCGAAGCGCGGGAAGTAAGCCTGGCCGCCTGAATACTTAGCGATCGTTTCCAAACCGTTCCGCGCTTGCAGGGAGTTAATGGTGTCTCCCCTCATGGAGCGGACTGTCAGAAACTCCAGGATGCTGACGGGGTAAATGGCGGTGTCGGAGGATTTCACAATCTTAAGGATCTCATCGTAGGTGAGCTTGCTGAACGTGTCGTACCCGGTACAGACAATGAGAATGGATTTTCTCCCCTTGATGTCCTTCATGCGATCCAGCGTGAAGGCAATCGCATCATACAGGTTAATCTCGCTGAACCCCGGAATTCTCAGCGTGTCCAGTGCCCCTTTAACTTGCGACCGGTCCTGCGTGAAGTCGGTCAGGATCTGCGACTTCATATCAAAGGAAACCACTGCCGTCCAGTCCTTGGGCTGAATGAATTGGAGATAGTTGTAAGCGTACTCGAGAGCCAGATAGAGGCGCGCCCAATACTTATTGCTGAATTCAATGACCATGCAAGTGGTCATCGGGGCCTGCTCGGTGCCGAAGTTGGAGATGGTCTGCGGAACGCCGTCATCGAGCAGCTTGAAATTATCGCGCTTCAGAGTGGGAATGGGATTGCCGTCTTTGTCGACTACCATCACATCGACGTTGACGAGATTGGTTGCGGTCGAGATGTTGAAGACTTCGTCGGGATTGATCCGTTCCGGCTTCTTCTCCGGCTGTGGGGGAGCAGGCTGGGTCTTCTTGGGAGCGAGAACGGTCGGCCCCACATCAGGAGCCGGCCCCTGGTCAGTGGATTGGGCGTACCCGCACGGCACAAGGACGGCGAGAAGTACTAGGCCCATCAGCGATAGAATCGGTATCCGCAAATAACGGCTTGGCATTGCGCATCACCCCCTGGGTCCGGTAGGGACCTTACAGAAGTATGATGCCATTCACCCCTCTTGCGGTCAACCGGCACCAAGAACCATGGATTCGGGATGTCGGAGGGCCCCGGATCCGGCTGGGACGCCGCGATGCCGCGGGGTGTACCTTATGCTTAATACCCGGCTGGAAATGTGGTAGTATCTGTGAGCACGAGAGGACGGTTTCCGAAGTGAATGGAGCGAATTTCAGATCCAGTACCTGTTACCCAGTACCCTTGTACTGTTGCACTATATTTCGAGGATCGTTATAACTAACACGAACGATATGAAAGGAGGAAACTAGAGGAATCAAACGACTGCAGGACAGGGGCCTGACCAGTGACAAAATGTCTAATACTACTGTGCATAAAAAAATGCGCAGGTGCGTATTGACTTTCTTTCTATGAAGTCTTAGGCTCTCCGGTGTGCCGGTGTCTACTTGCCGGTACTACTATTTCATCTTGGAGAGCCTCAATGAAGAACCTAGCGCTTACTGTCCTGCTTGCATTGCTTGTTGTCCTGACGGCTGTTTCACTTCGCCGCGCGGTCGCTGGAACTGTGGCAGCCGCAGACAACCCGGGGTTATTGGCGATCGGTACTGATCCTGTTCCGCCCATGCCGCCGGGGCCACCTTCGAAACCGTCGAACCTGAAGCCGAGCAATGCGCGTTGGTCTTTGGCGATCGGCACTGACCCTGTTCCACCCATGCCGCCGGGACCGCCGCCGAAGCCATCGAACCTGAAGCCGGGCGATGCCGCTTGGTTATTGGCGATCGGTACTGACCCTGTTCCACCGATGCCGCCGGGACCAGCGCCGAAACCGACGAATTGAATTCCTCCGAATCGCATGAGTGATCCGGGGGATGGTCGTTTGATGACTCGTTCGCCGAGCGCTCATGGACAGCATCATAATCAGAGACGCACTTCAGTACGCTGGGATCCTGATCGAAGGGTGTCTGCTTGTTTACATGACTCGCAGCGCCCAGAGGCGCCGGCTTGCCGGAGTAGGACTCTACCTTTTCTGCCTGCTGGCCGCGGGCCAGGTGCGCGCTCTTATTCTGCGCGGCTATGGCTGGAGTTCTCCGCAGTACAGTTACGTCTACTGGACCACGGATTTCCTGCTCGTGGTTGCCTCCTTCCTTTTGGTCTGCTACTTCTTCCAGCGCGTCTGTGAACACCAGGAGAAGATGTGGCGCTTCGTGCGCGTGCTGCTCGGCCTCATTTTCGTACTGGTCGTTGGTGTCTCAGCACTATCCTTCCTCGGCAATTACGCCCTGCTCTCCAACCGTTACATTGCAGAATTCAGCCAGAACCTGTATTTCACCTGCTTGGTTCTTAACACGATGCTGTACTTCATGTTGCAGCACTTGGAATCGACGGACGAGCAGCTAGGACTGCTCGTGTGCGGCGTGGGCATTCAGTTTGCCGGCCCGGCCGCCTCTATGGCGCTATACCACCTCACAACTGGCGAGAGTTTCGCCAGGTCTTTGGTTTCCTTTACCGTGCCCATTTGCACGCTGGGAATGCTCCTGGTGTGGGCTTACGCAATCGTGCGTGTCAGCGAAAGTGCTGTCAAGGTTACCCGGCAGAGGACTGGTGAGCCTGCTCTGGTCGAGGTGACCGCAGACTAGAATTTCTATCCCAAGGTGAACGGCCATGATTGTTGCTGTGGTAATTTTGATCCTGTCGACGGCTTTGTTCTTCTTCTATTTCCAGGCCACCTGCCAGAAGATTCTAGGCCGGCAGTTTGACCGGGAATATTTCCAATCCATCGCCAATGCTAATCGCCTGGAGTTCCCGTCTTTGCGAAAGTCGCTGGAGGAGTTCGGCGCGCCGGTTGATTATTCCCGGTTGCGCATGATGCTCCGTTGCGATTTCCTCGCATTGACCTATCTCCTCAAAAATGCCGCCAATGTGAACCAACGCTATACCTACGACGAACGCCTCTTGATCATGTACTTCCGTTGGCAGTTCGTTTCGTTGGGCCTGCGGCGCTTACTGAAGCTAGGCGAGAACGCAGCGATTTTGAGACTGACCGCTGTTCTGCAATACTTTGCGAACGTGGTTGGCCAGCGCGTCAACGCCGTGAAGTTCGGCAACTTGACCGCCGCCGACTACCTTCTTAACTTATAGTTCGACTCGTGTCGATGCCCACCCGGGCTGGGCTTCGCCTCCCGGCGTGTATTCCTGCCGATTACAAGACCTGACGGAAAGTTTACTTCGCCAAGTGGCGAAGTAACGCCCCCGAGGCGTCAAACCCATTACAGAATGCCAGTTGACCCGGACCTGCAATAGGTGTATGAAGCAGACAGGCGAGGTGTTCGACCCCGAGATTTGAAAGGCCAGGTGCGACTGCCATGAAGACGGTTTTGCGAGTGGCGATTCTGGTATTGTGTGTTTTGACCGGGCTCGTGGTGACCGGGCACGGCATTGCTGAAGCGGTTCTAATTCACACGCCCGGCCGTGCCGACGTCATGCGGCGTCTCATTGAGGGAAGCATCTCGATTGCCGGAGGGGTTTGCGTGATGGCGGTTGCCTATGACCAGCTCGAGTGCTTGCGCACGCACCGCAAGAGCGGCAACCTGTTGTCGTGATCGGGTGATCCGGAGAACAATTCGTGATTTGCGATTTGTGATTTCTGACTTGTGAATGGCCGCTGAGCTTTTGTAGGATTTCCAATCGGCAAGCACAAACCGGTAACCGCAATTGACCCTTCAACCACCAGTCACAAATCACAAATCGCAAATCACAGATGCAGCCAGCCCCGAATCATTTCCAGGTCAAGCGCCTGGCGCACGTGCGCGGCGAGGCGGTCCAGGCGGGATTGCCGCTCTGCGGCAAAGAAGGCTTTGGCGGCATGAGGCGCCAAGCCGCAGGCGGCGCGCGCCGCATCTAGAAAAGCATGCCGGAAGTTGTCATCGTCGAAGATGCCATGGATGTACGTTCCGAACACTCTTCGGTCTGCGCTTACCGCCCCATCGGCTATGACGGCGCTCGACCCTGCGCGCGTTATCTCCGCGAAGGGCTTGGTCTCATCCGCGTAGACCGTCTCTCCAACGTGGATCTCGTACCCGCGAAAGGTGCATTCTCGTGTGTGCTGGCCCAGGATATCCGCACGTAGAAGGCGTCCGGTTGCCAAGCGTGTTATTTTTTCGGGCTGGAGCACTGTCCACATGCGCAGCAGGCCGAGTCCCTGGCGGGCGCAAGGCACACCGTGGTTCTCGATGCCCTGCGGGTCGTCGATTTTGACGCCCAGCATCTGGAACCCCCCGCAGATTCCGGCGATGCAGCCGCCACCCTCCGCGTGCCCGAAAAGTGGTGCGACCAGCCCACGCTGGTGCAGCCACTCCAAGTCGTTGAGGGTCTGCTTGGTGCCTGGCAGAATCACAAGGTCAGCGGCCGACAAGTCATTGGGACGGTCGACGAACGCCAGCGCCGCCGCCGGCTCCGCAGCAAGCGCATCGAAGTCGGAGAAGTTGGCCATGTGCGGCAACGCGATGACCGCGATGCGCAACCGTCTTTCCTGACTCGCGCTGCACCACCCCTTAGTCCCCTCCTCACTGAGGAGGGGATTCTCCACGCGGTTCCCGTCCTGGTTCAGGAGGGGATTCTCCACCAGGCTCCCCTCCCGGTTGAGGAGGGAACTCTCCGCACGGCTCCCCGCCTCTCTGAGGAGGGGATTAAGGGGTGGTGCTGCGCCGGTTGCAACATCCCTCCACACTCGCCCCACACTCCGCCGGTCTTCGACTGCCACGCCGTCCTCCTCATCCAGGCCGAGGTCATGAAGGTACGGAACCACTCCGACGCAAGGTATTTTCAGCCGGGGTTCCATCATTATTAGCCCCGGCCGCAGGAGCGAAATATCCCCGCGAAACTTGTTGATGGCGTACCCGCGAATCAAGGCCCGGTCGGAAGGCTCGAGCAGTTCGAGTGTGCCCACGAGCGACGCGAAAACGCCGCCGCGATCAATGTCCCCCACCAGCAGGCAGGCGGCGCCCGCCGCGTGCGCCATGCGCATGTTGACGATATCGTGTTCCCGCAAGTTGATCTCGGCCGGTGAGCCTGCGCCTTCCAGAATGATCAGGTCGTATTGAGACGCTAGTTTCCTGTAGCTTTCGAGAACCACCGGGAAGAGTTCCTCGACTCGGCGCTGGTGGTAATTCGCCGCCGTCACTTGGCCCCAGATCCGGCCCAGAAGGACGATTTGCGAACCGGTGTCCGACGACGGTTTAATGAGCACTGGGTTCATTTCGGCGCAGGCCGGCACACGGCAGGCCTCGGCCTGCAAGGCCTGGGCGCGGCCGATCTCTCGTCCATCGGGCGTCGCGGCCGAGTTGAGCGACATGTTCTGAGCTTTGAACGGCGCCACCCGGTAGCCGTCGTCCGCAAAGATGCGGCACAAGGCAGCCGTCAGGATCGACTTGCCGGCGTGCGATGCCGTCCCCAGCACCATCAGCGCGCGAGCATCGTTCTTCTTGAGCATTGTTCTCTCGAGTACAACTCATGCAAGCGAAATACAAGTCAAAAGGCAAAACGCAACAGGCAAAAGTATCCTGCCCGCTGTCATCCTGAGCGAAGCGAAGGATCTCTGCAGTTTGTACGCGGCCGGAATGAAAACAATTGAAACACTGATCCTCGGAGGCGTCTATGCTGGTCTTACGAACTGCGGAGATCCTTCGCTTCGCTCAGGATGACAGAAAAGAGCGAAGAACCTTCGCTCAGCCGAGGATGACAGCCAAACGCCGCTTACTTCTCCGCCGGAAACGTGAACTTCACCCCCGCCATAAAATTCAGCGGCAAGGCTGGGTAGCCCAGCACCTCCTCATATTTCTTGTCCAAAAGGTTATTGATGTGCCCGTAGATCTCGAGGCCGCGGACCAGGCGGTAAGAAAAGCCGCCGTTCCAAACCGCGTAACCCTTGCCGGGGAACAGGCACTGGAGGCCCAGTTCGCACGCAAAGACACCGTCGTTGGGCTCGAGGTTGAGCGCCTGTCCACGGAGATAAGCATTGCTATTGAGCATCAGCCGGCCGCGCTGCCAGGTGATGTTGAAGCCGCCGGAATGCTTCGGCCGATTGAGGAGTTCCTGTCCCACGCTGAACGGCGCCTGAACCAGCGTCGAACCGTCCAGCGCAAGGATGGCTGTATCCACCAGGGAGTATTCCCCGGACACCTGGAGTGAACCGGTAGGGCGCCAGCGCACCGAGGCCTCGAGACCCTGAGCCCGTGAATTGCCGAGGTTATCTGAGACGAAGGTGCTGAGGTTGGTGAGCGATCCGCCGAGCGTCACAATCTGATCGTCGAACTTGTTATAGAAGTAGGTCAGGTCAAGGAGCGTCCGGCTGTTGAAAAATCTCTGCTCGACCCCGCTATCGAAGCTGACGCTCTTCTCGGGTTTCAGGAGAGGGTTGTTGGTGGTGGCCAACTCGAAGCCGTCAGGGGCGCGAATGCCCGTGCCGAAACTAGCGTGCAATCGCGTCGCCCCAAGCCACGATCCGGAATCCGACTGGCGTGGCAGGAAGGCCGCCGAGGCGCGCGGGTTCAGCTTGGTGATGTAGCTGGCGGGAATGAGCGGGCGCGCCCCGTAATCGCCGGGCGGGAGCGAGCCCGTGCGCAGGTCGTCCAGCCTCAAGCCCGCCGTCACGAAGAGCCGGCTCGAGGGGCTCCAGCGGTTCTCCACAAAAGGCGCCAGCGTCGTGCGGGGCAATATGAACGGGCTGTTGTTGGCGTCCGCCACATAAGTGTCCTCGAACTGCTCGCGTTGGTATTCAAAGCCCGCCACCAGAAAATCCTTGTTCGAAATGGCGAACTCGCCTCGACCGTTCACCACGCCGCGCAGAGTATTCGAGTAGGAGTCGCCGCCGTCCGAGGCGGGATACGAGAAGTAGTAGTCGTTCGTCGCTGCCGAGCCCGTCACCGCCAGCCGGAAGCCGGGCGTGAATTGCTCGAAGTAGCTTCCTTCGTAGCCAAACAAGTTTTGCTTATCACGGGCTACCAGGCCCACTTGGTAATCGGAAGGACCTCCGGGATAAGTGGGAGCGTTATAGAGGTCGTCTGGGTCAGAGCCGTAAGGGCCGGGATTGCCCACCACGTTGGCGTTGCCCAGGAAGTGAAAGTCGGCCTGGCGCCGCTCGCCGCTGCCGTAGCCCAGGCTCACGATGGCGTTCTGATTCCTGTAGCCATCGTTAGGCACCGTCCCGCCGGTATCGAGCCGGGAGAAGTCGTAAGCCCAGCTCAGGCTGTGGGTCAAGCCGCTCCCACCGGCGACGAAGCGGCGCGTGGTGAAATTGCCGCCTTCGGCCTGGAAATCGAAATGCGGCGGGCCTTCGCCGCGCGTGGTGACGATGTTGACCACGCCGGTGACGGCGTTTGAGCCGAACAAAGCGCTCTCCGCGCCCCGCGTCACTTCGACGCGGTCCACCCCGTCGGCGGGCAAAGGCGAGAAGTCGAAGTACCCTCCGAACTCATTCAATGGAATCCCGTCAACCGTAACCAGGTTGTAGTCGGAGTCGCCGCCGCGAATGAAGACGCCCGTGGCGCCCCCGCGCCGCCCCGTGTCGTCCAGGGTGACCCCCGGAACGCCGCGCAAGACATCCGTGACGTTCTGTGCTCCCTGGTTATTAATCTCCTGGCTGGAAATCGTGGAGACGGACGAGCCCAGTTGAGGAGCGAGCGTGCCCTCGAGCGACGCCGAGACCACAACTTGCTGCTCGACGGCGCTCAGCGCTAGATGCAGATCCACGCTGGAGGTCTGGTCTTCGCGAACCTCCACATCCACCGGCGACGATGAAAAGCCCGGCGCATTCGCCACCAAACGATATGACCCCTCGGCGACTCCCGTAAACTCGTACTCCCCTTTGGCATCGGTTTGACGCTCATCCAGTGCCGTCAGCGACTGGAGCAGGCTGACCTGCACATTCGCCACCGCCCTCCCGCTGGGATCAAGCACCGTGCCCTTGATCGTAGCCGCTCGCGCCGCCGTGGCCGTGCAGGCAATTAACAGGGAACCCAATAAGATCGGCAACACACTACACAACGCAGCCCTCTCCCTTGGGGAGAGGGTGTCCTGCGACGGCGTTTTCATCAGCCGTCGTAGGACGGGTGAGGGGTTACTTCCGATCGCGAGCCTCGTTATCGAGCGAATCTCTCCCATTGGTCAATGCCTCCGTCTGCTTGTCCAATTTGTTCAGTCCAGCCGGTTTTCGCCAACCAATCGACCACTCAGGGCTGCGTATACCGCCTCTCCTTCAACGGCGCTGCAGAAAGGTGCAAGTGACCCCTCACCCGTCACGTTCCGGCTGATGAAAGCGCCGAACCGCGACACCCTCTCCCCAGGGAGAGGGCTGTTGGGTCGTGGGAAAACAAAAAAGCCTCCCAATCCCTCGTAGCGGAATCGGAAGGCTGTCCCCTCTTTCCGTCGAAGAGTTAGGCCGAGTTACTGTTCCTGGGCAGGTTTCCTGGCTCTCGGGTTATCGCCTTCTCCTCCGCCTTCCCTTTCCGCAGAGCGGAAAAGTGGCTGTCCGTCAGGTGACGGACTGCGAGGATCTGGCTCGCCGGTCACAGTGGCGGGACCGCGGCCGATTTTCACGGCCTTCCCTTTTCCCCCGGTTTGTGCCGGGGCACCACAGGAACAAAAGTTTTCAAAGAACGACTACGAGCAGAAAAATTAACATCTGGTTAAGAGGCTGTCAAGAACAGTCGCCGAGACCCCAATCCGCCGATAACCGCTCCGATGTACGGGGGCGGCTTGCCATCCTCGCATCCCGGAAACCATGAAAATGATTCCCCTCCTTGGTAAGGAGGGGCCAGGGGTGGTTGCTGAGCGGCAACCATCTACCACCCCCAGCCCCTCCTCCCGCTGAGGAGGGGAGTCATTTCAGAATAGGTCAAATTCGCTTCAGACCTCGAACTACAGCCGTCAGAAGCACGGCGCCGCCCACGGCCACCAGAATCGTGTAGATCATGCCGCCTTGGCCGACGAAGCCGATTTGCCGCATGATGAATCCGCCGATCACAGCACCTACGATGCCGAGAACGATGTCCCCGATAACCCCATATCCTGCTCCTTTCATGATCTTTCCGGTGAGCCAGCCCGCGATGAGCCCAACCACAATCCACCAGATTATGTGCACAGTTTCCTCCTTTGAGTAGTTATCGGAATCGACGTGCGACTCCGCCCCTCTCGCATTCGGACCCGTTTCCGTATCGCCGGGCAACGGTCCTGACGCGCCTTAAGTTATCCGTGAAATAGGAGGCCCCGCCTCCCGATAGCGACGATTATACACCAGCAAATCCCAGAATGCCCGACAGTTTATCGCCTGGCCCCGTTTGACGTCGGTAACCCGGCAATGGGGAGTAGCGTCTCAGATTGATGTGGCACCGCTATCTTAGTGACGAACTTACACAGGCAGGAGAACCTGTGAAAAAATCGACGCCTGTCATCCTGAGCGAAGCGAAGGATCCCGGCAGTTTCTTGTGCTTCAGCGATTTACGTATAACTACGGAGATCCTTCGCTGCGCTCAGGATGACAGGATCCCAATTTCTTCACACTTTCTGAGGCCCGTGCCACCTCGATCTGCGACGCTGCCCATGGGCGCCAATTTTTGACACTGTGGTACCCCTATGCGATAATTTGCATCTAAACCTCTGAGACTTTGCGGGGCAGAAAGGAACTATGCGTAAATTAGCCAAAAAACTAGGGTTTGGAGTGGGTATCGTCTTCGTGGGGGCCGCGACGCTTTTCGCGTTGCAGGAATCCGGTCCCTCGGCGGTCAAACCGTCCGCGAACGCAGCTGCCCCGGCCGCGGACCACGCCGAAGCGTATTACCACTTTATGCTGGCGCGGCGATATAAGGAACTGGCGGGTGTGTACAATCGCGCCGACTATGTCGACCGTGCGATCGCCGAATATAAGCTGGCAATCGCTGCCGATCCCGAGTCGTTGTTCCTGCGTGTGGAACTGGCCGAGCTTTACTGGCGCGTAGCGCAGGTGGGGGAAGCGGTCAAGGAAGCTGAAGATGTTTTGAAGACCGACCCGGACTATCCGGACGCTCACCGCCTGTTGGCGCGGATTTATTGGCACATGCTGGGCGAGAACCAGACCGCAAAGGTGAACAAGGACGCTCTTGACAAGGCCATTCAACACATGGAAGCGCTGACACGCCTCGAGCCCTCGGACACGGATTCCTGGCAAGTTCTCGGTCGCCTCTACAAGATCAACAATCAGCCCGAAAAGGCCGAGGAAGCCTACAAGAAGGTACTGAATGTGGACCCCGAATCCAAAGAGGGCCTGAGCAGCCTGGCACAGCTTGATTTCGAGCAGGGCGACTACGCGGGCGCGGCAGAGCTGCTCAAAAAGATCCCGGAAGACGACATGGACCCGCCGCTGCTCGGAATGCTGGCCTATTCGTACGCTGAAACGCGCGATTATGATTCTGCCGTGGCCACTTACGAGAAGGCCATCGCCAAGGACCCTGAGAACCAGGAACTTCACCGGGATTATGCGCTTGCGCTGATGGGCATGGGAAACGCTCCGGCCGCGCGCGCTGAATATGAGAAGATTTTGAAGGCGGATCCCGACGACGCGGCAACCTATCTCAAATTGTCGGAGCTCGATCGCCAGGAGGGCCGCTACGACGACGCCCGCAAGGAGCTCGAGCGCGCCAAGGCGCTCCAGTCCGACAAATCGGGCAGCCAGGAGATTTCCTATCAGCAAGCCCTGCTCGAGGACGTGACGGGAAACCAGGACAAAGCCATCGAGCTTTTACAAGGACTGGTCAAGGGTTCGGCGGAGGCGGAGGATAAATATACGCCTGCCGAGGCGAACAATCGAGCTCTCTTTCTCGAGAGATTGGGCTTGGTTTACCGCGAACAAAAAAAGTATGACAATGCCTTGCAAGCCTTCCATCAGATTGTGGCCCTGCCGGGGCAGATCGGGCGAGGTGAGCAGCTTATCGTTGATACGCTTCGCATGAATCACCAATTGTCGCAAGCCGTCGGCGAACTGGACTCGGCGTTGAAGAAATCCCCTGACGACCGGGAACTGCACATTCTGCGCGCCTACGTGGTGGGTGAACTGGGGCAGGTGGACGACGCGGTCAAGCAACTTCAGGCGCTGACAAACAACACGCCGGCTGACCGCGAGCTTTACCTTTCCATTGCGCAGGTCTACATTCAGGCCAAACGGCTCGACGAGGCGGAACAGGCTGTCAATAAATCCATGGCGGCCAGCACCAAGCCTGAGGAGCAGGAGTACTCGCGCTTCTTGCTGGGCTCCATTTATGAGCGCCAGAAGAAATACGACCTGGCCGAGCAGCAGTTCAAGCAAGTCCTAGCAACCGATCCTTTGAACGCCTCAGCGGCGAATTATCTCGGCTACATGCTGGCGGATCGGGGCGTGCGCCTGGATGAATCAGTGAAATACATCCAGAAGGCCTTGCACTTGGATCCCAACAACGGAGCCTACTTAGACAGCCTGGGCTGGGCTTACTATAAAATGGACCGCTGCGACCTGGCCGAGCCGCACCTTGAAAAGGCTGCGCGGCTGATGTCCGACGATCCAACCATACTCGAGCATCTGGGACGCGTCCACTTGCGAATGGGCAAAGACGCCCAGGCTGTACAGGAATGGGAACGCGCGCTCAAGGAATGGCCGACGGCAGGATCGAGCGACTTTGATTCAGACCAGGCCGCCAAGCTGCAGAAAGAACTCGACGACGTGAAGGACCGCATGGCAAAGCAGCGTGCCGCCCAGAAGTAAGCAGTAGCACAGGCACTCTTGCCTGTGCCTTGCGATATAATACACCGGACGCAGGCAGGAGTGCCTGCGCCACAGCCCAACAACTTGCCGAACTCCATTCGCCTGCGCGCCTTCGCGAAGATCAACTTGGGGCTAAAGATCCTGGCCAAACGCCCCGATGGCTACCACGAAATCCGCACCGTTTATCAAACCATTGCGCTTCACGATCGGCTGGAGATTTCGCTTTCGAAACGGGAAGAAGGAATCCGCCTCGAGTGCGACGATCCCGAGATACCGTCTGGCAGCAAGAACCTTGTCTATCGGGCCTGCGAACTCTGGCGGCGCGCAACCGGCTATCCGGGCGGCGTGCGGGCGCTCCTCGAAAAGTCGATTCCCACCGGCAGCGGCTTGGGAGGCGCATCGAGCGATGCGGCGGCCACGCTCGAGGGCTTGGAACGGCTGAGCGGAGAGAGATTGTCGCAAAGCCGCCGCTTTGCCCTGGCCGCCCGCTTGGGTTCCGACGTTCCGCTGTTTCTATTGGGTGGAAGGGTGCTGGGGTGCGGTCGCGGCGAAGCCGTATATCCGCTTTCCGACCTTCCGCCACGAAAATGCCTGGTCGTCTTTCCGGGATTCTCAATCTCCACTCAAGAAGCCTACCAGCAAGCGGGTTTGCGGTTGACAACTCAAGGCAAACCCCGTAGCATTGAGGACGTCGGTGCGTGGCCACAGTTTCCCCTGCTCGATTGGGGACCGGCCGAAAACGACTTCGAGCGAGTCGCTTTCGCAAGGTGGCCTGAGTTGGCGCGTTTGAAGCGGCATCTCATCCGGGCCGGAACCGAGATCGCTTCCTTGACAGGGAGCGGCTCCGCCATCTACGCGGTTTTCGGGTCTGCCCGTCAGTTGCTCCACGCATCCAAGCTAATCCCCAAAGGATGGCTCATATTCCGGTCACGCACGTTGTCGCGAAGTGATTATTGGCGACTGCTCATTGCCGACTGAGGATTGCAGAATTGAGTGACAGACCCCCTCACTCCCCAACCCCTCTTCCCCAAGGGGGCGAGGGGAGAAATAAGCTGAGTAGTTTATGCCCTCGCCCCCTTGGGGAAGAGGGTGTCCGTCAGCCGACGGACAGGTGAGGGGGTTCGTCCACAACGGCCGCGCCGGCACGGTTTGCTGTTGGGAGGTCGTCCAGTGGTAGGACACATGCCTTTGGAGCATGGAACTCTGGTTCGAATCCAGGCCTCCCAGCCAAGTTCGAAAATCGAGAGTAGCACTTGAGCTCTTGCCTGTGCCTCACGTTGATGTGGATCAAGTAAGGCACGGGCAAGAGCGCCTGTGCGACTCCAGGCGAGGAAGACAGAGCAATGGACCCCGTTCAGCACAAGCTAAAGGTCTTCAGCGGTAATGCTCACCCGGCCCTGGCCAGGGAGATATCTGCACATTTACGAGTGCCCCTCGGTAAGGCTTACGTGGGGCGGTTTCCCGACGGAGAAGTTCGCCTTCAGATACTCGAGAATGTCCGGGGCGCTGACGTCTTCGCTATTCAGCCTACCTGCAACCCGGTGAACGACAACCTGATGGAATTGCTGGTGATGCTGGACGCGCTGCGGCGTGCTTCGGCCGAACGCATCACGGCGGTGATTCCTTATTACGGTTACGCGCGCCAGGATCGCAAGGATCGCCCGCGGGTACCCATTTCGTCAAAACTCGTAGCCGACCTGTTGACCTCGGCGGGAACCGACCGCGTGCTGGCGCTCGACCTGCACGCCGGGCAGATTCAGGGCTTCTTCAACATACCGGTGGACCACCTCTATGCGACGCCGGTGACGGTGCGTTATTTTCGGAAGCTGAAGCTGAAGGATCCCGTGGTGGTCTCTCCGGACCCGGGCGGAGTGGAGAGAGCCAGAGCCTTTGCCAAGCGCCTGAGCGCGCCTCTGGCGATCATCGACAAGCGTCGCGAGGACGCCAACGTGGTGGAAATGTTCAACGTGGTCGGTGAGGTCGAGGGCAGAACCTGTCTTATCGTGGACGACATGATTGATACCGCGGGTACTCTGGCGAAAAGCGCCGAAGCATTGACCAAGAAGGGCGCCGCGAAGGTCTATGCGTGCTGCTCGCATGGCGTGTTCGCGGAAAATGCTGTCGCCAAGATTTGCGCGGCCCCACTCGAACAGGTGGTGACCACCGATTCCATTCCGCTTCCGCCCGCGGCGAAAGATTGCGAAAAGATCCAGGTGCTGAGCGTGGGCAAATTGCTGGCGCAAGCCATTCGCTCCATTCACGAAGAGACTTCGGTCAGCAAGCTCTTCATCTGAATGGGTAAAGGCTTGGTGTCCGGGCACCATCGAAGTTCACGTCATTGCCGCGAAAGCGGGAATCCATCTCGTCCCGGCGCGATGGACCCCCGCTTACGCGGGGGTAACGAGTGGTATTGAGGAGTAAATTGTTATGACTCAGGTTCAAGCAGTAGAAGTCGAGGCGCGGCAGGATTTCGGGAAGAACGCTGCCCGTCGTTTACGGCGGGCGGGGCGGATCCCCGCCGTGGTTTATGGCGGCGGAGGACCTTCCATTCCGGTGGAGGTCGATCCGAAGGCGATTATTCAGATTCTCCAATCCGAATCCGGCCACAACGCCATCTTTACACTCGAGGTTCGGGGGAAAGCTCCTGCTCGAGTCATGATCCGCGAGTGGCAAACCGAGCCGGTCGACGGCCACCTTCTGCACGTTGACATGGTCCGGATCGCTCGTGATACCAAACTCAAACTTCAGGTTCCGATTCAGGTGACCGGAGAGCCGGTGGGCGTGAAGGTGCAAGGCGGAGTCTTCGAGTTTGTGCTCAGAGAAGTGGATGTCGAGTGTCTGCCTGACGATATTCCGGAACGCTTCGTCGCTGAGGTTAGCGGACTCGAGTTGGGCAAGAACTTTCGCGTTTCCGACCTGCCGGTGGATCCCAAAGTGAAGATCCTGACTGATCCCACGCGCGTGGTTGCTCACGTGATTGAGCTGAAGGTGGAAGAGGAAGTGAAGCCCGCTGAGGAAGCCGCGGTTGCTCCAGCCGAGCCCGAAGTGATTCGCAAGGGCAAGGCCGAAGCGGAAGAAGGCGAAGAAGCAGCGCCCGAAGGCAAGGAAGGAAAGGAAACCAAGGAAACCAAGGAAGGCAAAAAAGAAGGGAAGAAGGAAGGCAAATAGGCTTCCGCCGAATCGAAACTCGAAATTCCAAAACCGAGAACCGAAAATGGAAATTCGAGTGCCAGTTCGCCCGGCGGATTTTGCTTATCGAATTTCAGATCTCAAATTTGAAACTCCGTTTTCAAATCTCAGATTTCGAATCTGAAATTCCCTTTTTCAAATATGGCAAATCTGAAACTTGGTTTTCAAATCTCAGATTTCGAATTTGAAATTCTGTTCTTTGCGCAATGAAAATGATCGCGGGCTTAGGAAATCCCGGCGCCGAATACCAGCAGACACCCCATAACCTGGGTTTTATGGCTGTGGACCTGCTCGCTCGCGAATGTGGTTTGGAGTTGGCGCATCGGGAAGCTCAAGCGTTGACGGCAGCGGCGCGCCTGGAGGGCCAGGAGGTTCTTCTGGCCAAGCCTCAGACCTACATGAATCTGAGCGGTATGGCCGTGGCCCGGCTGCTCGGGAAATACGGCCTCGAGGTCAGCGATCTGATTGTGCTGGTCGACGATGCGGCGCTTCCTCTGGGCAGTTTGCGCGTTCGGCCGCGAGGCAGCGCGGGCGGCCACAACGGATTGAAGTCCATCATTGGCGCGCTCAATTCCAGCGAGTTCGCTCGGGTTCGCCTGGGTGTCGGCCCGGACGAGCCCATCGGCGATATGGCGTTGTACGTTCTGGGTCGATTCCACCGGTCCGACCTCGAAGCCGTGTCGGAAATGCTCAGCCAGGCCTGTGAAGCCGTGCACGTTATTTTGCGAGAAGGTTCTCAAAAGGCGATGAACCGCTTTAATCGGAGGGTTTCACCGCAACCATCGTGAGGGTCCATGCGTAATTACGAGATTATTTTCATTGTCCGGCCCGATGCCACTGAAGAGGACGTCGACAAACTGATTTCCCAAATGGAAGGCGTGGCGACAGGGGCGGGTGGGAAGATCGACAAAGTTGAAAAAATGGGCCGCCGCCGGCTCGCGTATCGTGTGGCGAAGCAACGGGAGGGCATCTATATTCTCTTCCGGGTGCAAGGATCAGGCGACACCGTCAAAGAGTTTGAACGCCGCTTGAAGGTGATCGACACGGTGATCAAGTACATGACGGTTCGGATTGACGAAGACCTCGAGCGCGCCGAGAAATTCAAGGCTCTGCGGTCAAAACAGGAGTCGAAGAAGCGGCGCTCCAAGCCCGCTCCGGCTCCGGCGCCACAGCCGGCTGCGGAAGCACCCCCGGCGTGAAGAAACCGTTTTCCTGGCGCCGTCCTGTTTGGTGCGCCCGCAGGCGCGGGCTTGTTGCTCTCTCCGCCAAGACGGCCACAAGGACTCGAGTTCTTCATACTTACTGAAGGAGTAGATGAATATGCCAGCACCTCGAAACAATCCTGGAGACTCTGAGCGCCCGCAGGGTAGGCGAGAGGGTGGATCTTCAGGCCCCAAGAAGCAATTTTTCCGGCGGCGCAAGGTGTGCAAGTTCTGCGAGGAGTCGATCGACTTCATCGACTATAAGGACGCGCGCCTGGTAGGCAGCTTCATTTCCGAACGAGGCAAGATTCTTCCTCGCCGCCTAACCGGTACGTGCTCGACGCACCAACGCTCTTTGAGCCTGGCCATCAAGCGCGCTCGCAACATCGCCTTGCTGCCGTTTTCAACCGGAGCGTAAAAATGCAGGGTTTAGGGATTAGGGTCTGGGGATTAGGGCGTCGCACCTAATCCCTAATCCCTAGACCCTGATCCCTAATCCCTAGAACGGAGTTCACGATGGATGTAATTCTGCTCGAAAATATCGACAATCTTGGATCGAGAGGGCAAGTGGTGAAAGTCGCCGGCGGTTACGGGCGCAACTATCTTCTGCCCAAGAAAATGGCGGTCGCGGCCACTCCTCAGAATCGCAAGTGGATGGACCAGCAGCGCGTCCGGTTTCTCAAGATAGAAGCGAAGGAAAAGGGCGACGCGCAGGACCTTTCCACTCTGCTTCAAGGCGTCAGCGTGACCCTGACTCGAAAGTCTGGAGAAAAAGGAACACTCTTTGGTTCCGTCACGGCCATTGACATTGCCGAAAAACTGGCCGCGCAGGGCTATGTCATCGACAAGCGCAAGATCTCTCTCACTTCACCCCTGAAGGTTTTGGGTGAATACGACGTGCCGATTAAACTCCACAGGGAAGTAACGGCGTTCATCAAAGTGAGGGTCGAAAGCGAAGGAGGGCCGCAGGCTCAACCCGCAGCCGAATCCCCGGCGCCCGCCCCAACGCCATCGCCCGCACCCGCGCCCGCCCAGGAATCAGAGCCGTCAGCCCAGTAGCTTCAGATCACTCAGGAGCTTTGGGAAAAATCAACCGGCTGTCATCCTGAGCGAAGACTTCATAGTACTTTGGGTCACCACCCCTGATCAAAATGCTTCCCCTCCTTGGTAAGGAGGGGTTAGGGGTGGTTGCCATTCGCCGGCGATACCACCCACCACCCCCTGCCCCTCCTCCCGCTGAGGAGGGGAGTTATTCTCAAAGCAGTCCGCCATGCCCGTCCGCCGATGTGCACCCAGAAAACATGAAAATGCGCAGCGCGTTATGGAGTGCGGCAGCGGAGTTGCCGCCTTGGAGTGCGAGCGAACGGCGGTAGCTGACGCCACCGCACTCCAGGGTGCCTTCGGCTCAAGCATCTTCAGAGCAGCGAAGGATCTCCGCAGTTTCTTATCCTCCAGATTTACGAACAGAGAGTCTTCGCTTCGCTCAGGATGACACATTCCGGATTTTCTCTCGTCCGCATAGTCGTTCCGGTCTGCTATAATTCCCTCTGCGATTATTTCTCTGACATTCCAGGAACGCATTCCTCCCATGCCCAGCAATACCGAACAGGAACGAGTGGTACCCCAGAATTTGGAAGCGGAACGCGCTCTGCTCGGCTCCATACTGCTGGATAATACTGCTCTCAACCTCGCTTTGGAGGGAGTCGGGAAAGACGACTTCTTCTCTGAAGCGCACCGCATTACTTTCGATAAAATGCTCGCCATCTCGGAGCGGAACCGCACCATCGATCTGGTGACGCTCTCCGAGGAACTCTCGAAAGAGGGGCAGATCGAAAAAGCCGGCGGTGCCGCTTACCTTGCTGCGCTCACGGATGGCGTGCCGGTCGGAACCTCCGTCGCGGTTTCCGAGTACTCCCGCATCGTCCGGGAGAAATCGATTCTCCGCCGCCTCATCAATGCCTCGCACAACGTGATTTCCCGCTGTCTCGAAGGATCGGACGACCCCGACACGCTGATCGACCTGGCGCAAAGCCAGGTGTTCGAGATCGCGGAGCAGAAGGTTCAATCGGGCTTCGCCAACATTCGCGATATTGTGCGGACGAGCTTCGGCACGATAGACGTTCTCTTCGAGCGCGGCCAGCGCGTGACGGGCATTGAAACCGGCATCGTGGACCTGGACAGCATGATGTCAGGACTCCAACCCGGCGAGCTGGTGGTGGTGGCCGCCCGGCCCTCCCTCGGCAAGACCGCTCTGGCGCTCAACATCGCCGCCCATGCCGCCATCAAGAACCAGAAGATTGTGGGCCTCTTCTCGCTCGAAATGAGCAAGGAATCGCTGGTCATTCGTCTCTTGTGCGCGGAAGCGGAGGCCGACAGCCACAGGCTCCGCAGCGGGTTCGCAAATCGCGAAGACTGGAAGAGGTTAACCCTGGCGTTGGGCCGCCTGGCTGAAGCTCCGCTCTTGATCGAAGACACGCCCGCCTTGAGCATCATGCAGATTCGCACCAAGGCGCGCCGCCTGAAAATGGAGAAAGGGCTGGACCTCGTTATCGTAGATTACCTTCAGCTTGTCTCAGGCCAGGGGCGCTTCGAGAATCGCACCCAAGAGGTGAGTTACATTTCTCGCGGCTTGAAGAGCATCGCCAAGGAATTGAAGGTTCCGGTCCTGGCGCTTTCACAATTGAGCCGCGCCCCCGAACAGCGCCCCGGGCACGGGCGGCCCCAGTTGTCGGACCTGCGTGAATCCGGATCGATCGAACAGGACGCCGACGTGGTGATCTTCATCTACCGCGAGCGCAAGCCGGCGGATGAAACCGAAGAGGACGGCGAAGCGGAACGGCGTGGAATCGAGATGAAACTGATCGTCGGCAAGCAGCGTAACGGTCCCACCGGCGACGTTCCCGTCGTGTTCATGAAGCCGTATGCCAAATTTGCAAACCTGGTCCGCGATCAGAGTTCGAATAATGAATGAGAGGCCGTATTTTTTGGCGGCGCGCGCAGAAAAGCAGATCCTTCGCTGCGCTCAGGATGACATGTCATTCTGAGCGCAGCGAAGGATCTGTATTTGGTTGGGGCGTTACCGCGCGATGACGTCTATGGTGAATTCCTCCGGAACAACCGTGAACCTTCCCGCTGACAAACTGCTCCGTCCCACCTGGGTCGAAATCTCGCTCTCCCAATTGCGCCGCAATTATGAACGGATCAGGCGACTCGCCGGCGCGCGCAAAGTGATGGCGGTGGTCAAAGCCGACGCTTACGGTCACGGCGCGGTGGCGGTGGCGAAGTGCCTTGCGCAGTGCGGTGCGGACTGGTTCGGTGTGGCGAGCGTCGAGGAAGCCCTGGAATTGCGCAACGCGGGCATCCAGCAGCCGATCCTGCTGCTGGGCGGCCTTTACATGAGCGATCCTGCGGACCTGGTGAAGTTTGATCTCACTCCCACGGTTTCCTCCACGGCGCGCCTTGACACTTACACCGAGTGCGCGCAGCGCTACGGCCGGCCCATTGAATTTCATCTCAAAGTGGATACAGGCTTGGGACGGTTGGGAGTGCCGCCGGACCGGCTGGCTGGGTTCCTCGAGCATTACCGCTCGCTCGATGGCGTGCGCTTAACGGGCCTGCTCACGCACCTGGCTTCGGCCGAAGATCTGGTGGCCACTCATACGGAACTGCAAGCGGAGCGCTTCCGCACCGCGCTTCGACAGCTCCAGGAGGCGGGAATCGAGCCGGAGTGGGTGCACGTCTCAAACAGCGGCGCGCTGCTCTCCCGGCGCGAGTTTCCGGAAAATATGATTCGCATCGGAGGCCTGCTTTACGGTTACTGCATGCCGCTGGTTTTGCCGCCGGACAAACAAATTCCGGACCTTCCCGTGTTTGAGCCCGTGCTCACCTTCAAATCCCGCGTCGTCTACCTGAAAGACGTGCCCACCGGCACGCCGCTTGGGTATGGTGAGGCTTTCTACACCCGGCGCCCCTCGCGCATCGCTACCGTGCCCGTGGGTTACGCGGACGGCCTCAACCGCGCGCTCTCGAATCGCGGCCACGCCATCGTGGGCGGCCGGCTGGCGCGCCTCGCCGGCAACATCAGCATGGACCTCTCGCTTCTGGATGTGACTGACATCCCCGGCGTGAACGTCGGCGACGAGGTCATGCTCCTCGGCCAATCGCCGGGCGCCTCGATCACCGCCCTCGACATCGCCCAGATGCTCGACACGGTTCCCTACGAGGTTCTTTGCCTGATCGGCAAGCGCGTGCCGCGGTTGTATGGAGAGTGAGCCTACAGCACAAGGTGTAATCCGCATCCCTGTAAACGTGAGGTTTGAAGGGTTCGAGAGCCGCGGAGCGGCGGCATAAAATAGCCCACGGCGCGAGCCGTGGGTCAGTGTAAGGCCCTCTCCCCCTTCCCCCTCCCCCGCTCGGGGGAGGGGGAATAAAAGGGGGTGGGGGCGTTTTACCCAGGGCTTGCGCCCTGGGCTACTCTCTTTCGCCCCCGACGGGGCTTCGGTAACGCTGCCTATTTTGCTCTCTGGCCTTTGATGATCTGGGTCTTGTGCGCGCCCTTCAGCGTGTGGACCAGGAATCCATCCGCACCTTCCAGCCAGACTTCGGCCAGCACGTAATCCGTCACGTATTCCGTATAGGAGGGCGCGAAGTTTCCCACCACATCGAAGACAATCTGGGGCTCGCCGAGAGGCGGGCTAGGCTGTGCCAGGCGCTTCGTAAAGGGGACCTGGAATTCCTTGCCCGTCGTTTCCTGACGAAGCGCGAGCTGATTGTCATCCTTTTGGGCGACTTGGTATACGCCGGCGGGAAGACTCTTGCCCCCGGCCTGAAACGTGTACGGTATCTTAAAAGTGCCCTGGGCAAAGACGCCCGTCGCTCCCAAGACGAGAGCCAATGCCGTTGCCCCACAAACTGCCAAACGCTTCATATGAACCCGCCTTTCGTGGAGGCCTGAAATGCAGCCGCAAAAACCAGAACAATAACCCTCTCCCCAAGGCAGAGGGCCTCTTATTCAATTAGACGTACCATTCCTCCATCGACTGCGTGCGCGACGCTTGCGTAGACGGCACGCCGTTCTTCACTGCCTCTTCCATGCCCTTGATGAATGTGTCGATTTCCTCGAGCGTGGTATAAATGTTCGGCGACACGCGCAGGGCCTGATACTCGAAAACCTGGTTGGGCGGCGCTCCTCCCACCAGCGGCACGACGATGATGCGGTATTTATCCATCAGGAATTTCGCGAGGTCGCGGACATCCATTCCCTCGATGTTCACCGCCGCCACGCCCCAAGCCTGCGGAGGCTCACTGAAATCCGTCAGCACCTTGACGCGCGGATGAGCCTTGAGGGCGTTGACCCAGCGCAGGTTCAGGTAGCGCAGGCGCGCCGCCTTGCGTTCAGCGCCGATGGCCTGATGGTAAGCAAGAGCCTCGCCCAGCGCCGCACGAATGGCCCACGGATGCGTGCCGATGGCCTCGAACTTTCGGATGTCGTCGTCCTGCTGTTCGGGAGCAGCCTGGAGCGGCCAGAATTTCGGAATCATCTCTTTGCGAACGTACAGGCAGCCGTTGCCGATCGGCGCCAGCAGCCATTTGTGCAGACTGACGCCATAGGCGTCGCACTCGAGTTCCCTCAGCTTGAAGGGGAAATGCCCGAGAGCGTGCGCGCCGTCGATTATGGTGACGATCCCCTTCGAGCGCGCCAGGCGCGAAATCCGCGCCACGGGAAACAGTTGCGCCGTCAGGTTGGTGACGTGGCAGAAATGGAAAACTTTCGTCTTCGGCGTGATGGCCTTCTCGAACCGCTGGCAGAGATCGTCCGCCGTGGTGGGCACAGGGAATTGCAGGCGCGTCACCTTGATGTTCTCGCGCCGCATGCGCTGGTCCCACGTGGTCAGCATGCGCGGATAATCCTGTTCGGTGGTGATCACTTCATCCCCGGCTTTGAGGTCGATGCCATTCTGCGCGATCTGGAGCGACTCGCTGGCGCCGCGCGTCAGGGCCATTTCCTCCGGGTCGCATCCGAACTCCTCGGCCATGCGCAGCCGGATAGTCTCGATGCGGCCCGCAATCGGCCCCTGATAAAAGATGGGCGACATGTTGATCATGTCCATGTAGCGCCATTCCGATTCGAGCGCCACGCGCGGAGTCGGGCAGGTAAAGCCGTTATTCAGGTTGATGATGGTGCGGTCCAACTTGAAATCCAATTGGATCTCGCGCCAGTAGAATTCGTCTTTCGCAACCTCCGCGGGCGGCCGGTCTGCAACCGATTGGGATGCCGCCAGCAGGCGCTCGAGCCGCATCACTTTGGCCGCCGACGCAACCGTTCCGGCGGCTCCGGCGGCGCGCAGAAATGACCTTCGACTCCACGAATGTGCTCTCATTAAGACCTCCTTGGTCTTGGGGCGTTCGTTTTGAGGTCCACATTATATGGGAGTGGGTGAGCGAGTCAAGGCAGTCGAGAGTCGAGAAGTCGAAAGTCAAAAGTCGAGAGTCGAAAGTCAAAAGTCGAGAGTCAAGGGTTGAGAGACCGATAAGATGGAGTTTCGCGGTCTTGCAGCATCACAACTCAGCAACACGGACGGTCCGCTTTACTTTCGACTCTCGACTTTTGACTCTCGACTGCTTTTCAGATAAAGCACAAGCAATCCTCCCACCGCTGCCGAGCACGCAAACTTTGCTGCCACCGGGAGGCCGGACGGAGAAAAGAATCCCTCGAGCACGCCGGCCACGACCAACAGCGGGATGATTCCTAATGCCAGGCGAACACCCTGCCCTCCGTAGTAAGCTACGGATTCGCGGCGCGGCAATTCGCCTGGAAAGAGCAGGCCTCGGCCCAGCAGCAACCCTCCGCCGCCCGCAATAAAAATCGCGGGCAATTCCAGGATTCCGTGCGGCGCGACAAAGGACCAAAGCTTCAAGCTCATGCCCGCCTGCCAGCATGCCGCGCCAATCACCCCCAGCATCACGCCGTTCATCGCCAGCAGATAAACCGTGCCCACACCGGCGAGTATTCCGGCAGCGAACATGGTGAAAGAGACGGTGAGATTATTGGTCATGATGGCGCTCGAGGCCAGCGGCTTGACCGTGACGACGGAGTGTGTCCACATCTCGCGCCGGTCAATCGTGGCGCTCATTTCCGGGCCGAGGAAGAAGCGCTGCAAGGCAGGGTCCGCAAGAGTCGCCAAAAATCCGGCAAGTGCCCCGGCCATAAACAGCATGACTGCCAGGGCCGTGTATTTCCAAGTCTCACGGAAGAGGCGGGGGAACTCGCGGCTATAGAAAGGCAGGATGAAGCGCGGCCGCACCGTGCGCCCCATGTAGATCAGGTTGTGGGCGCGAGCCAGAAGTTGATTGAGGTAACCGGCCCAAGGCCGGCTTAAAGGGTCTTCGCGCACTACTGCCAGGTCCGCGGCAATCTGGCGGTAGAGCAGGCTCAGTTCGCTCAGTTCCGCGTAGGTTAGAACCCGCAAGCCCCGGCGCCCCGCCTTCTCAATCATCAACGCCAGGCGGTCCCAGTACGGCTTGCGTTTTTCGATCCAGCGTGCGCTAATCATTGGGTTGGAAACCGCAAAATCGAAAGTGGAAAATGGAAAATAGAAACTGGAAAATAGCGTCGTGGAGCCAAAGTTCGTACCCGAAATCAGCCCGTCAGCCGATGGGCGGCAGCATGTAGCCCACGGCGCAAGCCGTGGGTGGCCAGATCGCGCCCTCACCCCCCGTCCCCTCTCCCGCCCTGGGGCGGGAGAGGGGTGCCGAAGGCGGAGTGAGGGCCATCCAACCCAGGGCTTACGCCCTGGGCTACTTTATGCCGCCCCTGACGGGGCTGAGCGGCGAGCGTTCCTGACTTAACTGACTGCTGAATCTGAGCCGCAGGAAACTGAAAATCGAAACTCGAAATATGATCCTCGATTACCACGGCGTCCCTGGCCTTATCTGTCACTCTGAGCGAAGCGAAGAGTCTCCGTAGTTCGGGAACAAAGCGACTGCCGGGATTCTTCGCTTCGCTCAGAATGACAAACGCGATTGTCGATTATCCATTTTCCAGTTTCTATTTTCCAGTTTCAAGTTTCCAGTTTCTATTTTCCAGTTTCCATTTTCGATTTTCGAATTTCGGTCTTCGCCCCTATGGACAACTTGGTTATTGAGACTCCCGAACAAATTCCTCTCGAATTCCCCCTGGCGGGCATCGGCAGCCGATTTCTGGCGCTGGCTTTGGACACCGGGCTTCAGATTATCGCTTGGGCGATCTTAGGAGGAAGCGCCTACGCGGTAGGATTGCGAGGGCTGCATCAACCCGTTCGAGGCGTGTGGATGACGGCCCTGATTGTGTTCTTGTTGTTCCTCCTCCAATCTGGATACTTTGCGATCTTCGAAGCCCTCTGGAACGGCCAAACCCCCGGCAAGCGCCTGATGAACCTGCGCGTCATCGAAGAATCCGGCCGCCCGATCACCGTGTACGAAGCGGTGGCGCGCAACCTGCTTCGCATCATTGACAGTATTCCGGTGCTTTATGGGGTCGGCATCATCAGCGCCCTCGTGAGCGCCAAGAGCAAACGCCTGGGTGACTACGTGGCGGGCACGGTGGTGGTGCACGAAAAGGCTCCCGTGCTGGATGGCGGGCTGCGATGGGAGACGGCAGCCTCTTCGCACGGCGCGAGATTCGACGTTTCACGCCTGACACCGGGAGAATTCCAGTTGGTCGAGGCGTTCCTGCTGCGCCGCAAAGAACTTGCGGAATCCGTACGGCGCGACGCGGCGCGAAAGATCGTCGAGCGTCTCTCCCCGCGCCTCGCCCTGACCGCCGAAGACGCTCAGGACCCGGAAAAACTTCTCGAAACACTCGCCCTCGCCTATCGCGCCCGCGCCCGCTACGGCTCGCCCGCATCCGCCGCCCGCCCGTAGGGGCGGTTCGCGAACCGCCCCTACCACGTAACCCGGCGGGTGGCGTAGACGTGCCGTTCTTTGGCATGTCTCGGCCACTCTGGCGCCAAAGAGGCGCCTACAATCCCGACAACAAACGTCGGG
Source organism: Terriglobia bacterium (assembly GCA_050010015.1). Lineage (GTDB taxonomy): Bacteria > Acidobacteriota > Terriglobia > UBA7540 > UBA7540 > CAVROP01. The sequence continues at coordinate 36,434 of JBEKLY010000007.1, forward strand.
ACGTATGCGCCGCCCGCGAAGTTGAAGGACGAGCCGCAGACTCTCTCAAAAACGAGACGCTGCGTTGCTTCCTTTGCGCCTAACCTCGAAGCTCCGCGATGAGGCTGTTCGCCGCATTTATCAATGTCTGGCCCTCCGCGGTTGTCAACAGGCGGGCAAGGACCAGAGATCGAATGTTGATGATAAATACCTCGAGGTCTGGAACCGCAGCGCCCGTGCGGCCGGCACTTACGGCGGCCAGTGCTATGTTGAGTGGAGTAAGGAGTAACTGTCCCAGGCCGGCATTCAGCGTTCCCGTCGAAACGAGGGTCTTCACGGCGCTTTGTAAATTGCCCACCTGTGCCCGCGGAGTATTCTCGAACTTTGCCACAAAGGTGACTTCGGCCGCTGGCAGTGCGGTCTGGAAAGCGCCCGGAGTCGTTGGGAAGTTGCTGGACTGGGTATAGCCGACCGCGTAGGGGTTGCCCAGATAATCCACGGCGACGCCTTGGCCGGCATCGTAGCTGCTCCCGCCAAGATAGGTCGAGTAGAGAAGTGTCGAGCCACCCGGATTCAGCACGGTGACGTAGGCGTTTTGACTGCCTGCCAGTGCGCTCTGAAAGGCGCCCGGGGTGGTCGGGAAATCTACGGATTCGGCGAAGCCAGTAAGGTAGACGTTGCCTGAAAAATCCACCGCGATGCCAAAGTCGTAGTCCTGGCTGCTGCCGCCGAGCAGGGTGGAATACATCGGCGCCGAGCCGCTAGGATTCAGCTTCGTAACGAAAGCGTTAAGAAAACCTGCTTGCGAAGTCTGGAACGCCCCCGGGGTCGTCGGGAACGGGAAATCGCTGGAAGACGTCCCGCCGGCCACATACGCGTGGCCGGAGAAGTCCAGGGCAATGGCCTGGCCAGTATCGCCGCCGCCACCCAGATAAGTGGAATAGACGAGATCCGAGCCGCTGGGATTCAGCTTGGTGACGAAGGCGCTCCAAGGGATTGGCATTGAGGTCTGGAAAGCCCCCGTGGTGGTTGGGAAGTCGATGGAAGCGGTTTGCCCGGTCACGTAGGCGTTGCCCGCCGAGTCCACGGCGATGCCAGCGCCGGCATCGATTCCGCTGCCGCCAAGGTAGGTTGAGTACTCGAGTGCCGAGCCGGGCTGATTCAACTTGGTGATGAAGGCGTTTTCAGTTCCCGCCAGTGAGGTCTGGAACGCCTCAGCGGTCGTCGGAAAGTTGGGAGAACTGGTTTGGCCGACCACGTAGGCGTGACCTCCCGAGTCCAAGGAGATGCCAGTGGCCGAGTCAGAGCCGCTGCCGCCGACATAGGTGGAGTAGACAAGCGCCGAGCCGCTGGGATCGAGCTTGGAGACGAAGGCATTTTCACTTCCTGCCAGTGAGGTCTGGAATGCCCCCGCAGTCGTTGGGAAGTCACTTGAATAGGTGTTGCCGGCCACATAGGCGTTGCCCAAGGAGTCTACGGCTATGCCATTTCCGCCGTCGAGGGTGCTTCCACCAATATAAGTGGAGTAGATAAGCGCTGAGCCGTTGCCGTTCAGCTTCGAGACGAAGACATTTTCAGCTCCTCGCCGTGAGGTCTGGAATGCTCCCCGAGTCGTCGGGAAGTTGGTGGAATAAGATTGGCCGGTCACGTAAGCGCTGCCAGAAGAGTCCAGTACGATGGCGAAGCCGGTATCGATGAGGCTTCCGCCAAGGCAGGTGGAGTATGTCAACGTCAGAATCGGGTCAATCACGAGTGGTGTAGTGCGATCGTAGGGTCCTATCTCAAAGCTCACTTCGCCATTGCCTTTGATGACGTACCCGCCGGGGATTTCTCGCCGCCCGCTGTTGTCCTCCTGGTAGATCACCGGCTTCTCAAAACGAACTTTGCCAGCTTCAACTGCTATCGCCAGGGCACCCTCGGCGTCGAGAGACACTTTCTTTGAGCCTTCGAGTCGGAACGCAATTCGACTCGCGTCGGCACCCGGAGAGACCACGAAGTCGTGTTCAAGTTGCCGCTGGTTGCCGTAAAAAACCAAATCCACGCCCGGGTAGACTCTCGCATATTTCACCTTGGCGTAGGTCGGCACGTTGGTCCTCCACTTGTGGGGATCTTTGCCGACGAAGTAATTGGCCTTGCCGGGAAGTTCGCTCGCGCCCGTAGCAACCGCATTTTGATTGGCGTTGACAAGCTTCAGACGCAAGAGAGACTCCCTTGTCCGATGTGCGTGGTCAGTTGTCCGTCGCAACGCGCTCCGTATGTGTCCGGGTCCTGACTCCTGACTTCTGACTCCTGGCCCGTGTAGTTCCAGCGCCACTTGATCGCCGGTCAGGAACAGCGTGTAACCCGGCCCGCGCGAAAGGAACTTCACACGCGGGTCTATCTGGCCCTGGTTGGCTTCAAAGCTCAAAGGTAATTTGGCATAGGACACCACAGACTTTCCGGCTGGAACCACGCTGGCATCAGCCTTCCGAGGTTGAAAATTAACTTGCCCATGCCGGAGCATATAGCCCGCGCTGAGGCAGAGCATGAGAACGTACGATTTCCAGAGAGTTTTCCGATGTTTCATGAAGGTCTCCTTAGGGATAGCCAGCAGACTGGCCATCCGGGTAGCTCGAAGGGTTCAAAACGCGAGGAACGGAGGAAGCCAGGAAACAACCAGCCTGGACGACGGATGGAGCCGAGAGCGAGGAGAAACATACGCGGCTCCTCAACTGATTCGCCACCAACTACCGACAAAGTGTCTGATGTATACCACAGGGCGCGAAGGCTTTCAAGTGGGAAACGAGCCATTGTCGCGGCAACATGATAATGTCCGCGAGTGGCGCAGACGTGCCTTTCTTTGGCATGTCTCGGCCCCACTGACGCTTAAGAGGCGCATACATCCCGACAAAAAACGTCGGGACGTATGCGCCACCCGCGAGGGGGCAAGTGACCCCTCACCCGGCCCGCTCCGACTGATGAAAACGCCGGCAGCGGTCCACCCTCTCCCCAAGGGAGAGGGCTGTCTCATTCAGTTATATAGCGTACCATTCTGGGCTTGACAGCCTAGCCAGGATTCTGCTAAGCTATGGGGGTTGTGAACGTCAGTCTCACCGTTTGTGGGGACGGTTCGCCTGCCGCCCCTGACCCCGAACTTTTCTGATGATGGAGAATACTATGTCTTTACGCAAAGCTACCTGTCTTACTCCCCGGCGTGTCGATGCCGCCCGGCACAATTCCGAGCGCTCGACCGGACCTCGCAGCGAGGCCGGAAAGCAGCGCATGAAAATGAATGCCTTGAAGCATGGCTGTGATGCCGCGCCCGAAAACGAGGCCGCCGTGATGCGGGCGCTGGGGGAAGATCCGGAGCGGTTCGCCGGCCTGAAGCGCGAACTTGCGACCGCTTACGGCCCGGGCGACGCGCTGTGGGACCGGCAGACCGAAGACCTGGCCAAGCTTTACTGGCGGCGCCAGCGGATCGAGCGCATGGAGACGGGCCTGATGCGGGAGGCTCTCGAGGCGGTCGAGGAGCGGCGGCGCGTGCTCGCCCGGGCCCTCGCTGAGGTGACGTTCGAACCCTCCCAGTGCGAGGCGGTGGCGCTCGATCTGCCCAAGCCCAACCACCCCTCGGTGCGGCTGCGCATGCTGATTTCGCTTTGGGGAGTGATTCGCGACCAGGCGCGGCGGCGGGTGTTCACGCTCGCCCAGCAGAACCAGATCGAACGTTATTACCAGGGAGAGTTGGGGTGGCGGCCCCGGCAGATCGGGCACCAGCTTGGGCTCTTCACGAACTGGGCGTCCCTGCACGAGAAGCAGGACCAGGCAGAGCTAGACAAGTATGTGAAGGAAAGCTTCGGGAGCGAGGCGGGGGTGGAGGCGCGCTACCAGGAACTGCTCGGCCTGCTGGAGGAGCAGACGGCGGCGGTCGAGGCGGCGTTTGCGGACGAGATGAAGGCGCAGGAGGAGAAAGACGCGATTGCGCGGGACTCGTGCCTCGCTCCGGAGGACGAGACGGCGAACATGGTGCTGCGACTGGAAGCGGGGCTCGACCGGGCGATCGATCGCAAGGTGAGAATTCTCCTGACCATGCGTAGGGAAAATGCGCGCGAGTGTAGGGGCGGTTCGCGAACCGCCCCCACGCAACCGGAGGCCAGCCCTCCCGGGGGTGAGGCGAACGACCGGGAAGCCGAGGAACTGAGTAAGCTCGTGGGGCCCGAGGCTAGCGCGGACACGCCGTCTAGTGGCTGCGATTCAAGGCAGGTTAGTGAAGCGCCACCTTCCCTTCGGGAAACGCAGACCCCAAACGGCGGGGGTCTGCGCCAGCCAGCCGGCGCTATGACAGAAAGTCAGAAAGAGGAAAGTGCGCTTGAAACACCAAAATCGCCGGAACAAAGCGAGAATGTCATAGAAAACAAAGGACGCGACCAGCAATCGACCACCCCTGACCCCTCCTTATCCAAGGAGGGGAATGGCCCGGCTGACGGCTCACAGCTGATGGCACAGGGCTGACGGCTGAAAGCTGATAGCTGAGAGCTGAGAGCTGATGGCTGAAAGGTGGTAACGCGCTGAGCGACTTTTGGGTTGACCGTGGAAGGGGCTTGTGGCTAGAATTCGTTCGAGTGACCAGAGAAGAACGGAGCGAGATATTAAACTGAAGATCGGAGGCGCATATTCGAGCAAGTTGAAGCTCATATTGAGCCTGAGCGCTCTTGCTCTTTCGCTGAGTTGCGCGACCACGCAGCCGCAGAAAGTGATCGTTCAAGCGCCTGCGCCAACTCCGGTCGCACAAGCAGCGCCCCCTAAGCCTGCCGAGCCGGCGCCACCGGCCTCCCCCGCGCCGCCCCCTGACCCTTCCGTTGCGCTGGTTTCCCAGGTTGAAACCCTCTACAAAGCCGGAGTAGCCGACTACCGGTCAGGAAACCTGGAAGGGGCCAAGGAAAAATTCGACGAGGCGGTGGAAAAACTACTCGAGTCGAATCTCGACGTCCAGGCTGACGATCGCCTCGACAGTGAGTTTGAAAAACTGACGGAGGACGTCTACGACGCAGAGGCGGCGGCGCTCGAGCGCGGAGACACTTTGAGCGCGCACAACTATGTACCTCCGCCGCTCGAGTTGTTTTCCGGCCTCACTTTCCCGGTTGATCCGCGGGTCAAGCAGCAGGCTCAGCAGGAACTGAAAGCCGTGCGTTCAGACCTGCCGCTGGTGTCTAACGACTATGTCGACGGCGTTCTGACTTATCTTCAGAACCACGGACGGGGTTATGTCACGACGGCCCTGAAGCGGATGGGTTTATATCAGGGAATGATTTCGGAAACGCTTCAGAAGGAGGGTGTTCCGCAGGATCTGATCTACCTTGCCGCCCTCGAGAGCGCGTTCAATCCTTATGCCCTGTCGAAAGAAGGGGCGAAGGGCATCTGGCAATTCATGGTTGGCACGGGCATGCTTTACGGTTTGAGGAAAGACCGCTGGGTGGACGACCGCCAGGACCCCGCGAAGTCCACCCAAGCCGCCGCCCGGCACCTCAAGGAGCTTTATCAGGAGTTCGGGGACTGGTCACTGGCCATGGCGGCATACGATAGCGGCCCCTTGGCGGTGCAGGCCGCCATCGAGAGGACAGGTTATGCCGATTATTGGGACCTGCGGCGGCTGCACGCCCTTCCCTCCGAGACGGAAGATTACGTGCCGATTTTCATGGCCACCGTGATGATCGCCAAGGACCCCAAAGCCTACGGCTTCGATATCCAGGCGGATCCGCCGTTGGTTGCGGACAAGGTTGTCGTAAACACGCCCACTGACCTGCGCCTGGTGGCACAACTCATCGACAGGCCCCTGGATGATCTGACGCGGCTGAACCCCAGTCTGCTTCGCTGGACGACTCCGCCGAACGAAGCCACGTTCACACTGAACCTGCCACCGGGGACCAAGGAACAGTTCGAACAACGGATCGCGGCGATTCCGGACGATAAGAGAATCTGGTGGAGAGCCTATAAAGTTGAGGAAGGCGAAACTCTCGCAAGTATCGCCAAGAAGCTGCACGTCTCGCCGGGGTCCTTGCGGGAGGCGAACAATCTGGGCGATGAAGCGGCGCTCGAGCAGGGCACTCACCTGGTGGTGCCGCTGTCCCCGGGCACGGAGTCGTCGCTCGCGCGAATGCGCGAAGTGGGTCCGCGCTATGAGGTCAAGTATCGCGTGCGGCCGGGCGATACGCTGGAGTTTATCGCCGATCGCTACGATGTGACTCCTTACCAGATCCGCCGCTGGAATAACCTGAAGACCTCGCAGTTGACGGCCGGCGAGTCTCTGCGCATTTACGTGGAGGGAAGGAGGCCGTCCAGCCGGCCTCGAACCACGGGGCGAAAGAATTCCCGGCCGGCAGGCAAGGAAGCTAGCCTGTCCAAGGCGGCCCCTAAACAGCTTGCCCAGGGACGCTAGAACTCTTCTCTTCATGAAAACACGGGGTGGTGTCCTACGTTTGACGGGTAGCGCCGGCCTCGAGAGCCTGCCCTGAGCAGAGCGAAGGGTCGACAGATGCCCCGATCGATCGGGGCGCTACGCCGAAACGAGGGGACCACACTACGATTGCACTTGACACAACGATTGGGGTGTTATAAATCTGCCTCCAGCGGGGTAGTCAAGACGTTCGCACCTGTCGCCCAGGCGGCATGGCTGGGCATTGTTGAGTGAACCAGAAAATGACGGGGGAGGGATTCATGGATTTCGATAAAGACGATAAAGCGGGTGATGAGCTCGAGGATTACGGCGACGAGCTCTCCTCCGATTACAAAGAAGAAGCGGAGGAAAGGTTGGGCGAGGAAGGCGAGGATCTCGAAGAGGAGGTTTCCTACAAAGTCGAGGAAACCGTGATATCCGAAAAGCCTGAAGTCGCCCCGGCGGCGGAGGAGACTGCTCCGGCGCCCAAGCCTAAGCCTGCTGCGGCCCGGAAGAAAGTCGCGAAGGCCAAGCCGAAGCCGAAAGCAACGCCGAAGCCGATAGCGAAGGCGCCGGCGAAGAAGGCGTCCGCCAAGGCCAAGAAGCCCGCGAAGAAAGCAGCGAAGCCTGCCAAGCCGGCGAAGGCGGCGAAGAAACCGGTTGCCAAGAAGAAGGGGCGCGGCAAGAAGTAGCTCGACCAAGCTGAGACGACCCGCAAGGGTTCTGTCCGCCCTGAAAATGCGGGCGCGGACAAGAGGCGCGGCGGTGTGTCCGGCCCGGAGCGATCGAGTGCAGGGCCGGCGCCCCTCGTCAGGCAGCACGGATGGATTCGCACTCCCAATCCCATGGCGAACCGGCAAGACCGGAAGGTCAGGCAGGCCGCAATCCCATTGTCGCTTTGGAAGTGATCCGGCGCATGCGTGGGGCTTCGCAGCCCTATCTGCTGCGATGTGCGGACGAGTCCAATTACGTCGTCAAGTTCCGGAACAACCCTCAGCACGTCCGTGTCCTGGCCAATGAGATGCTCGCCGCGCGCCTGGCAATGCTCATTGGCCTGCCGGTCGCCGCTCCCGCCTTCGTGGAAGTTCCTCCGGCATTGATCCGTGGCACGCCCCCTCTTGAACTCGAGATTGGTTCCCGCCGCGAAGTCTGCCTGGCCGGCCTGCACTTCGGCTCACGTTATCCGGGAGCGCCCAGCCAAACCCTGGTGGTGGATTTTCTGCCGGACCGTCTGCTCAGCAAGGTAAACGGCCTGGCATCGGTATTCCTGGGCGCCTTCGTTTTCGACAAATGGACCTGCAATTGTGACGGGCGGCAGGTGGTTTTCTACCGGTCCGTGAACGACGGGGACCCCGCGTATTCAGCCCTACTGATCGATCAGGGCTTTTGCTTTAACGACGGAGATTGGAGTTTTCCTGATTCCCCAATGCGGGGACTTTACCCACGCCGGCTGGTTTACGAAAAGGTCGAGGGACTCAAATCCTTTGAGCCTTTCATCTCTCGAGTCGAGAACCTGGATAGCAGCGCAATCGGGGAATGCATCGCTCAAATGCCTGGCGAGTGGTGCGGACCGGACCCCGCGCAGTTGAACCGGCTGGCGGAAACTCTCTATGAACGGCGCAGAGGAATTCGGCAAGCGATTATCGACGCGAAGAACAGCAGCTTGAAGCCCTTCCCCAATTGGCGCGAGACCAGAACGATCGCGCGAGTCAAGCCGGAACCATGGTCAAAGAGAGTGAATTGAAGGAATGCGCGTACTTCCTGGTGCGCTACGTCCCCGACGTGACCAGGGAAGAGTTCATCAACATCGGTGTGCTCCTCTCTTGTCCTGGCGAGCGGTTCCTGGATTGCGCCTTTAGCGACGATTGGCGGCGGATCAGCCGCTTCCACGGGCACGCGGACGCCGAGTTCCTGAAGGACCTCCAATCGCACTTCAAGCAGCAGATCGAAGAGCACAAGAACGATCTCAACCGCTACATTGGCGAGATGCAGCAGTCCTACTCGAATCTCATCCAGTTGTCCGAGGCCCGCCCATGCCTGACTTCCAATCTTCCGGCCCAGCTTCAGGACCTTTTCGAACGCTACGCGGGAGCGCGTGCTGCCAGTCCAACGGAACGAGACTCCCGGATTTATATCAGACAGCGGATAACGGATTGCTTCAGCCGATACGGCATCCTTGGGCACAAGTCGTTCGAAAGGCGCATTCCCGCCTCCCAATGGACCGGCGTAGGCGATCCGTTTACTTTCGACTTTGGATACAAGCCCCAGGAACGAGCGGGCCAGCCCGACGGGCGACTGAAACTGATCCATGCCGTTTCCCTCGAACGCGATCCCAAACTCACCGAGGTGCTGATTTGGACCTTTGAAAGAGTCCTCGCGAAAGAACCATCCGTGCTGACGGTGGGTCACGAAGACGACCCCCATCGTGACAATCCGCAAGTCCGTTTCGCGCTGAGCGTGCTTCAGCACGAGCATATCCGCTTGGTTCCCGTTTCTGGATTCGATGCGTACGCTCAGTCCATCCGCGCCGAACTTGCGATTTAGCTTTCGCAGGCCTCCCATGAAGACTGAATTGCTGAGCGGATGGCGTGCCATTCTGAGCGAAGCGAAGAATCTCCGCAGTTCGTCGTCCAGCGCTGGACGCGTAACCCAACTGCAGAGATTCTTCGCTTCGCTCAGAATGACAGAGGTCGGAAAGTAGAATGAGCGTTCGTCTCAAAGTCGAATGTTACTCGGGCTACAAGGCCGATGAACGGCCTCTGCGGTTTTCCTTCCAAGACAAGCCAGGCGGACGCGTCTTCGAAGTCAAAGAGGTCCTTGATCAGTGGTATGGCGTAGACTATCAGTGTTTCAAGGTAATAGCGGATGACGGCAATTTCTACATCCTACGCCATCAGCAGGGGGAGGATATTTGGCTGCTTGACTCCTTCCGCTGCTCTCAGTAGATGAACTCAAGTCCGACCCGCCCGCTCATGACAATCCTGGCGAGAAGTGGTTAAATAGATGCCTGGAAAGTCGGAACCAGCCTTCCGGTTCACGGGAAAGGTCAAGAGGAAATGCACAAGGGCGAAAACGTGATCTCCTTCGCGCTTGCTGTGGTTGTGGTCCTGTCCTTTGTGGCGATCCAGCGCCAGTGGAACCCTGCCAGCCTGAAGGACATGGCCACGACGGCGGAGGACTTTATCCTCTCGAGCACCGGAATACGCGGCCAAGTGCCGGATCTGGTTGGTTACGAGCGCCTCAAAACCTATCGCCTGGAGAACTACCGCGCCGCCTTGTACCGCCGCAGCCCTGCCTCCTTGATTTTCGCTCCGGGCCGCTTTGTCGTGTACAACCGGGACGACCAACCTGTCTTCAAGCTGGACACTCTGGAAGGATCAAAAGACTCCTGGACGACTCTTTACGACTTCAACGGACGGCACGGGCTGTCTATGCCCGGCGGCCGGAGCCGGCCGGAATTCGCCAGAAGCATCACCGGCAACGGCGTACCGGACGTTGTGGTAGGTCAGTATTCCGGCGGGGATCACTGTTGCAGCATAGCCACGATCATCGAATTAGGCAGTGACGCGGTATCGGTTGTCGGCCGAATCGATGGTTTGGATGGCTTACCTTTTGAGGGCCTGGAAGTCCGCGACATCCGCAAGGATAAGAGATGGGAATGCGTCGCCCATCGGCCCTACACGACTACTTGCGGCGACCAGGCCGAACCGGCCGACGTGCTCTCGGTGTACGCATTCGTCGACGGGCATTACGTTGACGACACCGCGCAGTATGAAGACTACCTCACCGGCGTTTTGAACCAGAACCTTACGAAATGGCGTCAGGAGAGAAGCCTTTCGCTTGGGCTGTTGCAGACCATGGCAGCCCAATTCGCACAGTTAGGCCGCAAGGATGAGGGAAAGCGCTTTTTTGCGATGAACTTCAATCGCTTCCTGCCTGTTCTTCAACAGAGAAGCATTGATCCCAACGTTTGCCTGGATGACTTGGACAACCTCATGAATCGCTTACCCGGCATTCCGCCGGCAGTAAGTCAAGAGTCGAAAGTCGAGAGTCGAGAGTCGAAAGCGGAAGGTCAGCAGCCGACAGTCAATAGTCGATAGCACGCTAGACATTGAGTGACCCTTCGCCGCCTGTCATCCTGAGCACATTCGCTTCGCTCAGGGTAAACTGCGCGCAGGATCCCCGCTGTTGGTTTTCGTCCGATCAATAACGACCAACTACTGCGAGGCTCTGCGGGAAGAAACCCCTCACCCGGCTCGCTACTCTCGCCACCCTCTCCCCAAGGGAGAGGGCTGAAATCAATCAACGTTGACAGCCCTCTCCCTTGGGGAGAGGGTGTCCCGCAGCCGGCGTAGTCATCAGACGGTGCGGGACGGGTGAGGGGTTACTGCCGAAGAATGCAAGCACCCCTTCCGTTCTCGAGGTCATCCAGACAGGCAGTTCGGGTTCAAAGAGCTGGTTTGGGAGCGCCAAATTCAACTTCGGAATTCGGGTTCAAGTTCTTCCCCAACTGCGTTTTTTACAATGTCTGTCTTTTCCTTGGTGTCTTTGCGGCTTGGTGGTGCCCCTTCTACATGATGTTGACGGGGTCGACGTCGATCATGATCTCGCGAGGTTGGATAGCCGACTGCGTGGCATGGTGTACGAGTTGTTTCAACAGCGCATGAAGATTGGCGCGCGAGTTGGATTTCAGTAGAAACTGAATCCGATATCGCCTTTCCACTTTGGCCAGTGGAGCGGGGCCGGGGCCGAGAATCTTGATGCCCGGGAATTGTGCTTCGACCTTGGTGAAGAAATCGCCCATCTCCTTCGCCACCTGCGCAGCCCGTTCCAGCTTTTCGTGCTGTGCGACGATGTTGGCAAGCGCGGTAAGCGGCGGATAGTGCATCATGCGGCGGAAGCCCATTTCCTTGCTGAAGAAGCCGCTGTAGTTCTGGTCCGCGGCCAGGCGGATGGCGTAGTGCTCAGGATAGAACGTTTGCACCAGCACTCGCCCGGGGGCCTCGCCACGCCCGGCGCGGCCTGCCACCTGAGTTACAAGTTGAAAAGTCCGTTCCGCGGCGCGGAAGTCCGGCAGCCCGAGGCCGATGTCCGCGGAGAGCACGCCCACCAGCGTGACGCCGGGGAAATCGTGTCCTTTAGCGATCAATTGCGTACCGACGAGAATATCGATCTTCCCTCGCCGGAATTCGTCCAGCACGCGCAGGAACTCGCCGCGGCGGCGCGCCACGTCGCGGTCCAGGCGGGCCACGCGCGCGCCGGGGAAGAGTTCGGCGAATTTGTGCTCGATCTTCTCGGTCCCTTCGCCGACGTATTGAAGGTACTCACTTCCGCAAGCCGGACAATGCGAGGGAACGGCGGTCGAGTACCCGCAATAGTGGCAGCTCAGGCGGTGCTCGCGGCGATGATAGGTAAGCGAGACGGAACAATTCACACAGCGCTGCGTCTGGCCGCAGCTTCGGCACAAAAGGAACCACGAGTAGCCGCGTCGATTGAGCAGGAGCATGGTCTGCGCCGAAGCGCGAAGCTGCGCCTCGATCTCCTCTTCGAGCTTGCGGGAAAGGGGCATTTGGGTGTGCGTCTCGCGGAACTCCTGCCGCATGTCCACCACCTCGACCGAAGCCAGTTTCCTCCCCGCGATGCGTTCTTCGAGCTTCGCCAAGTGGTATTTGCCCTCCTGCGCATTCCAGTAGGATTCGAGCGAGGGTGTGGCGGAGCCCAGCAGGGCCAGCGCGCCGGCGTACTGGGCACGCACGACTGCCACATCCCGGCCGTGGTATCGCGGCGTCTCGTCCTGTTTATAGCTCGAATCGTGCTCCTCATCCACGATCACCGTGCCCAGATTGGCGAGCGGCGCGAAGACGGCGGAGCGCGTTCCCAATACAACTCGGGCCTGGCCGTGGCGCACGCGCCACCAGGCGTCATCGCGTTCCCTCTCCGTGAGGCCGCTGTGCAGAAGCGCAACCTCGTCTCCGAATCGCGAATAGAACAACGATTGCATGGCGGGAGTGAGCGCGATCTCGGGCACCAGCATCAGGGCGGACCGCCCTCGCTCCAGGCAGCGGGCAATCAGGTGAAGATAGATCTCGGTTTTGCCGCTTCCTGTAATGCCGTGCAGCAGCACAACACCGAATCCGCCGGAATCGAGCCGCGGGAAGAGATCGGCGAGCACGGCCGATTGCGCGGGCGTCAGTCGTGGTGCGGGCGTCCCGCCCGCAGTCTCGGGAGCGTCTCGCTCCCGCAGCACAGAATGCGCACCCTGCCAGCCACTTTCGCTGAGTTCGATTAACCCCTTCTGGCCGAGCTTGCGCAGGCTGGCAAGCTGTGCGCGAGCGGATTCGAGAAGCGGGCGGTGATCTTCGGCTGGCCCCTGTTGCTCGAGCGCCTCCATAATCCTCTTGGCGACCGGGGAAAGCCGAGGCGGGTGCTCCGGCAAAGGCCCCGCCAGCCGGACGGCAAACACCTGGCGGCGGCTGCGCTCTTTCTTCACTTCCTCGACCGTCACCCATTTCTCGTCGAGCGCGCGCGCATAGGCATCGGGGAACTTCCTTTGGAGAATCTCGAAAGAAGCCCCCGGACGCCGGTCGAGATATGCCAACAGGGCCGCATCCTGGCTCGTGTTGCTCTCCTCGGGTGGGCCGGCCGCGAGTTCCTGCAGCTTCCTCCGTCCCTCTTCGGTCAGATGAACCTGCCGCGCGCGCCGCGTTTCTTGCCTGAGCGGTAGCATGGCGCGGAAGACTTCTCCCGGCGGCGCCAGGTAATAATCTGAAATCCAGAGGCCCAGCCTCACGAGTTCGGGAGAGAGGGCCGGCTCGGGGTCGAGCGTGCGGAGCGCCTCGCGCACCTCGATGCCGGGCGCCAGCTTGCTGGTTGGGCCCAGCACGATGCCGGTCGCCTTGCGCGTGGCCAAAGGCACCAGCACGCGCTGGCCTGTCGCAACCGTCCAGGAAGGAGGAAAGCGGTAAGTAAGCGGATGGCGGATAGCCGCCATTACGGCGACGTCATAGAGAGAATCCTGCGGCTTGTTACTTACTCGATCCATGGAGTCGAGAGTCGAAAGTCGAGAGTTGAGAGTCGAAAGTCTGAAGTTGATAGTCTAGAGTGGAACCGCACGCGTATGCAAACCGGCGATGCGCGCAAGCAAGTTGTCATCCTGAGGGCAGACTTCATGATCCGTCGGCTCACCACTGGTCATGAAAATGCCCTCTCCCCCTTGGGGGAGTGGGTGGCCAGCGACGGCGTTTTCATCAGTCCGTCAGCTGACGGAGTCGGGTGAGGGGGTCCGAGTCCGCTATTTTCATGGCAGCTAAGGACCTTGGCAATTGCTTTTCCTGTGCCCCGACTTACTGCGAATTGCAGAGATCCTTCGCTGCCATGAGAATGACTCCCCTCCTCAGCGGGAGGAGGGGTAGGGGTGGTGGGTGGTATCCTCAGCGAACGGCAACCACCCCTAACCCCTCCTTACCAAGGAGGGGAATCGTTCTCATGACAAGTGGTGAGCCGAGGGATCATGAAGTCCTCGCTCAGGACGACAGGCAGAAGGAACGAATCCTGTTTCTTGACTCTCGACTTTTGACTCTTGACTCTCGACTTAACTGAGGCTGCGAGCGTGCTGCGCCATCAGGTTGGCGTAGAGGTTACCAAGGCGGTCCAGCATCTTGATGGCGGGGGCAAAATTACGGCGGTTGATGTGCTCGATGTTGAGCCCCAGGAGCGGCGGGTCAGGCGGCAGGTTGTCGAACACATCCATCAGGATGCGCCGCGCGAGGTCGAGCGACCTCTCGAGGCAGGTCGCGGCCGGTGCGGTCGCTGCGTCTTCCGAGCCCAGCAGAAACCGGTCCAGGTTCTGCGGAATGTCTGCGCCCAGCCAGCGAAGGAACTGCAAATCGCGGCGGTGACTGACCGGCGCGAAGCTCAAAATGAGGCGCACCTGCAGCCCGTTCAGCCGCTGCACCAGCCACACCACATCATTCGAGTCAAACAGCACCTGCGAGGTGAAGAAGTCGAGGCCCGCTTTGTTCTTGGCGCGAATCCGCTCGGATTCGTTCCTGCGGCTGGGAATCGTGATGCCGCCCAGTGTTACCGGCAGCCCCACTTTCCGCACGAGCCTCGCGGCTTCCGCGACGTTCGGACCAGGGTAGCTCACCTTCGCGGATTCGCCGCCCACCAGAATGACCTGACGTAAATTGCGTTCCAGGCAGGTCTCGAGAAACCACGCTTCCGGCTTCGGATCGTGCACGACCACGCGGTTGAGAACCACTTCCGCGCCCACTTCGCGCTGAATGCGGGAGCCGAGCAGCCGCGGCTCGACGCGCGGCACGAATTTGCTGGTCCGCTCCGTTCCTCGAGCTTCGTCGAGAATCTCCGGAACGTTGATCCCGTCTACGAAGGGTACGACCCGTTTCAGCTCAGTAAGAGACTCGTCGATGGCTGCGGGCTGATCGGCCGCCGGCGGCACCACCTCAAAGAGCGTCACCGGTACGAAAGGGTTCAGGATTTTGTCTTGGAGCGTCATTTGCCGATAGCCGCGGTGCTCGTCCGTGCTTGTTTTTCAATTTAGCCGAAACAAGCGAAAATCACAACCTCAGGGTAGCGCAGACCTGCTCTTTAGGTCTGCGGCTCTTCGCGGCGTCTTGCGAGCGCCCCGGGAAAAACCCCTCACCCGTCCCGCGACGGCTGATGACAACGCCGTCCCGGGGCACCCTCTCCCCAGGGGAGAGGGCTGTCATTCGGTGGAAGAGGGCCGTGCGTCCAATTGGGTGTACGCTACGGCACGATGGAGGGCGGCAAGCGGCGCGGGTGGCGATAGACGTCGCGCAGGTGATTCACGTCGGCGGTTGCCTTCTCCCAGCGCTGCAATTCTTCATCGTAACGGACCGAGATATTGTCGAGGAAATAAGGAAGGTTATCCGCAAGCCAGAGTTTCCGGTAGTGGGCGCGCAGCATAGTCGTCTGGTCGCGCATGTCCTGGAGCAGGCCGTCGACGCTGTCGATCCGTCCCAGTACCTCGCCAACCACTTCGGGCTTCGTGGCATTGGTTTGCGCCTGGGAGTAGAGGTCTGAGATGTATTTCGTGTAGATGGCCTTTTGCCCGAGGAAATCGAAGCGGCGTGCGGCGAAGTCAACGTAATCCAGCAGGTCCTTGTTCCGGCGCGCGAGGTGTGAATTAGTGATGAGATCGGCGATCACATCTTCAGCCAGCAAGCGAATCTGATGCGCGGCGGGCTCCATTTCGGCGTAGACATTCCGCCCGTCCGGACTGAGCGCGTCGACCCAAGTCAGCCAGTCCTCGCCGTCGGAATGGACCGCACCCCGCAGGAGGGTGTGAATCTGGGTAAGGTTCTTGATCTCGGTCGAGAAGTGGTGGTCCGGCGCGCGATAAAACGACCAGTCCCAACTGTCGGAGAACTGATCGTCATCCACGGCTTTCTGCCAGGACTGCGCGGCGCCGTAAACCAGGCCGTACCAGGTGTAGTTCACCATGCCTTCGCCGTCATCCATCCACATGGTATTGAAGACGCCCGTCGCGCCCTGTTCTTTTCCGTCGGTCACGAATTGGCGGATGTTGGGCAGCGCTTCCGCGTAGTTCGGGAAAATGCGGCTCCAGTTGCTTACGCCCGGCGCCACCCAGGTCTCGAGCCCCACGTCGCGGAAGGGCTTGATCTCGTTTACGTAGGACTTCCGTGCGGAGTAGTCCCAGGGGATTGCAATCATGTCGTGGGGCAAGTCCTTCAGGTGCTCGGGGTGCTGGACGCCCATATCGCCCCAGAAAAGGACCTTGCGATGGTAGGGGCTTAAAGTCTCGTCGATCTTCCGCAAGTAATCAATATAGACCTTGCCATAACCGTCTCGATCAACATCCGCCTTGGTGCGGCCCTGGCCGAGCTCGTAGGTTTCATCGGCGCCGATATGCAAGAACGGCCCCGGAAAGACGGAAGCGAGGTCGGAGAACATCTTGCCGATAAAAGTAAAGGAGCCGGGGACGTCGGGCGAAAGCACCTCCCCGTAAGGAACTTCCGCCATGTCCTGGTACTGCTCCATCTGCAGCGCCAGGTGGAGGTGCCCGAACGACTCCTGCTCGGGAACTATCACCATGTGATCTTGTTTGGCGAAGTTGACGAGTTCCGTCGCTTCCTCCGGGGTCACGGCGCCGCCCGGCGCCGGGAGGAGCGGCAGGCTGGGGTAGGCAAAAGTGTTCTCCATGTAGAGCGAGAACAGGTTGATTTTGTACTCAGACAGAAGAGTAATTTCCCTTTTGAAGGAAGCCGGCGTGGGGATGGCGCCGCGGCTGATGTCGATGCTGACGCCGCGCCAGCGCATGGCGGGCCAATCCGCGATGCGCACCACGGGAATCTCCGCGCTGCCCCCGGGGGTTCGCTCGAACAATTGGCGAAGCGTCTGGACGCCGTAAAAGATGCCCGCTGCCGTCTTGCTCACGATCGAAGCTTCGCGCGAGGTCACCACCACGACGTAGCCTTCCTCGTCGGCCTGGGGCGGCAGACTCAGGCGTGACTGTTGCAAAATGTTCTTGCCGGCTGGGCTGTCGCTGCGCGCCAGCACAATCCGCGGCGAGCCTCCACCCTTGCCCCCTACGCTGGCGGCCACGCCACCCAGCGAGTTCAGATCCTGCTCGAGGAGCGAAGCCGCAAAGCGGTCCTCCTCGTCGTTGCTTTGCACCTCGATGTTGATGCGCGCCCCGACACGGAGTGTCCCCTCGCCCACTTCAACCTGGTTCGGGTAAGGAATGATCGGCAGGCCCGCTGCATAAAGCGAAGCTGAGAAACACACCAGAGCAAAGAGAGCCAACATTAGCCTTGGCAGTTGTCTACTCAAAGTAATTCCTCCTCCTGGAATCGTCGTCTCTTCAACAGGCATCCCAGTATTAGGGATCCGGAAACCTGAGAGTGTACACCCTCGGGCTTCGTTTTTACAGCCAGGAGCGAGAAGGTCCCGATCCCTGAGGGGCGCCATGGCGTCCCGCTACGCAAATCAGCGAGCGCGTCCTTCCGCTTGGAAAGCCAGCTACCTTATTTCGCATTTCCTGATGGTGTCCTAAACGTGGGTTGGCCATTGGCTTTGATCTCTCAGCCCTGAAGGGGCGGCCTAGCAAAGCCCAGGCCAACGGCCTGGGTGGAAGCCGTAAGAGCGTATCTCATTTCCGGCATCAAGCCCTGAAGGGGCGTGATAGATCCGCATCTCGTAGGTCGCCCCTTCAGGGCTCGACCGGGAAGACCGCCTCCTTTCCCAGGCCGTTGGCCCGGGCTTTGCTAGGCCGCCCCTTCGGGGCTCTGAGTTGCAGGCGAAGTCCAGCTTCGAGCTTGGGACTCCACGCCAACGCACATTTGGGACACTAACCATTTCCTCCTTGACAATCCCGCGGATCCTTGATAGCCTAGAAGTATGGTCTTGTGGGAGACACTTCGACCAAGGCGGACGCCGGAACGCGCCGATGCGCAACGGAAATCGAAATGATCCCTGCAGGGGAAAAAAGGCGCGAAACCGGGTTGGTGACAGCGAAAGCGCCGGAACAAAGCGAGAATGTCTAGGAAAAAAGGACCGGAGCATAAATCAACCACCCCTGGCCCCTCCTTATCCAAGGAGGGGAGTCACGGGGTTCCCCTGCTCGGGCGAGGAGGGGTTGGGGGTGGTACAACTTTTTGACCTCTGAGCGGATCGAGTACTGACGAAAACGCGAAGGGACTGACGTGACGACACTTAGTCACTAATTGTGATTGGAGCTACTATAACTGGGTGTACCCTCAAAAAAACCACAATATATTGTGCTTTCCTACTTGACACGTTTTCTCCTCCGTGCTAAGTTTGCGGGGTTGCGCTCGGAAGCGGGGCGCAGCCAGTGAAGCCAAGAGATCCCGATGCCCATCGGGATCACGACTCACCGCCGTTCAGGGATTTGCCGCTATTTCTAACCTGAGGAGGCCCACTATGGCTGAGAGAGATGCCGTTACTTTGGCGACCGTTGCCACATCTTCAACCAAGGAGAATGCCACCAAACGTGGCATCACCATGCGGCGGCTTTTTACCAAGCCCGGCATTCAGCCGTTTGATGAGGTCGAGTGGGAAATGCGCACGGCCTCCATTCAGAATGAGAAGGGGCAAGCGATCTTCGAGCAGCGCAATGTGGAGGTGCCCGCGGACTGGTCGCAGACCGCCGCCAACATTGTGGCCTCGAAATACTTCCATGGAAAGCTGGGCACGCCGGAGCGCGAGTCGAGCGTGCGGCAGCTCATCAGCCGCGTGGCGGACACCATCGCTCAGTGGGGAGTAGACGACAGCTACTTCCGCACCGAGGAGGACGCCGCGAACTTCCACGAC
>JBEKLY010000008.1:0-77985 GCA_050010015.1 Terriglobia bacterium
GCCATCCGCATAGATGCGATTAAGCTCCACCACCTCGCTCGCAATGGTTTCGAGGAAGTAACGATCGTGGCTGACCACCACGCACGCAAATGCCGCGTTCTGGAGCAGGGATTCGAGCCACTCGATTCCGGCAAAGTCCAAATGGTTCGTCGGCTCGTCGAGAAGTAGAATGTCTGCCCGCTCGACCAGCCCCTCGGTAATCATGAGGCGTTTGCGCCAACCGCCCGACAAGGCTGTGGTGGGCGTTTCAAAATCGATAAAACCGGCGCGGCCTAGCGCCTCAGCCGTCCGGGCCCCCCGCTCCGCCTGGGGTACTGCTGCCCGTTCGAGTGCCTTCTCGACTACCGATCTGACCGTCTCCCCAGGTGCAAATTCGGACACCTGTGCGACATAGCTGAGCCGCGAGCGCTTGCGCGTCGCAACCTCGCCGCTGTCCGGCTTGACGCGACCGTAAAGAATTTCCAGGAGCGTAGACTTGCCGGAGCCGTTCGGCCCAATCAGGCCGATCCGGTCGCCTTCCGACACGGTGAAGGAGACATTTTGAAATAGCGGGGTGACTCCGTATTGCTTTGATAGTCCCTGGGCATTAATGATGGGGGCCAAGTTGCTCGATCTTCTCCTAAATTGAACCGGGAGGACTCCAGAACTTTGTCCTCACTCGGGGGTTCACTTCCATTGTATCGTGAGCTGCCTTTTGCAGCTTGGTATTCAATCGTCTCTAGATCTAAGTGGCTTGTCAGTGGAGGTAGAGCCAAATCGCTCAAGTCGCGGATCGTTGCCCTCGGAAAGTACTCTCCGATCGGTCGTGGATGCTGGCCTTGTTCGAGCTTCTCGAAAATCACGATGTGTTGCGATGGCAGTGACTCCACGGTCCGGACGTGCGCAAGCCCGACCACTTTCATTTCTTTAGCAAGCTGCTCCACGCTCATCTTATGCACTTCTTTGATCTGGACGCGGGGATCTTCCTTTCGATACTCGACGAAAACCACTCGCCCGCCTGGCTTCAGCGCTTCGCGGACTTTAGTCATGACCTCAAAGGGATAGGCGAGTTCGTGGTAGACATCTACCATCAGCACCATATCAACGCCGCTTGCAGGTAGTTTGGGATCGGTCTCGCTCCCTTTCACCTCCTCCACGTTGGTGACTCCCAGCGCTTTGGCGCGCCGTCGGAGGGTCTCGATCATCTCGTCCTGGATCTCAACCGCCAGGACCTTGCCCCTCTTGCCAACCTTTGCTGCAAGTCGGAACGTGAAGTAGCCCGATCCAGCGCCCAGGTCCGCAACCACCTCTCCGCCACGAAGCTCCATGGCGTCCATCACCGCCTCGGGATGCTCTTCTGTCTTCCCGTTCCGGGCGATCGAGCCAAGCAATGCCGCCCGGCCCCATCACTTGAGCGATCTCTCGACCCATGTAAAATCTCCCCGTCCCGTTTGGGTCATGGATCGCGCGGACTTCATAAAGGGTCTGGGGGTTCGGGCTCGAAACCTGGGGCCGCACGGCGAGCAGCGCCCGAGCGTCGCGCGCCGCCTGAAGCTCAACCTCCAATGCAAGCGCGCCAGTTGTGATCAATGCAATCGTGAGCGCTACTGTAACCCGGAAGCGTTTGAGATCAAGCATGTGAACCTATGCGTTGCGGCCGCCATAAATGAAATCGTGCGCCGCCCTCACCCTGCATGGCCAGCTTCACTTATCCCGAATTCCGAAGTTGAACTTGGCACTCCCGGCCCAACTCTTTGAATCTGAATTGCCTGCCTTGATAATTTCGAAAACGGAACGGGTGTTTGGATTCTTCGGAAGCAACCCCTCACCCGTCCCGCACCGGCTGATGACTACGCCGGCTGCGGGCCACCCTCTCCCCAAGGGAGAGGGCCGTCAACGTTGATTGGTTTCTGCCCTCTCCCTTGGGGAGAGGGTGGCGAGAGTAGCGAGCCGAGTGAGGGGTTGCTTCCCACAGAGCCTCGCAACCTCGGAATTCGGATTGAATCGCTGCCCACCCTAGGATACGGGAATCCCACTTGCATGAGCCGCTCACGGATTCGAAGCAGGGAGTGACAAAGGGCGGGCCAGACCCCCGCTGGCTCGGGCGGAGGTTTGGACTTCGGGGCACCTTACTCGTCAAACTTCTCAACGTGACCACGACGGTGCACCTCACGATGGTCCTCCAGTGTTTCCAAATGGCTGATCACTTCGGTTCTCATCGTCGAATCTTGTTGGATCCTCTCTTCAATTTTAGTGGCCAACGAATGAGCAGATTCTAAAGAAGTGTTCTTGGGAAAGAGCAGATGGAATTCCACCCAAGTGGTATTGCCGGCATTGCGATGCCGCAAACTATGAAACTGAACCCCGACTTCGGATGTAATCTCGACGAGCAGTTGCCGTATTTGAGCCTGGGTTATCGGATCGACTTCATCCATTAATCCGCCGACAGATTGGCGAATCAACTTGCTCCCCATCCAAAGGATGTCCACGGCCACGAGAATCGCAACCATCGGATCAAAACGCAGCCAGCCCGTGAGCATGGTCAAACTCAGTCCCGCGAGGACGCCAAAACTGGTCAAGCAGTCGGTAAGCACGTGACTACCGTCCGCCTCTACGATCAAAGACCCATGCTCTTTCCCAACCCATACCAGATAGCCGCCCAGAGCTGCGTTGATTAGACCAGCAACCAGAACGAGTACGGCCCCTGCCCCAAGATTCTCCAGCTTCGGCCCCGCAATCAACCTGTGAATTGACTCATAGACGATATAGACCGCCGCCAGAGCAATCATGGCGCCTTCGAACCCCGCCGAAAAGAATGCGATTTTGTCATGACCGTAAAGATGGCTGGGGTCAGGAGGCTTTCGGCTCAACCAGAGGCTGTAAGCGGCAAAGGAAACAGCCACCACGTGGACGACCGATTCGGCAGCGTCAGAGAGGATCGCCGCGGACCCGGTCATCCAGTAGGCAAGTACTTTTATTCCAAGCATGAGGAAGGCGATCGCCAGGGAAAGCCGCATGGCGAGTTGGAGTGAGCGCGATCCTTGGGGATTCGGGATGTCTCGTGCAGCCATCATGCTCGTCCGAACTGGGACCTCAGTCGAATTTAAGATTACACCTTTAAGTCCGTCACTAATCATAGCGCGGCGGCAAGCTTGATTGAAGAAACGTCCAAGAAAAAATTGATCTGGATTACTGTCTCGCCTTCGGACGCTTGGTTCTTCCTTCCATCAACCGTGTCCGGGCATCTTTGACGAACGCAAGAAAGCGGTGCGAGAGTTCTTGAATCCGTTCCACCTGTCGTCGGGTGATGGCGTCGGGGGGTATTAAATCCAATCCGACGCCGAGGGCAGCCGCGCCGGCCAAAACGAATCCTGCCGCCGTGTGCTGAGTCACTCCCCCGGATGCGACCAAGGGAATTTGAGCGGGTAGCGCGTACCGCCGTTTTTGCGGTCCGCGATTCTTCTTTTGAAAAAGCTGTGGCAGCCCCGGTTCTTCGACCGCGCCCTGCGCACCGTCAAGGAATACAACGAGAAGGTCGAGTACGTCCACCTTAACCCGGTCAAGGCCGGGTTGGCCAGCTGCCCGGAAGATTGGCAATGGTCGAGTTACAACGAGTACTCCGGTATGAGCGCCGAGGAGCAAAAGAAAGTTTGCGGTTTGATCGTGGACCGTGTCAGGATACCGTCCGACCCGCGCGCGCGAATTTGATGGCCATGTCACGCCACGGAAAGGACGCGGACCACAAAACCGGTGGTCGGCGCGACGCTCTCGCTCCAAGACGTTCGCGCTACTTGACTGACTTCTGCTGCAGTGACTCGACGTACTTGGTCAGATTCCGAACGCGCAGTTGCGGCACTCCGTCACTCTTTGTTCCGATTGCCCCGAAAATCGGGCCCCAAACCGGCATCTCCTGTGAGCCGTGACCGGGAGTGTTCGAGTCGCCCCTTATGGTCTGGGCTACGTGGTTCTCGGGGAAGATGCCTCCGTTCTTTGCCGCGAGCTCGGTCAAATCTGAAGGTGCGATCTTCATGGCGGATGCCGCCGGTCCGTTTCCCTTGCCATCCTTGCCATGGCAGGAGGCGCAGTAGGCGAGGTACATGGCTTTACCAGAAGATGGTGGCGTGTACTGCGCAGGTCTTTTCTTAATACGTCCTTCGGGCGCCTCTGGACGTGTCTCTTGTTGACCCGGATTGCCGCCCCCGAAGAGCGCAAAGGGAAGTGCGATCAGAATGACTGCAGCGCAGTCCATCAATCGGTGCGGCATCGTTGTCTCCTGGCGAGGCTATCTTACTGGACGAGCCTGTCTCATACTTCGATTAGAAATCGAGCCGGACATGGAACGCGACCATGCGTGGCGAGCTGTCTCCGCCTAAACCGACGCCCAGCAGCCCCGTGGGAGGAGACGTGGCGTAAGTGAGCGCTCCGAACCCTGTTTGAGTGGAAGCCTTCCCTGGTACGCCGGCCAGCACCATACTGGGGAGTGCGAAATTGGGATGATTGAAAACATTGAAGAATTGAGCTTCCAGGCGCAGTCTGATATGTTCCTTCACTCTAAACCCCTTGGTTAGGTAAAAATCACTCCATGCGAAATCAGGACCGCGCAAGGCGTTGCGGCCGAGGTCGCCGAACTGGCAGTTTTGCGGGCTGTCTCCCCCGGAGCATGTGCCTGTGCTCGGATCCACCGTGGAGGCGAAGGCGTCGGGGTTAAGCCACTGAAGGGTGCCAGGTTGAGTGACGCCCGGGATGGGCTTGCGCACATAAATAGGGACACCCGGCACCAGGCTCGCGAATTGCGGGCCTGCGCCCTGCACGATGCCGTTGCCCTCGGCCGCGTAGGGCGTGCTGAGCACCGAGAACGGAACCCCGCTGTGCCAGAAGACCGTGCCGGAGATCTGCCAACCGTTGAACGCGTAGCCCAGCCGCCGACTCTGGACTTTGAGGGGCAACTGATAAACATACTCCGCCGTCAGATTGTTCCGGATGTCGTAATCGCAAGGGCCGTAATTGCGGGCCAGTTCTCCCGGTAAGGGCGAAAGGATCCCCCCTGCGGAAAATTGCAGCAATCCGCCATTCGAAACCTCGTCCATACAGCGGCTAAAAGTGTAATTGACTTGGCCCTCGAGGCCGTGGCTCGAGCGTTTCATGGCGGAAAGCTGAAGCCCGTTGTAGTGGCTGTTTGCACCGGTTGAGAGTTGCGTGACGGCACCGAATCTCGCATCTCGAGGCTGGAGATACGGAAAGGGAGAAAAGCATCCCTGACACACGGTTTGGTATCCGTTCACTTGCGTGAGGTATGGCTGGTTCAAGGCTCGCGTGCCCACGTATTGCGCCTGCACGCTGGCCGTGCTCCCGAACTGATGTTCGAGCCCGAAACTCCATTGCATGAAATACGGGGCGCGGAGTTCTCCATCCGGTACCGCCGTGATGGCTACAGGCGGCAGACATGCGGCGGGGTTGGCTTGTGGCGAAGCGCAGGAAAGCCATCCTCGTGCGTAGCCCAGGTTGAACGCCTGGTTCGCGGCCACTGTCGCATCCACCGCACTACCGGGCACGCCGGGCGCCAGGGCGGTTCCACCGACACTGCCGAGCAGTCCGCCCTGGAAGGTCCGAACGTAGGGCGGATTGACGCCCACGAGGTCAGCAATATCGCCCGGCAAGAGGTCGCTGAACAAGCCGAAACCCGTCCGCAGGACGGAATTCGGCGTGAACTCCCAGGCGAGTGCAGTCCTCGGTTGCAAGATGGCGAGCGGAGTGGAGGCAAAGACGCTCCTGAGACCGGTTTGGATCGCGCCGTTGAGCGGTTGGTTCAAATCGTGGGGAATCGAATCGAAAGAGCCGGCGAGCCTCGAAATCTCATGGTGCGGGTTCGAGGGGTTGGAATTCAAGGTGTCGCGAACGCCGGCCGTCCACGTCAGCTTGCGCGTGAGCTTCCAGGTATCCTGCGCGTAGAGGTCAAGATTCAGAGAGTTGAAAGGTTCGTTCGCGACACGCGGAAAAGTCTCCGAAGCGGTCGAGGCAACGCCGTAGATGAACTGAGGCAAGGTCGTGTAGGTCACGGTTGGCACCGCGCCTTCAGCGAAATCGTAGTCGTTCAGAAGGAAAACTCTGGTGTTCGTTCCGAAGCGGAATTCGTGCGCGCCGTGGCTCCAGGCGAGGTTGTCATTGATGAAGAACCGCGAGGCTCGCCTTCCCTGCACCCAGGTGTTGTCGAGCCCTCCGAGGGTTGTGAAGGGTGCGTTCGCACCACTCCCCTCGAGGACAATGGGAAATGCTGCCAGCGTTTTCTCGAAATTGGCTGGGGCGAAGAGGCTCGAATACCACGAGAATCCCGGGTTGAAGTAATTGACGAGGTTCTGGGAAAACACGTGCGAATAACCCGCCATGAACGAGTACAGCGGTTGCGGAGAGAGCGAACTGAACAAGGGGTTAATTGGATCGGTCCAGGCTGCTTGCAGGCCGGTGTCGGCCTGAACGCGGAACCAAGCGGTGTTGGCCGTGTTGATGTTGTAATCGACCCGAACCGTTTGGACTTGCTCGCGATCATCGCTCGAATGTGAAACACTCTGCCGGTTGGCGCAGCCGGTTCCATTGGGCGGGTTGCCAGCAGTCTGGCTACCGTCGGCGTTGAAGGGACAGCCCAGGACCGCAAGTGGCGTCCCACTCGTGCTTCCGTAAAGGGAGAACATTCTCCTATAGAACGGCACCATCTGCGGCGCGGCGGGGTAAGTGGCGCCGGTTACGGCGTCCGTGCCTCCTAAAGCAAGTTGCTGGAGAACGTAGTTCTCGAAGGCGGGGGTCGGCACGGTAACCGGTGTGACAATAGGAAGCGCAATCCGCACCCATTCGAAATCGCTGAAGAAGAACAATTTATCCTGACGAATGGGCCCTCCAAAGCTGCCCCCGAAGTGATTCACCGTGGATCTGGGCCTGTGATTCCCCGGGGTTGCGTTCGTGAAGAAGTCGGCGGCGTTCAAAGCCGAGCCATTCCAAAGCTCGTAGAGATTTCCATGAAAGTGATTGCTGCCGGACTTGGTGACATAGTTCACTTGGGAGGCTCCATAGCGCCCCTGATCCACGGAATAGGAGAGGGTGTTGACGGTCACTTCGGAAATTGAGTTCAGGCCCAGCACCAGGTTGGTCGAGAGACCGCTGTTGAGACCTGTGAAGGGGTCATTGGTTTCCAGCCCATCGACGATGTAGCCGTTCGAGAGCGCCGGCAGCCCGTTGAACTCCACGTTGCCATAGCCGTTGCTTCCGCCTACAAAGTCGTTGCTGCTTCCCGCCGTGTTGATGAGCGCGCCAGCCGCGAATTGCAAGGGGTAGGTGAGGTCGCCGCCCGGGTTGGGAAGGTCTTCGAGCGCAGGCGCGTTGAGATTGGTGCTGGTGTTGGCATTCTCAGGATTTAGGATCGGCGCCGCCGCGGTGACCTCAATCGCCTGTTTGGATTGCGCCACCTGGAGCATGAAATTCACCGTCTGCTTCTGTCCCAGACCTGAAAACACGTTGTCGTTTTGTTGGGGATCGAAACCCGCAACTTCGACCCTGACCGAGTAAGTGCCCGGCTTGAGTTGCGGGAAGTTGAAGCGCCCCTCCTCATCGGTCGAAAGAGATCGCCGCATGCCGGTCTCGCGGTTCGAAATGCTCACCGTCGCACCGGGAACCGCCGCACCGCTCGCGTCGCTCACTTGGCCCAGGATAGCGCTAGTCGTTTCTCCCTGCGCCATTCCGTACTTGGCGGAGATGGACCCAGTGCCCACGAGCAGAAGAACCAGAATCACCTTGCGGCCCATGTCTTGTGTTCCTCCAGGTGCGACAGCGTCGTTTGGGGGGTTTTGCGCCAGCCTTAATTTACTAAGGCTTTCTAATCATAGTAAACTATAGTTAACTAAAAGATTCGACGCGTGTCAACTATAATTTGTTACGCCCGATCGCCAGGCATGGCTTAATATAGATGTTGTCTGCCGGGCGAATGCTGCGGGAAGGCGGTTCTAGAGTCTGCTTGAAAGCCCGATTCCGGCTGTCATTCCGAGCGAAGCGAGGAATCTCGCTCTGAATGTTTTCAATGGCAGAGCGAGATTCCTCGTCGCCTGCGGCTCATCGGAATGACAGCAAAAACGAGTTCTCACAGAGACTCTATAGGCTGGCCCGGGACGAGAGAAAGGCCTTGAAGGCGCCCATTATGAGCCATCTTAAGCTCACCATATCAAAAGAAGATTATCTGAAGGCCATTGCTGAAGCCGAATCCGAGGAAGGAACCGTGATCGCCGCGACCATCGCGCGATGGCTCGGCGTAACTCCCCCCGCCGTGGCCTTGGCTCTGCGCCGGCTGCGACGAGATAAACTTGTGGAGATCGACCGCAAGGGCGGAATCTCATTGACGCAACGCGGGCGTGAGATCTCCGACAAGCTGCGCTTCCGCCACCACCTGGTGGAACGCATGCTCCTCGAAATCCTGGGAATGGAGTGGTACAAAGTCCACGATGAGGCGGAACGGCTGGAGCATTCAATCTCTGAAGATGTGGAACGAAAGTTGGTCGAGAAGCTCGGGCCAAACGGACCCTGTCCCCATGGTAACCAGATCAACAAAAGCTCCGCCGAGCGGCGGAAGCTAGGCCTTCAGCAACTTTGGGAAGCTACCCCTCGTATTCCGCTCCAAGTAGACAGCATGTACGAGCGGGATCGCAAACTCCTGGAATACTTTGACCGGCTGGGTATCCGGCCGGGCGTCGCTTTGGAGGTTCTCAGCCGCAATTACGACGACACCCTCACCCTCTGTCTGAAGAATAGGAGCATCCACCTGGGCGAAGCCGCCGCAAGAAGGGTCTGGGTTTCGAAATGATTCGAATCATTTCAGGCCCTCTCGAATCGCAACCCAACAATACCTCAATTCGCCTGTCACGGCTTCCCTCGTTATCGTCCGCCGCAATGCCACCTCAAAGATCCCCGTGCAAGGCGCTCGGTATCCCGAAGAACTGGAACGAATGACGAATCGCTAGTGGATTCGCCTGGTCGACATTCCAAGCGGACGTGATTGCTCGGATCACAAACGAAGGTGAGCGTCGCCGGTCTCTGCGAATTCATAAGAGGTCCTTCGGAGGAAGGCTGGCCGACGGCGCGTGCGAGTTACTATTCGTTCCTCAAGGCAGCCCAAGGGTCGGTGCGCATTGCGCGGCGCGCGGGGATGTAACACGCGGCGAAGGCAGTGGCGGCAAGGATCGCGGCGACGCCGGCAAACGTTGCGGAGTCGTTTGGGGAAACTCCGTAGAGCAGGCCGGCCACCGCGCGCCCCATTCCCAAAGCGAGGGGCAGCCCTGCCACGAGACCCATCAGCGCGAGCGTCATTCCCTGGCCGACGATCAGCCGGAAGACTTCTTGCGGTCGAGCTCCGAGGGCCATGCGCAGGGCGATTTCATGCATGCGTTCTTTCACCGTGTAGGCAATCACCCCGAAGAGCCCTAGGGCTGCCAGCGCCAACGCGAACCCGGCAAAAGCGGTCATGAGCGTGCCGCCGAGTCTCCACCCGATGAGGGTGACCGAGCGCAAATCGTCCATCGTCATGATGTCGAACACCGGCAGGTCGCGGTCCAGGGCGGCAACTTGCGCGCGGACGCTTGCTTCCAGGCTCCGTGGGTCGGGCGAGGTCCGTCCAACCAGCGCCATCGTGCTCCTCATCTGCTGGCGCAAGGGGAAATACATCTCGGCAGGTGCGGGGACGTTCAACTCGTCTTGGATATTGCCCACCACGGCCACCACCGTGCGCCAAGGCTGCTCTGCGAGCGGCCCGCTAAGCCGCATGCGTTTCCCCAGCGGGTCTTCCCCAGGCCAGAAGCGCGCAGCAAAAGCCTTGTTGACGGCAACGACCAGCGGGCCCTGGGCGGAGTCCTCGCTCGAGAACTCTCGCCCTCGAAGCATGGGAATTTGCATCGTCCTGAAATAGGAAGAGCTCACGGTGCGCGAATTGGCCTCCGGTTCCTGTCCCGCCGCTGGTTCCGGCCTGCCTTCAATCCGAAGGGTCGAGGTTGAATTCATCCCGCCCAACGGGAGCATGTTTGCGACCGCGGCGCCTTGCACTCCGGGAAGATTCTGAACGCGCTCAATGAGCTGCTCATAGAAGTTCGCCGTTGGCTCGCTGGAGGTGTATTTCGCTTCAGGCAGGGCAATAAACATCGTCAGCAGCCGCTCAGGATTGAAGCCGGGGGATACGCGTTCGAGGCGGATAAAACTCTTCATCATAAGCCCCGCGGTGACCAGCAAAGCTAGCGAGAGCGCCACTTCCGACACGATCAATGTGTTGCGCAGCCTGCGATGCCGCCGCCCGAATCCCGTCGAGGGCGCACCTTCTTTCAGGGAGTCATTTACGTTCGGACGCGAAGCCCGCAATACGTATTCGCACCGATGCCCAGAGCGAGTGTCAGCGCGGCTACGATCAGGAAGCCAGGGTTCTTGCGGAGTTGCCGAATACCGTAGCGGCAATCGGCGATCACCGAGTGGAGCCAATTGCCCACCCGTCTCTCGCGAACCTGCTCTTTTACCTGTTCGATACCGCCGAGCTCGATTCGCGCGGCGCGTTGCGCTTCCTGGGGCGGCATGCCGGCGCGAATGTTCTCCTCCGTGAGCATTTCGAGATGGGAATGCATCTCCTCGTCGAGATCCATCTCTACGCGACGAGATAAAAAGAGATTGCGCAGGAAACTTCGAGCTTTCATCGGAAGCGGCATGCTGACGTCCTCCCTATGATGCTTCCAAGGCGTGATCGATAGCCCAGGAAATACGGCCCCACCGCGTGGTTTCGACTTCGAGTTGCTTCCGCCCGGCCTTGGTCAAGCGGTAGAATTTCGCCCGGCGATGGTTTTCGGAGTCTCCCCAAAACGAGGAAATCCAACCCTCTTCCTCCATTCGATGGAGTGCAGGAAAAAGCGAGCCCGGCTTAACCACAAAAGTGCCCCCGGTGATCTGCTGGATTCGGCGCGAGACCCCCAATCCATGCTTCTCACCGGCAACCAGCGATTTCAAGATCAACAAATCCAGTGTCCCCTGTAAAAGGGTAGTCGGCTTAGCGCTCAAGATGGCTCTCCTATCGATCCTCTGTAGGAATGATAACGATCCACGTATAGAATGTCAATAGGAAAGGAGCTGCTTGCGGACTTGACGCGAAATCTCGGGGTCACCGGCGGGCTGTAAGCTCTTGGGTGGTGCGAAGTCTCGCCGGACTTGGGATCGGCCTAGCTCGACTCCACGCTTGCCGTTGTACCCGGTTGTGCCAGTTGCGCCAAAGCAACTTCGGCGCAACTGAGACCGGCATGAAACGATTCCCGCTGAATTATCACCATACTATGTGAAGGGCAGACAATAGCACAGAAGAACGACAGGCACGAATCGCGTGCTTTGCGCGTGTAGCAGCGCTAACGAGCTCCGCCACTTGCGGCGAGCTAACCGATTAGACGAAGCTCATGGGTTGAAGAGGTTGCATGATGCCTGGAAATATACGAAGGAAATCCCGACCTAAACACCGTGGGCGTAAAGAGGAGAGAACCATGTCCGACGTTCCAACGAACTACCGTCAACTCCCAGGGAGCGAACTCAGGCCAGCACCCGACTCGAAGCTCCTGGGCCCGGCCAAAGATATTGACACGATCAAAGTCACGATCGTCCTGCGCCGCCGGTCGGAAGGACCGGCGATTCCCGACTATTCCTACTATCGCGACACGCCGCCCTCCGAGCGCCGGCGTTTGTCGAACGAGGAATTTGCCCGCAAGTACGGCGCCCACCAGTCCGACATTGAGAAGGTTACGGCCTTCGTCACATCGCACGGCCTGAGTGTTGTCGAAACCCATCCGGCGCGGCGGACGATTGTAGTCTCGGGCACTGTCGGGGAGTTCAAGCGGGCTCTCCACATCGAACTGAACAACTACGAACATCGGGTGAAACGAAGCCGCACCGGAGAGCCCGTCACTGAGACATACCGCAGCTACGACGGCTTTATTCACCTGCCGGCGGAATTAGCGGAAAGTATCGTCGGCGTCTTCGGACTGGATACCCGGCGCATCACCAAGCGCAATCTTGGCGATCCTCCAGGAACCGCGCCGATCCCGATCAGTACAATCACGAAACTCTACGATTTCCCGAGCAACCTCGCAGCGGGACAAAGTATCGCGATCTTCTCCGAGGGCGGTTATCTCGCATCCGATATCAGCGCCAACTTCGGCGGCAGCCCGCCGGTGGTGGTCGACGTTCCGGTGGACGCACCTAACCTCGGATTTGCTGATCCCGAAACGACCCAGGACATCTTCATCGCCGGGTCCGCCGCACCCGGAGCGACCATCGGGGTTTACTTCACGACCTACACACAAAAGGGATGGGTGGATCTGGTGACGCGTGTGATTCATCCGCAAGCAGGCGACCCAGTATGTTCGGTGCTGTCGTCGAGTTTCTACGTTTCGGATGGCGACGACGCCGCCACTTTGCTCGCGGAAGGCGTCAGCATCGGCTGGCTTACTGCCGTCTCAGCCGCGTTTGAGGATGCGGCGATCCAGGGGGTAACGATCTGCATCGCCTCCGGCGACAGTGGAGCCCAATCGAAGATTGCGGACGGCCGCGCGCACGTTCAGTACCCGGCCAGCGATCCCTGGGTTTTGTCGGTCGGCGGGACCACGGTGGGTGACATCAGCGGTTTGAATTTCGAAGAGTACGCTTGGAATGACTCGTTTACTTTTGGAATATTCACGGGAAGTGGCGCGACCGGAGGCGGAGTCAGCGACCTATTTCCTCAACCCTCGTATCAGGTTGATGCGGGCGTGCCGCCGTCGGTGAACGATGGGCACCAGGGGCGCGGCGTTCCGGACGTTTCGGCCAATGCAAGCCCGAACAGCGGCTACCCCATTATTCTGGGCGGCGCGCCTTCGCTGTTTCCGGCAAACGGAACGAGCGCCTCGGCGCCTCTGTGGGCGGGTCTGATCGCCGTGGTGAACGCGGCGTTAGGCGAAAACGTCGGTTTCGTCAATCCAGTCCTGTACGCGCTGGGTTCGAGCGTCTTCAGGGACATCCTTCCAGAACCGGGGGCGACGGACAACAGCTTTGCGGGAACAAAGGGCTACCCGGTGGTTCCTGGATGGGATGCCTGCACCGGCTGGGGCAGCCCGAGAGGGATTCAACTGCTGAAAGGCCTCAAGCAATTCTATGGTCCGGCGATTGCCGTGAACCTCGAGGACAACCTGCAGTTCGCCACCGTATGCGAAGGTCCGAAATTTCTGACGCTTCAGATCTTCAATGTCGGCAATCGGGACCTGATGATCTTGAGCGTCCAGCGACTGTCGGGCTCGACAGACTTCAGCGTGCTGCCTGCGCCGGCGACGCCTCTTGCCATCGCGCCGGGCGCCCAGGTGGACTTTACGATCGAGTTCAACCCCACTACACGCGGGATAACCGAGACCGCGACCATTCGTGTGACCAGCAACGACCCACTGACGCCGCTGCTCGATCTGACGGCCAGCGGCTTCGGCGGCACCGGCGCGCTTGAAACCGTGATCGCCGATCATGGTTACTTTGGGGATTGCTGCATCGGCTCGTCTGTCGACCTGCGCTTGACACTCAACAACAACGGCCCCTGCCGGTTATCGATCCAGGACGTCACCTCGTCGTCGCCGGAATTCGTGACGCCGAGCGTAAGCAATTATCCTTTGATGGTATCCGCCGGCAACTCGCTCACTCTCCCCATACGCTTTCAGCCGGCCGGCTTTGGTGCGAAGTCAGCCACCATCACCGTAATCAGCAATGATCCCGCGGGACCGAAGAGCGTGCACGTTTCCGGGAATGTCCCCTCGGGCCGAATCGCGGTGACCGGGTCGGCTTTCTTCGGCGGAGTAGAGGCTTGCTGCGAGGTCGAACGCACCATCTCGATCTGCAATGTGGGAGACTGCAAGCTGCACGTTTCGAGCGTCACGTTCAAGCACAAAAACCACCACTGGAAGCTCGTCAATAACCCGTTCCCGGCAACACTGCATCCGGGCTCCTGCTTGGGCGTCGTTATCCGGTATAAAGCAACGGAAGAGTATCCCAGGGCGTGTGAGCTGATCATTGCGAGCGACGACCCGGCCACGCCGATCAAAACCGTCGAGGTCGTGGCGTATACCATCTGGTGCGATTGCTGCCGCAACTGCTGCGACGAATGCCGTAAAGGTTCCTGCCAGAAGCAACACACGGAGCCGTGCGGCTGCCGGAAGTGCCACCGCGACGATTGCAACTGCAACGACGCAGATGAGTTTGAAGTCGACACGCGCGTCCACGCGACGTAGTGGCCAGCCCCACTTGGTCAATGATTGAGCCGTCCCCGGAGCAGCCTGACATTACAGCGGCCCGGGGACGGCAGGCCCTCCCCTACAGCGACAGCTTCCTTGTCACGGCGGAGAGGTGACGATGCACCCGGAAGCGCGGGCGCCACGTCCGCAGCTCAGCCATTACGCGGCCACGCAGAGGTCCGCTGGGCGTTCGGATACAACAGTCACCGCAGGTGAGGCCGCAGGTCACGGTTTCGGGCAGCCGCCGCAAGGACGAAATGTCACGAGGACGCTCTGTCTCTTGACAGTGCCCCGCATCCGTAATAGCCTCCCCTGTGATTCGGAGTCTCCAGTTATTCCACTCGCCATTCCCATCCTGACACAGACGATGGCGCAGACTTGGAGAAGCCCGTTCCACGGCGGATAATAGGAATCCTGTCATTAACCCCGCCCGCGAAAAGAAGCCTCCTAAGACCAAATATGGACGAAGCCGGAATTCCGCGGAAAGCAAACTGGTGTTAGTCCCCGGGACGGTATTGCAATACGTAGGAAATGCTTCCAGCAGCTACGAGTATTAGCCTGTAGGTGACGCAGCCATCCTTCTTTAGCCCTATGCGAAATAAGTTTCCTCCCTGGCGGTAATCATGACCCGTAAAAGAAGTCCCCTTCTTACGGTTCTCCTTCTATTTCTGATCTTTGCATCTTCTCTTGCAATGGGCCAAGGCGGGCGCGTTCCGAATATGAATCGATCGAAGAACCATGAAAGTGGGACCTCGCAAAGCCGCCCGAAGTATGTTCCCGACGAGATTCTCGTCCGGTTCAAGTCCGGCACGAGTCGGCAGGCCATGCTGGCTTCCCACGCCAAGGTTGGTGGAACGATCAAGCGGGAGTTCAGGAGCGTCCCGGGCTTGCACCTGGTAAAACTCTCGGCCGCGTCCAATTTCAAGAGAGCGCTGCGCGATTACCACAAGAGCCCCGACATCCTGTATGCGGAGCCTAATTACATCCTGCACACCTTCGCGCAGCCCAATGACCCGTTGTTTCCGCAGCAATGGGGCTTATCGAACACCGGGCAGTCGGGCGGCACGCCGGGTGCGGACATCCATGCACCACAAGCCTGGGACATCACTACGGGATCATCGGATGTTGTCGTGGCAGTCATCGACACCGGCATTGATTACACCCACCCCGACTTGGCAGCCAACGTCTGGTCAGCACCGACTTCGTTCACGGAGCAGGTTGGGTCATACAGCGTCACCTGCCCCGCCGGCAGTCATGGCATTCAACCGGGTGCGCTGGGAGGGAACGGCAATGCTTGCGACCCCATGGATCTCGACGGCCATGGAACGCACGTGGCAGGCATCATCGGCGCCGTGGGGAATAACGGCCTGGGAGTTTCCGGGGTGAACTGGAACGTTCAGTTGATGGCCTGCAGTGGAGTCGATTCGTTGGGAGATGCCGTCGCCTGCCTGGATTTCGTCAAGCAGATGAAAGATCAAGGTGTAAACGTTATTGCCAGCAATAATAGTTGGGGAGGAGAGGGGCTCTACTCGCAAGCTCTGATTGACGCCATCACGGCCCAGCAACAGGACGGCATACTCTTCATCGCCGCGGCCGGTAATTCATTCGATGACAACGACCTGTACCCGACCGACCCAGCCAGCCTCTTTCTGACCAACATCATTTCCGTAGCGGCGACCACGCCGAATGACGGGCTCGCCGGATTTTCCAACTTCGGAAGATACTCGGTTGATCTGGGAGCGCCCGGGGTTGACATTCTAAGCACGTTGCCGGGCGGTGTTTATGGGTTGGATACAGGGACCTCCATGTCCGCACCCTTTGTCACCGGCGTGGCCGCGCTGCTCAAAGCGGCTAATCCATCTTGGGACTGGAGGGCCATCAAGAACCAGATTCTCGCCGGCGGAGATACGGTGCCGGCCCTGGCAAACACGGTGACCGGCCGACGCCTGAATGCCTACGGGTCGCTGACCTGCTCGAATTCATTGGTCGGATCGCGGTTGCTACCCAACGTGGCTACCACTTCGAGTGCGGTCGGCGCGACGACGACGTTGGCTTACCTCAATATCAACTGTGGACAGCCGAATGGCCCCGTGAGCGTGCAGACATCAAGCGGCGGCAGCGTTAATCTCGTGGACGACGGCACGGGCGCGGACGAGGCAGCGGGGGATGGAATCTACACGGGCCAGTTTACTCCCTCGGCGCTGGGGAACTACGCGCTCACCTTTCCGGGCGGCGATACTGTCAACGTGCAAGTGTTGAGCGCTTACCAACCCGCGCCAGTGGCGCCGTCCGCTTACAACTACAGGAGTATTACCGGCACGAATCTCAACCTCGGCGATGACTCAGTCGCGACCGTCAGCTCACCCTTCCCGATTGAATTTGGAGGCGGTAGCTTCACGAACCTCTATGTCAGCAGCAACGGAACCATAAGCTTCACAGATAATTTCGACGGCTTTGTTGATGTTTGGCTGCCGAACAACGACAGCTACCAGGCGTATTCCAATATCACCACCCTCGTCGCCCCGTTCTGGGAGGACCTCTACCCGGTTTCGGGGACTGACAACAACGTCTTCTGGGAAGTGACCGGGGCCGCCCCGAATCGCGAACTGGTGATTGAATGGAGAGACGTGGAAAGCTTCGCCTGCCGCGGCGACAGTTCCGCCACAGTGAAGTTCCAGGTGGTGTTTCAAGAAGGGTCAAGCAATGTGCTGTTCAACTATGCCAACACCACCTTCGGGGGGAATTGTGCGGACGAAGATCTCGGTGCATTGGCCTCGGTGGCCGTCCAGGTGGCGCCGACCGTGGCGACCATGTGGAGTTATAACGAGCCGGATATCGGCAACGGCAGCGGCGTTCTCTGGACAATTCCCAGCGCGCCGCCTGCGAACAATCCTGTGCCCGCCATCAGTTCCGTTTCACCCACGTCGGTCGCCTTGGGTGCACCGCCTTTCGTGGTTACAGTCAACGGATCGAATTTCATCCCGCAGTCGAAGATCGAAGCGAACTCACTTGACTGTCCAATTACCTACGTGAGCAGCACAGAACTTCAATGCCTGATTCCGACAGGCGAAATTCAACCCGCCTACGGCATCAGTATAGACGTCTACAACCCTCCGCCAGGTGGCGGCAGATCGGCAGCCTTGACCATTACGGTTACCGGCCATGAGCCGGTGCCAACCATCACGGCAATCAATCCTTCCAGCATCTCGGCAGGGGGATTCAGTATCGACCTCGAAGTGGACGGCAGCAATTTCATGATTGTGGTGCCGACCGTGGTGCAGTGGAACGGGACGACTGTGAACACCGCTACTGTCGGGCCCAACAAAATGGTGGCAGTGATTCCGGCCAATCTGATCGCCAATCCGGGCACGGTTCAGATTACTGCCAATAACCAGGCTGGAGGGGTTTCGAACGCCGTGCCCTTTACCATCACAGCGCCCTCCACGCAGTCGGCGACGGCCACAACCGCAACCGCTGTCAACAGCTCGAAGGAGGCTCCTCCCGGCAAAGGGACGCACCACGCACCGCCAACGGGGCCGATCCCACTTCCGAAATACCTGCCCCGCTTTCTGGGATGGAATATCGCTCGCAAGGAGGGTCCTGAGTACGTGCAGCGCTTTCTCCGGCCGCGCGGCGCGGCGGCGGCGCCTTTAGCCGGGGCGAAATCGGGAAGTACTGCAAGCGGCGCTCGGACGTATCAGGCGGGGCAAACCTTAAACCCAGGGGCGCTACCTGGCTTTCTCTTCAGGCCATCCATGATCACGGATTACATCCCCACCAGCATTGCCGCGGGAGACTTCAACCACGACGGGCACACGGATTGGGTGGTCTCGAACGGCGGCGCCAATACTCTCTGGCTGTACCTGGGTAACGGAGACGGAACCGCTCAACCGCCCGTCATCATTCCGCTCCTGGGCCAATCACCGGTCGCGGTGGCAGCCGCGGACCTGCGCGGGAGCGGCAATCTGGATCTGATCGTCGCCGAAGCCGACAGCGGAGAGGTCGGAGTATTGCTTGGAAATGGCGATGGGACATTCGGGGTCGAGACGGATTACTACATTCCGGGCGCTCCAACCTGCCTGCTGGTTGATGATTTCAACGGCGATGGGCACAAAGACATCCTGGTGGGCATGGCAGGCAACGTCAACGTCGGCGAAATTGCGCTGCTCCCCGGCGACGGCACCGGCAAGTTTGGATCACCCATCTACCAGCCTTATGAATACGCGAATGTATCGTCGTCGGATATTCTGCTTGCGAACAACGTTGTCGAGGCCGACCTGAACGGCGACGGCCTCCCCGACCTTGTGGTTAACGACAGCAACGCTGTTACACCAGGAGTTTATGCCTACTTGAACCAGGGGGACGGTACGTTCAAGATTTCGCAACTTGTGGACATGCCCAGTTCTTTCGACGTGCCTAGCAACCTGGCCCTGGGAGACGTGAATGGAGACGGCTGCGCAGATCTGGTCATTACGCGTACCTCCGGCATGGCCTACCTGCACCTGGGGAATTGTGATGGAACCTTCCAGGATCCCTTCGGAGGTCTTCCGTTGCCGACAGGAGACCTCCCCGTCGGTGTCGTGCTTGCGGACGTCAACGGCGATGGCAATCTCGATATCATCACCTCGGCGGCATTCCTCGACGTGGGGGCGGAGTACGGCGACCAACCGGGGAATCTCCTCTCGGTGTTTCTGGGCGACGGGCATGGCAACTTCAGCAACCCCAAGGTCTACCGTGGCTGGGCGTCTATGTATTCTCTTGCCGTGGCCGACTTGAACGGCGATGGCCACCCGGACGTAGTCGCCACCAGCCAAGACGCCGATCGGGTTTCTATCTTCCTCAACGACGGCAGCGGCGGATTCGGCATGCCGGAAGGCGTGAACTTCGGCTTCACCGGGTTCGGAAACAGCTCCCCGCCGAACGTGCTTAACAACAGCTTCAAGATTGCAGATATCAATGGAGATGGGAAGCCCGATGTGGTCTTGCTGCAATTCTCGAACGATTACATCCAGGCCTTTCAATTAACGACGTTCCTTAACGGTGGCTCGGGAAGCTTTTCAGAGCCGATTCGCTCGCACGTGATCGACCAGGACTATCAGACCAACGGATACGTGGGCGACGTCGCGCTCGCGGACTTTCGCCACACCGGACGGCCCGACTTCGTCGCCATAGGTAACTCGTCATATTGGGGCACGAACTACATCGCCTACGCCAAGAACAACGGCGATGGGACGTTCACCCCTCTGCCGCTCACAACCCCTGCGGGCGCACAAGGCATGATCGGCGTGGGAGATTTCAACGCGGATGGAAAGCTGGATTTCGTTGCCGTTAATCCCTCCTCAGCAGGCAACCTATCCACGCTCACCGTATTTCTGGGCAATGGCGACGGGACTTTCACGCCCGGATACTCGACGAACTTCGCGGGTTCGGCAGGTCAAGTGTGGGTTGGCGATTTTAATGGGGATGGCAAGCCGGACGTGCTGGTCCATCTGGCCACCAGTGAAACGGGTACGATCTCGAGGGATGTCCTCGAGTTCCTGGGCAATGGAGACGGCACCTTCGCTCCGGTCAAGGATGTGCTGCCGAACTTTGGAGACATGGCGGTTGGCGATTTTAACCACGACGGCATCGACGATATTGTCGAACTGGTCGAGCCGCTGACGGGTCCCGACCTCGACGTTCCTCTGCAATATGCAATCTACCTCGGCCAGCCTGACGGTTCCTTCAAGCTTACCAATACGTACCAGCCCTATGCAGGGTTTTCAATGATCTACACTCTGAACAGTAGCAATGGAGTGACCCTCGCAGATTTCAATGGTGATGGCAACCTGGATATTGCAGTATTCCAGTCCGAGACTCGTCCACAGAATGGCGGGAACCCCGACCTTGCACACACCTATCTCGAAATTATGGAAGGAAACGGTGATGGAACCTTCACGCCGACTTACACCATTTTTGACTTCGGCCAGATGCTCGTGCCCCAACTCGCTGCGGACCTCACGGGTGATGGCAAGGCGGACCTGGTGGA
Organism: Terriglobia bacterium; assembly: GCA_050010015.1. Classification (GTDB taxonomy): domain Bacteria; phylum Acidobacteriota; class Terriglobia; order UBA7540; family UBA7540; genus CAVROP01. Next base: position 20,302 of record JBEKLY010000008.1, read on the forward strand.
ACTGTCCGCGGTGAACGGTTCTTTTCACGTGATGCCAGCCACGGTGGGCCCCGCCTTACAGGTTAGCCTTGTTACCACGCCGATCGTCGCCTCTGCCGGCACGGCCCAGGTGAGCTTGGCCGTCGCTTCGAGCTCCGGTACCACGGTTCAACTTGCGGCCAGCGATCCCGCCATCAGCATTCCAGCCACTATCACAATTCCGGCAGGAAGCGTGAGCCAGAACGTGCCATTTCAGATTGGCAGCGGATTCAATGCGCAGCGCGTCTTCACAATCAATGCCGCCCTGGGCGCGCAGACGGCGACGGCTTATGGATGGCTGGCCGGCAGTTCCCTCGCAGAAGGGTTCACGTTGTATCTCGGGGGATCTTCCCAAACGGCCTACGTCGCTCAAGCCACTCCCGACTACGCCGTGAGCGTGTACTCAATTAACAACTATTCAACCACGGTAAATCTATCGTGTTCAGGTTTGCCAAGCTGGGCGACTTGCCAGTTCGGCGGGCCTGTTTTAGCCGTGTCCGCCGGATCGTCCGGGAGTTCGTCGCTCGTTGTCGGCACCACTTCCGCCGCGCAGGTGGGAACGTATCAATTCATCGTGACCGTGACCGATGGAACATTCACCAGTCAGGCTGCTGCCACACTGCAAGTTCAGGCGTCGCCCCCGCCCGCCATCCAGGGGGTCATTACACCATCCTCACCCACCATCAGCGCCGGGCAATCTGCGGGTCTCGAAATCACCCTATTGTCACAATACGGCGCTGCAGGATCAGTAAGCGTGCAGTGTGCAGGCAATCCCGGCGGCACGACGTGCGCTTTCAACCCTGCTGCAGTAAATCTCCCCGCCAATGGAAGCGCGACCGACCAGCTTACCTTCGAGGTCGGCTCTTCAGTCCCCGAGGGTTCCTACACCTTCAACGTCGTAGCGACAGTTGGAAATCTTAGCAATCAAATCCCGGTCACTCTCGAAGTCCAGGCGCCCGACTTCAGCGGTGTAATCGGTCCCGGCGCGGGCGCGGTCCCAATCGGGGAATCCACCAGTTTCAGCATCAATCTTACTTCGCTTAACGGCGAAACCGGCGTCGTCAGTTTCAAATGCCTGAATCCTCCGAGCGGCGTCTCCTGCACTTTCAGTCCCGCCTCGCCGGTTCTGCCCGTCGACGGAACCCTCGTCGAGCAAGTGAGCGTCCAGGCTAGCTCGGCCGCGCAGACCGGCAATTACACCCTCACGGTGTCCGCCGCCATAGGGAGCCTCACGCACCAGTACAGCGCCGCGCTTGATATCGAGTCTGCGCCTGGCTTCACCGGCAGCATCACTCCGGGCTCTACAACGCTCTCCGTGGGACAATCCGCCAATTTCACCATCGGTCTCAATTCCCAGAGCGGCGCCACCGGCAATGTCAGCTTCCAGTGTTTGAACGCTCCCAGCGGCACGGCATGCACATTCAATCCCACCGCCGCGAGCTTGCCAGCCAACGGAAATGTTTCAGATACTCTGACCGTGCAGGTTAATTCCAGACCTGCCTTCGCGCCCGTTCTGCCTTCCGTACCTTGGACGCCGGCGATCGGCTGGCTTGGAACTCTCACGGTCCTCGCTGGCCTCCTCTTGGCGGGATTCCTCATAATCGTCGCGCGGAAGCAACGGCTGACGCCTCGGGTTGCTCTCGCAATCATCGGCGGGTCGATATTGATCACGGCACTATCTTGCGGTGGGGGGGGAAGCCCGCCGAGTGGTCAGTCACCGCCCCAGCCAGTGACATTTATGATTAGCGTTCAGGCGAGCGGGGCGGGAATCAGCACGCCCCAGAATGTTGGATCGGTGACTATCACGGTGGACTGATCGATCGTGTCGCCGTGGCCCCTTGCAACCGGCGGCCTGCACGGTGAAGTTCGAGCCGAGCGGTGCCGACACTTTCTTTGGGCTTTAAAGCTGAATTCCGAAGTTGCGAGGCTCTGTGGGAAGAAACCCCTCACTCGGCTCGCTACTCTCGTCACCCTCTCTTCAAGCAGGTGTGAAGAAACTCGTAATGTGTCATCCTGAGCGCAGCGAAGGATCTCTGCAGTTGTTCGTAAATCGTTGGACCATAAAAAACTGCGGAGATCCTTCGCTGCGCTCAGGATGACACGAGGCTGATTCTTTCACAGCTTCCAAAGGGAGAGGGCCGGAAATCCATCAACGTCGACAGCCCTCTCACAATCAAGACCGATAGGTCGCCCGTAGCGGCGTATTTGCCTGGCACAGTTGCCGCAGGGGCGGAGCGGGTGTATTATCGGCTGGGGCATGAAACCAGACGCGTGGACATCATCGTGTTTGCGTCCGATGACATTTGAGAACCCAGTGCGAACTGTGTGCCGCGCGGGGCATGGGCTGCGTCCGCAGGTGTGCGGGACGCGAATCGCCCTGCTCATCCTGGTTGCAATCGTCGCGGCGCTGTCGGCGCCGGGCGAGAGCGCGGCGCAGCTGGCCTCGATCACCATAGATTACCCCCTGGACGGTTCGATTTTCCCCCCCGAAATTACCCCGCCGACATTCATCTGGCACGACGCCGCGGCTGATGCTACCCGCTGGCGGATCGACGTCGCGTTCGCCGAAAGCTCGGCTCGAATGCACATCGAATCCGCCGGTGAGCGGCTGGCCATTGGCGAGATTGACCCGCGCTGCGTCTCTTCCACGAATGAGTTGCCCAAGCTGACGCCGGAGCAAGCCGCGGCGCACACCTGGATTCCCGAGGCGGCGGCCTGGGACGCCATCAAACGCCATTCCGTGACGAGTGCCGCGGTGGTGACCATCAGCGGCTTCAGCCGGCAAGACGCGCAGCATGCGGTATCCAGCGGCCGCGTGACGATCCGCACCTCAAAGGACCCCGCCGGCGCACCCATCTTTTATCGCGACGTGCCCCTGATGCCCTCCGAAACTGAAAAGGGGATCATCAAGCCGCGCGTAGTTCTGAAGAACATGCACACCTGCGCCAATTGTCATTCGTTCTCTCGGGATGGCAAGACGATGGGGATGGACATGGACGGACCGGCGAACGACAAGGGGCTCTACGCGATCGTCCCCGTCCAGCCGCAGATGAACATCAACACGACCGACATGATTACGTGGAATTTTTCTCACGACCCGAAGATAAGCCTGAACCGTGTGGGGTTCATGTCGCAGGTTTCCCCGGACGGGAAGTATGTGGTTACCACGGTGAACACGGCCGACCGGGCTACGCAAAGCAACTACTACGTGGTCAATTTCAAAGACTACCGCTTTCTGCAAGTGTTTTATCCGACCCGCGGGATCCTGGCCTGGTACAACCGCGCTACCGGCCGGCGAGAACCCTTGCCGGGCGCAGACGATCCCCGCTATGTGCAGACGGACGGGGTTTGGAGCCCGGATGGCAGTTACCTGGTATTCGCCCGGGCGGAGGCGAGGGAACCGTATCCACCTGACCGCAAGATGGCGGCGTACGCCAACGATCCGATCGAGGTGCAGATTCAGTACGACCTCTACCGCGTTCCCTTCAACGGAGGCCGCGGGGGCGAACCACAGGCCATTGCGGGCGCTTCCGGTAACGGCATGAGCAACACGTTTCCGAAAGTCTCCCCGGATGGCCGCTGGATCGTCTTCGTCAAGTGCCGCAACGCCCAATTGATGCGTCCCGACAGCCAGCTTTATATTGTGCCGGCGGGCGGCGGGCAGGCGAGGCGGATGCGCTCGAATACACCGCTCATGAATTCCTGGCACAGCTTTTCGCCCAATGGGCGATGGTTGGTCTTCTCCTCGAAGGCCCGCTCGCCTTACACCCAGATGTATCTCACCCACATCGACGAGCAGGGCAACGATAGCCCTGCCATCCTGATTGACAACTCAACCGCCGCAAATCGCGCTGTCAATCTTCCCGAGTTTGTGAACATTCCACAGGATGGCCTCGTGGCCATTAATACACCGGCGGTGGTTATGTACAGGGAATTCGATCACGCGGCGGAATTGGGAGAGAAGGGCGAGTATGAGGCGGCCATCGCCGAGTGGCGAGAACTCGCCGCGACGAATCCTGACGATACCCGCATTCACAACAACCTGGGCACCGCTCTAACACAGACGAGCCGGTATGCGGAAGCGATCCCCGAATTTGAGAAAGCTCTGGAGCTGGACGCCCAATACAGCCAGATTTACAACAACCTGGGCCACACCCTGCTGGCCGTCGGCCGCGCCGATGAAGCGATCAGCACTTTGGAGAAAGGCTTGGAGTATTACCCCGAGTCCGCGGATCTCCACGACGATCTGGGTCTCGCCCTGGTCGGCAAAAACCGCCTCGGGGAGGCCAAGGCAGAGTTTGACAAGGCTTTGGAAATTGACCCCAACCTTGCCGAAGCCCACCACAACCTCGGCCGAGCGCTGGCGGCTGCAGGGCAGCTTGATGATGCCGTCCTGCACTTCGAGAAGGCCATTGCGATTAATCCCAGCTTCGCCGAGGCCTTCACCGACCTAGGTTGCGCCTTGACAGAAGCAGGACAGTTCGCCCAAGCCATAGCACGCTTGCAGAGCGCGCTGGCGCTCAAGCCAAACCTGGTGGAGGCCCATGAATGTCTGGGTGAAGCGTTGTACATCTCGCAAGCGCGAACGCAGGAGGCGCTCGCCCAATGGCGGGAGGCACTGCGATTAGACCCGAATTATGCGCCGGCGATGAATGAAGCCGCCCACGCGCTGGCGGCGAGCCCCGAAGCTTCCGATCGCAATGGCGCGGAGGCGGTGAAGCTCGCCGAGCGGGCAGTCGAAGTGTACGGCGGCCAAGACCCCGACTCCCTCGATACGCTGGCGGCAGCCTACGCGGAGGCGGGAAGATTCCCAGACGCGATTGCGGCCGCCCACAAGGCGTTGGACCTCGCTACCCAGCAGCATCTCGGGGAGCTCGTGGAAGCCCTGAACGCCAGAATCAAGTTGTACGAGGCAGGGCAGCCTTACCGCGACCCTGTGAAGGCCGGGCCGTAGTCTGGTTTCGTCACCCAGAAGGTGTGAAAAAATCGTCTGTCATGCTGAGCGCTTTGCTGTCACCCTGAGCGAGGCGAAGGGTCTGCTTTTTTCTCCTTGAACATAAACAAATACAGATCCTCGCTGCTCTGAAGATATCCGGGAGCGCGGGCATCCTGCCCGCCTTTCGCGCCGCAATTGCACGCACGCTCTTACCAAGGAGGGGAATCATTTTCATCACGGGTGCCTCGTTCTCTCGAATCAGAAGAACAGCTTCAGCGCAAACTGAATGTCCCTGGCGGGAAGACCGCCCCCGTTAACCGAAGAGTTGACATGGCCAAACAGGGGATCCCCGACGCCCGAATCCGGACGGAAAAAGTTCTCATGGTTGAAGGCGTTGAACATCTCGGCCCGGAACTCCAACCGCAAGCTTTCATACTTATGGGTCAGGTTGGTCCATTTCTCCATGGCGATGTCCCAGTTCTGCATGTCCGGAGCGCGCACGTCCATATAGCGCGACGCCTGGCCAAAGGTATAGGGCGCCGGCTTGACAAGACAACTGGTGTCAAACCACTCGGTCAGCGTCGGATTCCCGAGGCTCGGATTGCAGGTGACGTTCGGGCGTTGTCCTTCTGCGAACGAGTAACCGGGGGCGCTGAAGGCAAGGGGAATGCCCGACTTCAAAGTAGTTATCCCGGAGATTTGCCAACCCCCGAGTATCGCCTCGGCCGGGCCGTGGAGGCTAGTTGCAAAGTGCCTGCCGTGGCCGAAGGGGAGCTGGTAAATGTAGCTTACAACGAGGCTCTGGGGAATGTCGTCTCCATCCAAGGACTTTTCGTTTCGGAGGTCGTAAAAATTCTCCGCGAAGCCGCTGCCCGTCCCTGCCCACCCCTCGTTCCCTGAGTTCGTATCGAGGTACTTGGCCCAAGTGTAGGAAGCGAGCACCTCCATTCCTTGGCTCCATCGGTGCCGGTAATTGAGCGTCAGTGCATTGTAATAGGACTCGGCACGCGTGTCTTGGACATCGTTAAGGGTACCGCAGTACTCAGGATAGGGACGGAGCAGCTGCCCCTCTTGGATCGTTGGATCGTTTAACCCGCAACCCGCGTTGGCGGGGATGAAAGGATAGTAGGGATTCTTCACTTCGTTGAGCAGCCCATCCCCCATCGCAAGATCCGCCGTGGGAACCTGGTTCAGATCGATATTAGGGTCTGCGAAAGTCAGCTTGACTCCATGGTTGCCCAAATAGGTGGCGGACACCATATCGTTTGCAGTCAACTGGTGCTCTACGCCGAAGGTCCATTGCACCATATAGGGTGTGGGACGGTATGGCAATACTGCGTTGACACCACCTTGTCCCACGTCCGTCAGGCCTCCCGCCGATCTGCCCGGAGGTTGAATGATCCCGTTCGGAAACGGATTGCTCAGAAGGTTTGTCGGAGTGATCCCGTCCACCGTGCCAATGTAAGGCGTGCTTTGGCTGTAGCCGTTTAAGGTGAGTCCTTCGTAATCGGCATTCTCGAAGGCAGGAGTGTAGAACAGACCGAAACCGGCCCGAGCCACCGTCTTGCTGGTGATGGCATAAGTTAAGCTGACGCGGGGGGCCCAGTTAGTGTACTGCGGTCTATAAACACCTCGAGGCGCTCCGTCCCCAACATAAACGAGCTCGCCGGGTACGTTGAACCCCACCGCTGCACTGATTGGATTCGGGGCGGTGGGATTAAAGTAGGAGAGGCGATTGAACCGGTCGGTAGGAGGGGTCTGAAGGTCATAGCGGAGACCCAAATTCAGCGTGAGCTTTCGGTTCACTCTCCATTGGTCTTGCACGTACCACCCATAAAACATTTTCAGCAGAGCGGCGTCGGCATTATATCCCACCGAGCCGCTGCTCCCTGTTCCCATGAAAAAGGAAGCGAACCCCCAGCCCGTAGTGATGTTAGCGTTGGTCGGGTCCGGCCCCTGCGTCATGCTGCGAGGAAAGGTAAAACTGGCTTGCGAGCTGTTGTACGTGTTCTGGACACTGAGAATTCCCATGAATCCGAAGTTGACGGTGTGAGCGCCGCGCACCTTGGTGAAGTCAATGGCTAGGCTCTTGGCTTCGCGGGGTGTGGAGTTCAGGCCGCCGCTACCCAGGGCGTTTCCAGTGGCGGGGTTGTTGTACTGATCGATGCCAATATAGGGAAACGCGTTGGCGAAGTCGATGGAACCCGGGAGTCCAACAGTTGAAGGCGTGAATGGCATTCCCTGGGTAATGCGCCCCTCAACCCAGCGTGCGTATCCGACGTTCGCGCTCACCATAAAGGTGGGATTGATGGTTCGAGTAGCGCCCATTACAAAATCTTCCCGGCTGTCGGGAGCTATCGAGCCTGTCCCTCCCACATCTTTGGTGCCGTAGAATTCCGCTTCCTCCGTCTTCTGCTCGTGTTTATGGGACCAACGGAAATAAGCACGCGTCGCATCATTGATATTGAAATCGGCGCGCGTGGTGTATTCGGTTGAGCTGACCGGCGCTCCAGTGGCGGTGCTGAAGTTGTTGAGGTATCCGCAGCCCGTACATGTCGGCTGCGGCCAATATGCGAAAAGATTCTTGGAAACCGGGTTGAGCATGGACGCCGGGATCACGTTCATAGTGGAAAAGGGATCCCGGATGTAGCATGAAGCAGCCCCTCCCGGGCAATTCGCCGTCAGTCCGGTTGCAGGATCTCTCGCCCCGTTTGTGAGTTGCCGGGTGGTGAAAGGATTATAGATTTCGCCCTGGTAAACCGTCCTGCCCAGCGCGTCAGTTCCGGCCGCCGGCCCCAGCAGGCTCGAGAAATCGCCGCTCTCAAATGTACTCGTCGGCACGGTAGCCGTCAGCGATTCCGGAGATGTTTGGCGCAATGCCTCAGCATCAACGAACCAGAAAATCTTGTCGGTGTGTTCGAAGTACTTGGGAATGTACAGGGGTCCGCCCACCGTGCCGCCGAACTGATGCCGGTGGAATTGCTCGCGCGGCACACCGTTAGCGTTGTTCCACCAGAAGTTGGCGTCGAGGTCGCTATTCCTGGCGAATTCGAATAGATCCCCATGAATGCGGCTGCTTCCGGACTTGGTGACGGCGTTCAAAACGTTGCCCATGCTCCAACCGTATTGCGCACTGAAAGTCATCGTCTGGATCTTGAATTCCTGCGTGGCGTCCACGGACGGAACAAAAATGATCCCATCCCAGTCGCCCGCTCCGTCCCAGGTTCCATCGAGCAGATAGGCCGTGGTGCCAAATCGGCCGCCGCCGAAATTGAAGAAGGAAATGTCCTGGTCAGCGGTTTGGACGGTGTTGGCAGGGTTGAGGGCCTGCATCTGGGCGCTGTTGTTGACACTGGAATCGATGTTGACGAGACCGAAAATGTTGCGCTGGTTGAGCGGCAATTCGGTGGTCCCTTGCTCGGTAACCGTGGAAGAAACGTTGACATCGCTTTGATCGACGATCGGAGCCGATGCCTCGACGGTTATCTGCTGCGTAACCGAGCCAATTTGCAGTTTGAGATCCTGCGTGGCTGTCTGCCCGACCTCGAGCACGATTCCCTTCTGCACGTAAGTTTGGAAGCCTTCCTTTTCCACGGTGAGAATATAAGTTCCAGGCGGTACCAGTGTGAAGGAGTAAAGGCCTGCCGAATCGGTCGTAAATGTGCGCACTAAGCCCGCACCCGGATCAGACAACGTCACCTTGACGCCGGGCGTGACCGCTCCCGAGTTGTCCATGACAGTTCCGCTTATGGAAGCGCTGGAGACTTGCGCCTGCGCGAACAAGGAAGTGGTGGAGACGCAAAGAAAAGCCCATCCGAGAAGTAGCGCACACAAACATGGCTTGATGCTGCCGAACAAGCGCGCTGCCCCATTAGTGCTGGATCCGGAAATCGCACCCATGACGTGCCCTCCATTTCTCTAAACTATTAACTAACCTGTAACTTAACGAAACTTCACACTATTCCTCAGCAATCAATTTGTCAATCTGTTTTTGACTTCTCTCTTAGTTTCTTGCTTGCTGATGTCCCTGTGCCTGTGCGAGAAGCCGGGGATTGCGATTTCCGCGTTCTCATTGAGGTCATTGAAGATGGGCTATTTTAATAGGCTTACTCCATCGCGGCCAATGCCCCAGGCTGGCGAATCGTCGGCTCCGGGGTTAGACTGAGTAGGTCGGGCGAAGAGAAAGTTGGCTGCCCATTGTCATTCTGAGCGCAGCGAAGAATCCCCGCAGTCTGTTTCGGACCGTACGAACTGCAGGGATTCTTCGCTGCGCTCAGAATGACAGTGTCTCTTAACGATTGCAAAGATGTGCCATGCCGGACGAGGTCTCTAATGTCCTGTCCCAGTAATTCGTGAAGTAAGTCGGGGCAATTCGACGGTGTCTCGCGAGCCCCGCTAGCGTGCTGACGATGTTCTTAAGCCCCAACGGGGCGAGCTAACAAAGCCCAGGCCAACGACCTGGGTGAGGGATCCATGCCGCGCAATTTGCCAGCCCTGAAGGGGCGTGATGACACGATCGAGGCGGCGGCGGCGACCTTCCGTGGAGGCCAACGCCAGGTTATTTCGCCCTTGCAGGGCTTGCTCCCAGCGATCGAGGGTGTCTCGGTCGCGACCCAGGCCGTTGGCCTGGGCTTTGTTAGCTCGCCCCTTCAGGGCTCGAAGCAATTGAGTCGTCGAATGTCGCTTCGTCACATGTCGCGGTTGCGATCAAGTTCTCTTCTCCTGGCCGGTTGTTTCGTTGTGGCGGCCGCAGCGTCTTTGTTCGGCCAGTCTGCCGACCCGGCCAAGGACTCAGAGCGTGCCAAAGAATTCGTTGCCTCCGGGCAGCCTGAAAAGGCGATCCCGATTTATCAGCAGTTGGTCAAAGCGGTGCCAAACAATCCTGGTCTGATGACAAACTTGGGCATAGCCCAGGAGATGGCCGGGCGCCACCGCGACGCCATAGAACAGTTGAACGCCGTGCTACGGATGGATCCCGAGTATCTGAACGCCAGGCTTTTTCTGGGATTGGCCTACCTCGATGTCGGCAACCTACAGGAGGCGATTGGGCAGCTACAGAAAGTGATCGATCGGCAGCCGGGAAATCAGCTCGCCCGCTGGAAGCTGGGCGAAGCCTATCTCTCAACCGGGAATAAGGTGCGGGCCGCAGAAGAGTATCGGGCCCTGTGCAACTCGGATCCAAGGAATCCCAAAGGCTGGTATGGATTGGGACGCAGCTATCTTTCCCTTTCACTCGACACGGTGGGCAAACTCCGGCGACTTGCACCCGATTCCGGATACACGCTCGCGCTCGCTGCCGAAACAGAGTCCCGGCATCGTCAGTACGCAGCCGCCGTCCAGTACTACCGGCAAGCCATCGAGAAGCTCCCAACTTTACCCGGGCTCCACGCCGCGGTCGCCGAGATCTATCGAACCACGGGACATCCGGACTGGGCGGCCCTCGAAGAAAAGCGTGAACGTCTTCCGGCTTCGCCCTGCAACGCCCAGCCGCTGGCGTGCGACTTTGAGGAGGCTCGCTATGATCACTTGGTCGAAGCGGCCGGCCGGGAACCTACGGCGGAATCGTACTATTGGGAAGCAAAGGCTTATGAGCGACTGGGCTTGGCGGCCTTTGACCGCTTGAGGGAGCTGCCGCCCGGAGTTGAATTCTACGAGATGCTGGCGGAAACCGATCTGTCCCAGGGTGAATTCCGCCGGTGCGTGAAAGATTGGCAGGAAGCGCTCAAGCTCGCGCCGAACAATTCCAAGATCCAAAGGAACCTCGCCATAGCCTACAGGCAGACTGGCGAGCAGGAAGATGCCCGCCGGCTTCTGGAAGCGCTGGTCAAGAGCCAACCGGAAGAAGCGGATCTGGATTATCTACTTGGAGACACGCTGCTCAGTCTTCATCAGCCCTCCCAAGCCATTCCCGTCCTGGAAAAAAGCCTTCGCCTGGACCCTGGCTTACTCGTTGCCGAGAGCAGCCTCGCCAAAGCATACTTCGAAACGGGCCGGCCCAAAGAAGCTATCCCCCACTTTAAGGCGGCCCTGCCGGCCGACCAGGATGGGGCGCTCTACTACGACCTGGCCCGAGCCTATCAGCAGGAGGGGCAAGCAGCCCTTGCCGAGGAGATGATCAAACGCTACCAGGAAATTCGGGGCACCCTGGAACGCCCCAAGCAATTGCCGGAGCTTCAGGCTCCCCCGCCCAAGTAGGTCTACAGCTGGGCGCTTAGTCTCGCCAATTCTCCACTTTCAATCCCCTGACTCGCGAAAACGCTTCATCGCTCGTAACCAATACCGCACCCACGCCCAACGCGTGCCCGGCGATCAGCATATCCAAGTTCCCCATCTTGCACCCGCCGCTCTCCAGTAACGCCCGGAGCACGCCATATTTCTCCGCAACCCGCTCGTCCCACGGCAGCACATCAACCCGCTTCAAAAACTCCTCCAGCGCCCGCTCGAGCTTCGGCGCCTTCCGCTTCGCGATCCCGAAGCGCAGCTCACCCAAAGTAATCGCGGAAATGCACAATGACTCCATCGGCGTGGCCTCAGTGCGCCAACATACCGCTTCATTTTCTTTCATCACATCGCTTACCGTATTCGTGTCCAGCATGTATCTCGTCATTCTTGCCAACCCTCAAATGGATCTCGAGGTTCGTAGCTCTGGTTCCGCTCCTTCTCGTTCAAAAAATCGTTCGGCGCCTTCGCTTCTTTCAGTGCTGCATGAAAACTGTCCCAGTCGAGCGGCCGCCTGGAGAGCACTATGTCGCCGCTCTGCGTGTCCCGCCGAATATAAACCTCCTTGATATCCTTAAACGCATAATCCGCCGGTAGGCGCACCGCCTGGCTCCGCCCGTTCTTAAACAGCCTCGCTACGCCCTGAATCCGCCCAATAGCCTCAATCTTTGCTTGCTTCGCGATCTGCCCCCCGACCCTCTGTCCGGCGCCCTCCCGGCGCCCTGAAACTTTCCTGTTTAGACTGCCCTTCATTACTAACACCTCCGTCCCTTCCGGTATAGACCACCAGTATATCACACGCCTCCCACCGTTGATTGGCGGAAATGCAATGGTTCCAAGCCTTACGCCGGTTCGCGCACCGCCAGGATTTGATCGGCGGTCACGTCGCGCAGAACCTGTACGGTTCCGCTCGGCCAACGAATCTCGATCTTGGAGGCCTTGCGGTTCTTCCCCAGCCCAAAATGCGTGCCGAAATGGCTTGAAGATGAATAGCCTACAGCGCTTGTCATGTGATTGCATTGGCCGTCGAGGGCGATGGCCGCTCCGATTCCGTCACGGTTGCTTCGCGTCCCCTCGAGCCTGATCACCAGCCAGTGATGGTCGTTTTCGCTGACATTCTCCCAGAGCTCGGCCGAACCGCCAATCGAGGACGTGACCACATCAATTTTGCCGTCGAGGTTAAAATCCGCAAAGGCAGCGCCGCGGTGCGCCCTGGGCGGCTCTAGTTCCAGACCGGATTGCGACACCTCGTGAAACGTACCATCGCCGGCGTTGAGAAAAACGCTGTTGGGAAGCTTATAAGCGGTCGCAATGAACTGTTCGATGTTGTCGTCCACGTGTGAATTCGCCGTGAAAATGTCCTTCCAGCCATCGTTGTCAAAATCGAAGAATCCGTTCGAGTAGGCGCTTCGCTTGGAAGTCAGCGTGGCCAACCCGCTGGTCTCCGTGGCATCCTCGAACAACCCCTTCCCCAGATTACGGAACAATGGAAAGGTCTCGCCGAATAATGCCGTTACCAGCAGATCCGGACGGCCGTCGTTATCGTAGTCGCGAAAGTCCGCACCCATGCTGGATATGGGGTGGCCGTTATTGGGCAGCGCGACCCCCGCAAGGAGTCCGGCTTCATCGAAGGTGCCGTCGCCGCGATTGTGAAAGAGGAAGTTCGGCACGGAATCGTTGGTCACAAACACATCCATGAACCCATCGCCATCGTAGTCCGCGAAGGCGACGCTCATTCCCTTCCCGACGTGTTTCGAAAGACCCGCCTCCACCGTGACATCCCGGAAGGTGCCATCCCGATTGTTGTGGTACAAGGTGTTGGGAAGCCCTTCCAGGTACTGGGGGTCGCAGTACATGCGGACGTTCTTGGCCGGGTTTCCACAGAAACGGTTGAAGGTAAGAGGGTCCTTGGTGTAATTCACGACGAACAGATCGAGCCATCCGTCGTTGTCATAGTCAAACCAGCCCGCAGCCACCGACCACTGGTCGCTCTTTATCCCGGAATGGGCGGTAACGTCCTCGAACCTGCCGTTCCCCAGATTTCGGTAAAGCGTGTTGCGGAAAACCCCGGCCACAAAAAGATCCACGTGGCCGTCGTTGTCGTAATCACCCGCCGCCGCCCCCATCGAATAGCCTACACCTTGCACGCCAGCCTGCTCGGTGACATCGGTAAACTTCATTCCTCCCTCGTTGCGGTAGAGACGGTTGAAGTACTTTGGGGAGTTCTTCTCGAGAGATGGGATCGCGGCTCCGTTGGTGAAATAGATGTCGGTCAAACCATCTCCGTTATAGTCAAATGCGGCTACCCCGCCTAACATGGTTTCGATCTCGTGCTTCTCGGGTGTCGCGTCGTTCTCGAGCACAAAGTCGAGGCCGGCCGCACTGGCGACATTTCTAAAACGGATGGGACTGCGGGCGGCGGGCGACACCAATCCTGCCTTTTGCGGCATGGGCCAGCCGAGCCCCATAGCCAGAGACATGCGGTTAAGAAAGGTCCTGCGGTTCATTTGCGAATGCGTCGTAGGGGCGGCCCCCATAAGCGTTGACTTAAGATTCCGGGAATTCGAGCGCCGCGGAGCGGCGCCAGAAAGTAGCCCACGGCGTGAGCCGTGGGACGGAATGTGGCGTTAATATTCACAGCCCCGGAAGGGGCGACAGATCTCGCGCGGGAACCACTGCCGCCCCTCCGGGGCTGAAATAACCAGGGGTGGCTCCTCGGTCCCACGGCTCACGCCGTGGGCTACTCCCTGTCGGCCCTCCGGGCCTGTAATAGCGGTGAGCGAGACCTGGATTCCCACCACTTGAGGCGTTAAGTTAACGCCTATAGGGGCGCGCCTGGTTTCCGCCCGAACGATTGAATCTGCCGAAAACGGGCCGCCACAAGGCTCGCCCTTACCTCAACCAGCTATGGTTGCCCAAGCCCGTCTGCCTGCTTCGAGAGGTGCAAGGCCTCTTCCAGATTCTTTTGCCTGGTCTCGAGCGCGCCTGCCCGCAGCTTCTGTGATTGCTCTAACGCCGTCTGCGCCTGCCCTGCCATTCCTTGCTTCTTATAGAGCAGGTAAAGTTGATAGTGAAGGTCGCCTGTTTGGTCCGTCGGAAGGGCCTTGAATACTTCGGCCATCGCTCGAGCTGTGTTCTGACCGGCGATGTAGACCTTCGCCAAGTCAGCGTGCGCCGGCAAGAAGTCTGGCCTCTCGTTTACCGTGCGTTGCAGATAGGGCGCGGCTTCTTCAAAGCGGTGTTCTCGCACCAGCACATCTCCCAGTTCGAAGTTGGTTTGGGGGTTTTCGGCGTCGATTTCGAGTGCCGTCCGAAGCGCGGATTCGGCCGGGCCGTTCTGCCCGTTTTGCCAGTAGACCGTACCCAACCCCAGCTCGGCGGCTGGGCTCGTGGGCATCAACTTTGCCGCGGCGGTATATTCCGAAATCGCGAGGTCCCATTTGCTCTGCTGCCGGTAGATGTCTCCCATCAGGACGCGCCCTTGCCAGGAGTCGGGGCTGATCAAGAGGGCCTTCTCGAAGGCTGATTGAGAAAGCTTCTTCGCCGCTTCCGCTTTCCAGTAGGTACCTGGGGCGCTGTCCGCCGCGCCTGCCAAGAGGTTCTTGGCTGCGTCATAAGCGACGAGGTAATATCCGGAAAGGAAAGCGCATCTGGCTAAAATCGAATCATCAGATGCCTTCAAGAATGAAATCCCGGAGAGGGTCTGGGCGCACAACGTGTAGTGCCCGGCTGCGAATTCAGCCCGGGCTTGGGGCCGCCGGGAATCCTCGCTGGGGCCGCTTCCCTTGGCGGCGGGCCGCGGTAGTTCGAAGGCACGATCAAGCCCTGCCGTCAGTGAGGTCGGGCCCAAGGCAACCTTCAGGTCCTCGATGGCGGCGCTGCACGACGCGGGAATCCGCGCCCCTCCTAAATAGGCGGCAAACGCCGATTCCGCGTTGCTCCCTAATGAGGCCACAAGAGCCGTCAGATGCGATTCGTAGTAGCCCGCATCCGTCGCATCAATTCCGCAGAGGGACGCAGCCGCCGCCGCGAAGTCTCGCTTGGCCAGAGCCACCTCAACCAGCCCTAACTTCCCATCCAGGCTGCCCGGGTAAACGCGCAATTCCGTTTCGAATTCTTTGCTTGCCTGGGAAACATCCCCAGCCTTCAGCAATGCAAACCCCAAGGCTGCATGGAATCCTTCCGCAGCGTTGCCGGCGCGCTCGAGGGCGCTGCGCAGCTCTTTCCCGGCATCGATCGCGGCGGCTTGCTCGGTGCTGCCAAGATCCTCACTCGTGAGAAACTCGCCCACCAACTCGTGGTAATAAGCCGATCCTTTTTCCATCCCTCCCAGCCGCCGGGCCGTATCCTCCGCCACGTGCTCCAAACAGATTCCGACTCCATACCAGGCGTTGGCGGCTTTGCCCTCGAGCTGACTCTCTCGCCTGAAGACGTCGGCGGCCTTCTCGAACTGATGTGTGGCGAAAAGGGCGCTCGCCAGTGCCGATAACGCGTCGCCATCCGTTGGTTGCTGTTTCAGCACCAACTCCAGGTGGGGGATGGCCATTTCAGGTTTTCCCAAACGAACGAGTTCGATCCCGAGCATCAAATTGGCCGACCGTAAGGAAGGGTTTAACTGCAAAGCCTTCTCAAAGGGTTCGACGGCTTCCTGGTGGCGGCCCTGCATCGAGTATGCCACGCCAAGATCGCTCCACACTTCCGGAGAGTTGGGATCCAGCTTTAGCATTTGGCGGAATTTTTCGGCAGCTGCAGAGTAATTGCCTTTCGTGATGTCGCTTTGAGCGGCCTGATACAACTCGTTCATCGCTTGCGGGGCGGGCGAATCAAACACCAAACCGTGGGCACGGAACCGCGCGGCGCCGCCCAACACGGCGATGCAGACGGCCATGAGCGCCGTCCCTTTCCAAGCTAGCCTTATACCCCGCATGAATGCCTGATTGTATCCAATGACCCACTCGCCCGTGGGCGCGGGCATTCCGCATGCTCGGCGCAGTTGCTGGCGGTGGGCGGCTGGAACCCAAGACCGGCGCGCTCTCGCCACTAGCCAGTAAACCCTGGTGTCCTGTCTCAAGAATTCTCGAAATAAGTCGAGACAACACGGCCACGCGTCAGCAGCCCCGTCAGGGCGCCAGTAAGTAGCCCAGGGCGTTAGCCCTGGGTTAGACGGCCCTCGCCCCGCCTTCGGCACCCCTCTCCCACCCGTGCGGGAGAGGGGCCGGGGGAGAGGGAGGGCTTCACGAACCCACGGCTTACGCCGTGGGCTACTCGCTGACGCCCGCTCCACGGGCTGAGAACTTCTGAGACACGACGCCAGCTTAGCTCAGCCCTGTTGCAAAACCGTAGGGTAAACTGTTTTAGTGCGTGGAGCAAGCGAGTGCGCGGGGAAGGTGGTTGGCCACACGCGAGAGCGTGTCTGGCAGGTGAACCCGCATGGGGTGTGCAAAATTCTGACACTGTTCGTTTTCTCTGCGAACCCCGCAGAGTCTGTGGTACGTTAAAATTCCGGCTACGAGACCCCAAAAAGTGGAGTCGGGGATTGCCCTCCACCCTGGAGCTGATCAGGCAACTATGAAAATCACTAGATTCATCGGCGCGCTTGCGTGGTTAACTTTCGTGATGCTGTGTGTACGCGGCGGGTGCGCGGACTGGCCGACTTTTGGCCACGACCCGCAGCGTTCCGGCTGGGCCGACCAGGAGGATTCCCTCAACCTCAAAAATGTTTCCGCCCTGAAGCTGCTCTGGAAAACTCAGGTGAAGAACGAGGCGCGGTCCTTAGCGGCGCTCACGGCGCCGGTAGTCGCTGAAGGAATCACCACCCCGACCGGTATTCGCAGCCTGGTTTACGTGGCGGGAAGCTCCGACAATATCAGCGCCATCGACGCCAAGACGGGTGAGTTGGTGTGGAGCCAGACCTTTGAAACTCACGTGCTGCCCAAGGACCAGGGCATGTGGCTGTGCCCGAACAACCTGAATGCCACGCCCACCATTGATAAGGCCCGTGGCTGGATCTACGTCGTCGCCGCGGACGGCAAGTTCTACGGCCTGGACCTGGGCACCGGTCAGACGCGCTTCGGCCCCGTCCAGTTCGTGCCGCCTTACGCCAAGGATTGGAGCCTGAACCTTTCGAATGACATCGTCTACACATCAATCTCCCAGGGTTGCGGCGGCGCGACGTCAGGAATTTATTCCATCAACATTCGGAAACCCACACAGCCCGCGATTCACGATTTGCTGGTGGCCAAGGGCGGGGCCGGGATCTGGGGCCGGGGCGGAGTTGTTCTCGGCAGCGACGAACGGATCTACGCCTCCACGGGAGACGGGAATTTCGATCCTTCAGCGGGCGAATACGGCAGCACCATTTTCGCGGCCAGTCCTGGAGACCTTAAACTGATTGACTATTACTCACCTTTGAACTACGAGCAGATCACGCAGTACGATCTGGACATCGCCGCCTCCAGTCTCCTATGGCTGCCGTATCGCAGCCATCGGCTGGTGGCGGGGGGCGGCAAAGAAGGCGCCCTCTACCTGCTGGATGCTGATGCGTTGGGCTCCGCTGATCATCAAACGCCCCTTTACCGCCAGAAGCTCGCCAACGACCAGCTGGAATTTCAAATGATGGGCATCTGGGGCGAACTCTCAACCTGGCGGGACGAAGAGGGTCACACCTGGATTTATGTGCCGATCTGGGGGCCGATCTCAAAGGAGGCTCCGCGGTTCCCGGTGACGCAGGGTCCGAATCCCCACGGTAGTATCCTGGCATTTAAATTGGAAACGAGCCCCACGACCAACCTGCCGACGCTCGCCCCGGCCTGGGCTTCCGCGGATTTTGACGTTCCCGAGCCTGTCGCCATCGCGAGCGGCGTGATGTTCGCTCTCTCCACCGGCGAGAACACGGCGCAGGTTTCGGGGCCCGGCGTTTGGAATCAACCCGGGCACACTATTCTCACGGACGAGCAGCGCACCCTGAATACTCACCGCGCAGTGCTGTATGCGCTCGACGCGAAAACCGGCCGCGTCCTGTACCAAAGCGGGGACGCCATCGCCACTTGGGTTCACTTCAGCGGGTTGGCCATTGCCGGCGGCCGGGTGTACGCGGTTGACCACGATTCAAACTTATATTGCTTCGGCTTGACCGAGCACTGATGGCTGATTCTGGTACGCAGCCAGGATGAAGGCACGGTAATAAACGATCCTGGAAAGTGAGTCTCAGGCCGAACTGAATGTTCTGCGGTCCGCTCGCGCTCGTGACCGCGCCGAATCCGCAGGCGAACGGCCCAGGGCATCCCGGGCTCCCCACGGGTAAACAGGGGTTGCCCCGGGGGCTCATACAAGGAAAGCGCCTCGTAAATGTACGGTTGAAAATGTTGAAGAACTCGGCCCTGAAGTCGAGGATTGCTTCTCCACCAGCAGTTGTGTCTTTTTACCGATCGTGACGTCCTCAGACTAGCGCCGCGTTTGCGATATGGCTGTGTGGCAACCGTTAATAGATCTCCAAGCATCGGCTTGTAAGTTGGGGGTAAGATAAAAGCAGGTTTGGGACGAGAGTGCGAAATGCGGTAACTCATGGAAGAGGACTAATGAATCCACAAACAGATGTCCACGGCACGAAGCCCCGCGCGGGAGCGTCGGTCTCCTCACGCTTCGCGGTAGTGGCGACCGCGGCCGTGGCCGCGCTCGGCGGTCTGCTTTTCGGCTACGACACCAGCGTCATTTCAGGAGCGATGTTGTTTTTGAAGGCAGATTTTCACCTCACTGACACACAGCTCGAATTCGCGGTGGGCATCGCCTTGGCGGGCGCGCTCGCGGGAGCCGCGCTGGCCGGATATCTCACCGATCGGTTTGGCCGGCGGAGCGTGTTGATTCTCACCGGGATCGGCTTCGGCATTTTCGCAATCTGGAGTGGCCTGGCAACCGGACTGACTACGTTCGTCCTGGCCCGGTTCTTAGTTGGGGTTTGCATCGGCATCGCTTCACTGGTGACTCCACTTTATCTTTCGGAAATGTCTCCGGCGCGCATCCGCGGCGCGCTTGTGTCGCTCAATCAGCTCGCTATAACCCTTGGAATCGTCGCCGGCTATTTCGTTGATTACGCGCTTGCCCCCTCGCAAAACTGGCGATGGATGTTCATCACTGCCTTCCTGCCATCGGTCGCCTTGTTGGTAGGGATGATCTTCCTGCCTGAGAGCCCTCGCTGGCTGGCGCGAGCGGGATTCCGCGAGCGGGCGCTTGAAAACTTTCGCCGCCTGGGGCGCGGCGACGAGGCAGAGGCTGAGATGAGAGACGTCCAGCAGGTGCTCGAGGAAGAGCAGGAAGGATTCGGCATCCTGCTGCAGCCGGGCTTTCGCGTAGCAGTGCTGGTTGGGATCGGGCTGGCCGTATTCCAACAGATCACAGGCATTAACACCATCATCTACTACGCTCCAAGGATTCTGGTGATGTCCGGCTATCCTTCGGCGAAGGCTGCCATTCTCGCCACCGCCATCATCGGCATCGTCAACGTCCTGATTACTATCGTATCGATCCTCCTGGTGGATCGGCTGGGGCGGCGTTTCCTCCTGCTCACCGGCACAGCGGGAATGACCATCGCGCTGGCGCTGGTGGGGTTTTCGTTTCACGGGCACGCCAGTGGCATGGCGGTATTCTATGAGGTGATCTTCTACGTCGTGTCCTTCGGCATCGGGCTTGGCCCGGTGGTTTGGCTTCTCATCTCGGAGATCTATCCCACCAAAATTCGCGGCAAGGCAATGTCGATTGCGACGCTCTCGGTTTGGGGGGCCAATTGGGTGGTGGCCGGGACCTTTCTTTCCCTGATCAACGCGGCAGGGCCTGCCGGAACATTCTGGATCTTCGCGGGGATCTGTGTGCTGGCCTTCTTCTTCTGCCTGGCTTTCGTTCCGGAAACTAAAGGGCAGTCGCTCGAGGACATCGAGCGGCACTGGAAGCAAATCGCATCGCGACAGGCTCATTCCTGAAGTGAGAAAGCGCGGCGCGGGAGTTCGGATCAAGCTTGGAAGCGAGGCCAGAATGAAGAGGGAGCCTCCGCCACCGTCTCCGTCAAAACTCCGGACAGCGGTAAAGGAATTACAGCACCATTCGGCGCACTCAAGGGTTGCAACCTTGAAATAAAAATCCATCGCGGCTCTACCCTGCCTTCTAAAGTCTCGAGTTCTTCCCCGCATATATACCTTGACAAGCATATACCGTGTGGAGTATAAGAAGGGAGTGGACTCTGTATTTGAAATCATTGCGGAGCCGAACCGCCGCGCGATCTTGAGCCTCCTGGTCACGTCCCAACACTCGGTGGGAGAGATCGAGCGGCAGCTTCGTATGCCGCAGCCGAGCGTGTCAAAGCACCTGCGCGTGCTGCGCGAGGCCGGTTTCGTTGAATCCACGGTGGACGCACAGCGCCGTCTCTACCGGCTGAAGCCGGGACCGCTTCAGGAGATCGACGCCTGGCTGGCTCAGTTCCGCCGGTTCTGGTCCGCTCACGTGGATGCTCTCGAACGCCACCTCGACCGCATGGACCCATCGACATCAAGCAAAAGGAAGACAAGGACAGGACGACGCGGCCCAAACCGCGAACCTCACAAAGGAGAACCGAAATGAAAATCAAATTGGCAACCGTATACGTGGACGACCAGGCGAAGGCCCTGCGCTTCTATACGGAGGTACTGGGCTTTGCCAAGAAGAGCGATTTCAGCCAGGGCCCCTATCGCTGGCTGACCGTAGCCTCGCCCGAGGAACCGGACGGCACTGAGCTGCAGTTGGCGCTGAACTCGAACCCCGCGGCCCAAGCGTATCAGCAGGCGATGTTTCAGCAGAATCAGCCCGCGGCCATGTTCTTCACCGACGACGTTAAGGGCGACCACGAGCGCACCAAGGCCCGCGGCGCCGAGTTCATGATGCCGCCCACTGACGTGCACTACGCGACCATCGCCATGCTGAAGGACACCTGCGGCAATCTCATCCAGCTCACCGAGCTGAAGCGCTGGTAAGGGCGGCCGTTCAGCAGCATGGCGGCCCGCGGGGCGACGACGGCCACGGACCCGAGGGATCAATCAACACTAACGAAAAGGAAGACGAGGAGACGAAGATGACCGAACGCGAGCTGTACGAACCGGGTCCGGACCGCGGGGCCGAGATTCGAAAGGGCGGCGAGAAGTGGACGCTCATTCTCGCGAGAGAGCTGCGCCACTCGCCGGAAAAGGTCTGGCAGGCGCTTACCGACCCAGCGCATCTGCGCGAGTGGGCGCCCTTCGAGGTCGATGGGAGCCTGGGTGCAATCGGCACGGTGAAGCTCACCTGGACGGGAACGCCCACGCCGATTGAAACAAGAGTGACGCGAGCCGACGCTCCCAAGGTGCTTGAGTACGGCGATACCCGGTGGGAACTTGAAGCCTGGGGTGGCGGCACACGTCTGACGCTGTGGCACAACATCGATCGCCGCTTCATCGCGTGGGGCGCCGCCGGCTGGCACATCTCGTTCGACGTCCTCGATCGCTTCCTCGCCGGTGAGCCGATCGGCCGCATCGCCGGCGCCGAGGCTATGAAGTTCGGCTGGCAGCGGTTGGTCGCCGAATACGCCAGGCAGTTCGGTATTGAAGCGCCCAACTGGCCGCCTAAGGCAGCTCAAAAGCCGTGAATCGAAGGGATCGCAACACAATGAATAGAGGAGGTCTCAATGAACTGGAACAAATGGATTCGACAGACCCATCGCTGGGTTTCCATTGCCTTCACGTTAGCCGTGATCGTCAACTTCATCGCCGTGGCACAGAAGAAGGAGACCTTCTGGGTGGGCTTCTCGGCGCTGCTTCCGCTCGCCTTGCTCCTGCTCACCGGCCTGTACATGTTCGTGCTGCCGTATGCGAGCAAGTGGCGTAGCGCGCGAGTCGCCGACTGAATTAGCGGCGGCCGCACCACGATCGCTTACAGGTGCGGGGCCATAAGCGCTAACGTGGGCTGGCGCACAGCGCTAGCTGTGCGTTTTGCAAGAAACCGCAGAGCGGGTAGCGCAGACTCCCTGCAGTTGGGACTCTGTGGCTTTCCGCTGGGGCATTTTAGTCTAGGCGCATTAATCGCAGAGGCATTATCCAACGTCGAAATCCACAGAGTCGAAGGTGACAGGCTCCCACTTGCGGAGGTTGCCGGTCACGCTGAGCGCAGCTAAACTAGATTCGGGAGCTGGAGGTGTACATGAACAGGCCTGTCGCGGTGGAATCTGCCTCCGCATTATTCGACAAGAAGATCAAGGAACTTGGGGACTGGCGCGGGAAGACGCTCGCGAAAGTGCGCGAAATCATCCGCGCGGCAGACCCTGAGATCGTGGAAGAGTGGAAGTGGGTGAAACCCACGAACCCTGGAACGCCGGTCTGGTCCCGCGGCGGCATTGTCTGCACGGGGGAGACGTACAAGGACCATGTCAAGATGACCTTTGCCAAGGGAGCTGCGCTCGTGGACCCTTCAGGTCTATTCAACTCCAGCCTCGAGGGGAACGTCAGGCGCGCCATCGACATCCACGAAGGCGACAAGGTCGATGAGGCGGCATTGAAGGATCTCATCCGCGCTGCGGTGGCGCTCAATCTTGAGGGCAAGAGCAAGCCAAAGCCCCGGAGAGCGAGCGGCAAGCGGGTCGGCGAGTAACCTGCCCCGCTTTAATGTCGATGATGAGCCGATTGGCCGGAACCCCCTCACCCGGCGCGCCCCGGCTGAAGAAAGCGCCGGCTGCGGTCCACCGTCTCCCCCAAAAGGGGAGCGGGTCATTGTCAAGGGTTGGACGGGACAAGGCGCTAGCTTCATCCGAAGTCCCCGCCATATCTTTCCGATATCGAACGAAACACCAACCGAAGAGCCGGAAGCGGGAAAATCGCACGTGCGGTTCCGAATGGAACCACGACGGCCACGCTGGAATATGTCTGGGAGCGCACACCTAACGGCGACGGCTTGGCAGAAACCGGCCGAGTTGCAATATTCAAAAAGAGTGACAAACTATGGGCAGGTCGAAGGACCAGGGGGCGGAGAGGTACGATGAACAGATCATCAGTCATCCGATTCGGCGTTCTGCTGCTCGCTCTCGGATTGATCATCTTCGAACGGGAGTGGATTTGGAACTCCGCCTATTTCCTGTGGATACACTTTTATTGGTTCGTCTCGAAGTTCTGGCAGTTTTGATCATCGTCCGCGATCGGATGGTGGAAGTCGCAAAGCAAATGACCGCACACTACTGAGGGTTCCATAATATAGTGACGGACCGACCCCCTCACCTGGCGCTGCGCGCCACCCTCGCCCCCTTGGGGGAGAGGGGCGGGGGAGTGAGGGGGTATGTCACTTAATTCTGCAATCCTCAGTAGGTGAGTCAGAACTCTGCGTTATCTTTCTTGGCACCCCTTCCGGACGTACCCCTTTCTTGACCGATGGCGGGAGGACACCTATACTCTTTCGTGGCGTCGAACCGCGGAGATTCGACGATCGACCGTGGCGACAGCCCTGGGGGGAAAATGACGGAGTTCGCGTACCTTGTAAAACCTCGAGTCGTGCCGCCGCTGCATGCGCGGTTCGCTCCAGCCGTATTGGCTAATCACGCCTACCTCGAGGAGGTCCGGGCGAGCGGCGCTGGAGTTCCGTTGATCGTTGCGCTCGAACGTCACGCCGGATTCGTTTCCGTTTACAAGACCTGGTGTTTCGATGAAAAGCACGAGGCGTCGCATTTCAACTTGCGCTTTGCGGAGCGCCTGGTGAAGTTTCTTCTCTGGATGCACGGAGGATGGAAGATCATCGTCGGCGGGCCGCGCAGCGTTGGCGAGCACATCCAGCAGGCTTATTCGGCACAAGGCCTGCGCGCTTTCGACGCGGAGTTCTTCGGAGGTGTGTATCAGCACCCGTTCACGGTGGAGGTGACCAGCGCTGAAAAAATCCCTGAGCCCTCGGAGGGCGCCATGGCTTTGGGGAGGCACCTCGAAGGCTGCCGCATCGGATTCGACCTCGGAGCTACGGACCGCAAGGCCGCGGCCGTGATCGACGGCGAACCGGTTTTTACCGAGGAGGTGGTCTGGGATCCCCGCAACGCCGTGGACCCCAGCTACCACTACAACGAGATCATGGCGGGTCTTAAGTCGGCGGCCGAACACCTGCCTCGCGTCGACGCCATCGGAGGCAGTTCCGCCGGTATCTACATCAACAATCGCCCTCGCGTCGCGTCCCTCTATCGCGGCGTGCCCAAAGACCTTTTCGAGACTCGCGTAGGAAATCTTTTCCTCGACATGAAGCGTGCCTGGGGCGATATCCCGTTCGAAGTGGTCAACGACGGCGAGGTGACGGCGCTGGCAGGCTCCATGTCACTTCAGGATAACGCCGTGCTGGGGATCGCTCTGGGTTCGAGCGAAGCGGGAGGGTACGTCACCGAGACGGGCGAGTTAACTACTTGGTTAAACGAACTCGCCTTCTGTCCCGTGGACTATGACACCGAGGCTCCGATCGACGAGTGGTCAGGCGATCCGGGTTGCGGCGCTCAGTACTTTTCCCAGCAGGCGGTCTTCCGGCTGGCGCCCGAGGCGGGAATCAAGCTGGACCCGCGCCTCGGCCCCGCGCAGCAACTCAAGGCGGTTCAGGAAATGGCGGATTCCGGCGAGCAGAATGCCAGACAGATCTTCGAGACCATCGGCTGCTACGTCGGCTACGGCATCGCTCACTATGCGGATTTCTACGTGCTTCGCAATGTCCTGATCCTGGGCCGCGTGACCTCGGGCGAGGGCGGAAACATCATCCTCAACCGCGCCCAGGAAGTGCTGCGGACGGAATTCCCCGAACTGGCCCAAAAGATCAGAGTCCGGCTTCCGGATGAAGCCACACGGAGGGTCGGCCAGGCCGTGGCGGCAGCCAGTTTGCCGGCAGCGAAGTAGGCAGATGGGCAGGTGGGCAGCTCGGCAGTTGCGATGACACATTATTTGAAAACAATTACTTAATAAGGCAATATACTATCAGGCATACACCACTTGTAATAGACAAGAGAAAATAGGACTGGGAACCGGAAACAGGGGATTAGCTGGCGGACGTAGGTATCACTTCCCTAATCCCAATTCCCCAATCCCTGTACTTAAGGAGGAAGCGGATGGAGTTACATAATTCTGGAGCAGAAATTTACGTCGCGGACGGCTCTTCTGTGGATGCGGCCCTCGAGCGGACGACACATATGGGCGTGGCGGCCCATCAGGACGACCTGGAGATCATGGCCTATCATGGCATCCTCGAGTGCTTTGGCAAGCCGGACAAAGGATTTGCCGGCGTGACGGTCACGAACGGCGCGGGCAGCCCCCGCGACGGGCTCTATGGGCGATATTCAGACGAGGGAATGCAAGTGATCCGGCGCAAGGAGCAGAAGAAAGCAGCCTACGTGGGTGAGTACAGCGCCCATGTTTTCCTGGACTACTCGAGCGGCGCGGTCAAGGATCCCAAAGACTCCCCCGTGGCGGAAGACCTGAAGCTCATCATCGCGGCCGCGAAGCCCCAGGTGATTTACACCCACAACCTCGCTGACAAGCACGACACGCACGTTGCCGTCGCGCTGCGCGTGATTCAGGCCTTGCGCGAACTGCCCGCCGATTCACGGCCCCAACACCTCTACGGCTGCGAGGTCTGGCGCAATCTCGACTGGCTGAACGACGACGACAAGGTCGTCTTCGACGTGGACGGCCACGAGAACTTGGCCACGTCGCTGGTGGGTTTGTTCGATTCGCAAGTGGCCGGCGGAAAGCGCTACGACCTGGCCGTCATGGGCCGCCGGAGGGCCAACGCTACATTTCTAGCCTCCCATGGCGTCGACAAGTCGACGTCGTTGATTTATGCCATCGACCTGACCCCGCTGATGGACCCCAAGGCCGATGTGAAGGAATACGCTCTGGGCTACATCGACCGCTTTGCCCAGGAGGTCTCCGGCCGGCTGGCGAAGCTGCTCTGATCCACCCCACGCTACCTGCACCTTCGGCCACGCACCTTGCGGAAAGGCCGCCCTCTCCCGTGGCGAGAGGGCTTTAGCTTGGCTTCGGTTAACGTCCGCATCCCCGTATACCTAAAGAACCCGTTCTGAGTCGAGCAACAGCGTAACCGGCCCGTCGTTCACAAGCTCGACCTCCATCATGGCCTGGAACTGTCCCGTCTGGACGGTGACACCGCCGGCTCGCGCTGCAGCCACGAAAGCTTCGTAGAGCGCGCACGCCGCTTCCGGCCGGGCCGCCTGATCGAAACTCGGCCGGCGGCCCTTTCGGCAATCGCCGTAAAGTGTGAACTGGGAGACGCAGAGCAGTTGCCCATTCGTATCCAGCAGCGACAGGTTCATGCGCCCTTGCGCGTCGTCAAAGATGCGCAGGTTGAGGATCTTGTCGGCCAGTGATTGCGCATCTTTGAGGGTGTCGTCTTTCCCGACGCCCAGGAGCACAACCATCCCTTTGCCGACCGCGCCCACCACACGGCCCTCGACGCGCACTTCCGCCTTGATCACTCGTTGGACAACAGCCCTCATCGCCGCACCCTCCCCCAGCAGAGAC
The DNA here is from genome assembly GCA_050010015.1 of Terriglobia bacterium. Taxonomy (GTDB): domain Bacteria; phylum Acidobacteriota; class Terriglobia; order UBA7540; family UBA7540; genus CAVROP01. The sequence goes on from JBEKLY010000008.1 coordinate 47,011, forward strand.
AGCCCTCCGCCGCCCTTTGCGCAGTCACTATTCTAGACGCAAAGTCGTCAGTAAAGCCAAGGGCCTCCATCGAAGGTCAGGTGATTCCGGCGAAAGCGGGAGTCCCTTGTTTCTCGGAGTGACAATGGTCCCCCACTGCCGCGGGTGCGACGAATTTTGACTTCCACATTGCCGGATGGGGCCGCGTCTCCAATACGACCTGGGCGACGCCGTCTATTTTTCAGGCTTTTAGGCCCATTCTGTGGCCGGGCTGCGACACTATGTCAGAGCTTGGCCACAGTTAGAACCACCAGGTGCCTCGCGCAAATATGCAGACTTTTGCATATATGTGTCAAATTGCGTCACCTGCGAACCATTTTTTCACATTGTGAAAACGATGTGTTACTTTATCGTCAATATATACAATGACATAAGAAAATTCTTATCATCTGTTCCACCTTTTCCCATGGTACCAATTCCACATGATAGGCTACGTTCATGGAGCAAGAGATCCGAGCTAAAGCGGGGCAGGCGGCAAAAACGGCAGGAGCCTACCTGCCTGAAACGCTGTCGAGCCTCGCCGAGCCGGTTTTTTCGCTTCCGTTGTTTTTTTTGCCCTGCCGGCGTCTTCGTTCAACTGCCACCGCAGGTGCGGAGGCTGAAGGCAGGTTCAAGGTGATTTCCCCTCCTGGCAGGAATGGGGTAAGGGGTGGCGAACAAGAATTGTGGACCCGTTTGGCCAACCCGCCCCCTTCCGATCAAGGAGGGCATCCACGGAGAAGAAAGGTTATAGAAACGATTCATGATCAAATTCTTTCAGCAGCTTTTTTCCGAGTCAGGTGAGGCTAGTTTCAGCCGTTTGGGGGCGTTTATCGCGCTGTCATTTGCATGCGGCTGGATCACCTACCTGGTGCTTCGCAATCATATCATGCCAAGCCTGGAGGGCCTGACGTTCTTCATCGCGGCGCTCTACGGGTTGGGCAAGGCCAACGAGACGCTGCAACGCCTGTTTGGGGGCAAGTAATGGGAACCACCAAGCCGCCATCGCCGACAACCGACTTGAGCGCTCTTCGCAGCGCCGCCAGCAAGCTGTCAAGCCTCAGCCTGGTGCAGGGCCTTTTGCGGATCGCGCCGGGCCTGCCGCTGGCCGCCCTGGCCGCTGTGGTCATCATGTTCTTTGCTTGGTCGTGCGAGCACCGGGCGCGGCAGCGCGAGGCGGTCGAGGCCCAGCAGATTAAGAAACAGAGCACGGAACAGATTTCGCGCTTGCAGCAACAGGCCTCGAGCGCGCTTAAGGACGCCACCGAGAGCGCCCAAGCGGCGAAGGAACTCGAGGGCCAACGGCAACAACTCACGCGCCAGGCCGATGCATTGCAACAGAGTCTCGAGTCGCTCCGCAAAGAAGAGCTTACGCACGACAGCGAGCTGGCCAGCCAATCTACCGAGCAAGTGGTGAAGCAGGTGATGGCACGGCTGCAAGTAGCACAGGCACTTTTGCCTGTGCCTGCGAACTCGGCGGCGCGCCAAAACCCGCCGGGAGGAGTGCCTGCGCTACTCGTGCCGGGCAATGCGAGGGCATCCCAAAAGCCGCAGGCAGGAGTGCCTGCGCCACCGGGAGCGCCTGTGCCACAGAATGGCGCCGCGGCGCTGGTGCTCTCGGACCAGGGAGTGAGAAAAGTCGAAAGCGCTTTCCTGGAGCTTGATTCCTGCCGCCAGCAAAGCCAGGTCATTGCCCAGCAAGTGTCGAACTGCGAGCAGCAGACAAAGCTCGACTCGGTGCTCGAAGAACAACAGGCCGGGGCGATCTCGAAGCTCAACGCAGCTCTGGCCGACAAGGACCAGATACTCGCCCGCAGCGAAGCGGCGCATCGCGCGGAGCTCAAGGCCGTTCGCGGCACCTGGCGGACGCGCTTATACCACGCCGCGGAAATCTTCGCAGGTGGATTCATAGCGGGGGTGCTTGTCCGATGAACCCTTTGGACTTTCAGCATGTAGCGATTTGGTGGGGCCCCGGCGTTCTGGTTCTGATCGCTTTCGGCTGGGGATTTTTCCGTCTGGCGCAGTACTGGATTGAGAAGTCGATGGATGTCAAGCGGCTGCAGATGGACGGAGCCTACGGCCTGGTGCGGCAATACATCGAGAAGTTCCTGGGCGCACAAAGCGGCCAGGCGGACGCGCTGGCGCGCCTCGCGAGCTGCGTCGAGCATCACGAGTCGCAGGAGAGCTTCGAGCACCAGGAAATCCTGATTGCCCTGAAAGCCATGCACCATGACATGAACAGCTTGCGCTGCCGCGCTACCGATGATTTTTGCGCGTTACGTTCCAAGTCTGGGCTGCCGGTGCGAACCAGTGCTTTCCCCGAATTAAGACGTGAATCTCATTCGCCGGAATTCAGATCGTTGCGTGATCAGTCCGAGGAGCCGGCGCCGGACCCAGCAGAAACGAAACAGGACTCAAGGAGCTAATCAACCATGGCTGCAAGTGTTCGTTATAAGGAACTTATTCGGGGAAAGATCCTCTATTACCTGGGACTCATCTACCCCCAAGCAGCGACTTTGCCTCTTCTGCAAGGTGAGCTGGACATTATTGGGTATCCCATACCCTTGGAAGACTTGAATTTTCATATCGCCTACCTCGCCGAAAAAGGGCTGTTAGCTGTCGAGCATGTGCGCGGGCCCCGCTCGCGACGTGAAATTCCACTGGTGAAGATCACCGCCCAGGGGATCGACTATTTCGATGGCCGCCTTCCGTTCGACGAGGGAATCTACGTGGAGCCCCGGCAATGAAGAAACGCGCTCAAATCGCCACAGCCGTGGAAATCGCCAACGGGAAGGTAATCGAGCAAGCGCCGGCGTCTACCGACTCGACGACCGAAACCCATTCGGGGCCTGCGGCCCGGCAGGGAGCGAACGAACAGAACGGCCGGGAAGCGGCTTCCGCGGCCGACGATGCGGCGCCCGCCACCGAGAGCCTTGCGAAGAACCCCGTGTTGCGCGATGGGAAGGCGCAGAAACTGGTTGATAAGTTGCTTACCGAGGGTTCGACCTTTGAAGAGGTCGTCGAGACGGCGAATGAATGCGGCGTCCCCGGGATCACCCTCACCGCCGTCAAGAGTTACTTTCAGGGAAACCCGCAACTGCAAGCCCAGCGCGTGCACTACCTGGTTGAAACGGGTGAATCGCTGCTGGCGGGCCTGGGCGACCCCGAATCCGCGGAAGCGCGCTTGGCAAAAGCCGCGTTCCTGACCGGCTACTTGAACCTCTACCAGGACGCCCCGCCGATTACGCCCAAGGATGCTGAGCACGCCCGCATGGAGCGCGCCAATCTGAACCTCAAGCACAAACTCCTCGTCGTGCAGAGGGACAAGGCCCGGCAGGCCCTTAGATTTACGGAAGAGAGAATGCGCACTCTCGTGCTGACGCAGCAGAAGCTCAGGGAAGAGATTGGGACGCTGCAGCAGGATGCCAAGCGACAGCAGTCCGGCGAACCCCTGGGGCCGGCGATGCTGCAGAGAATTCAGCAGATCTACGGACTGACTTGTCAGCCGGTGCTCAATGGGGGACGTGGCGATGCCGCGAAAGCGTAACAAGCCGCAAAGCAGTCGAAAGTCGAAAGTCAAAATTCGAAAGTCGACCGTCGACACTCGACCGTTGACGGGCGACACTCGACAGGACCCGACTGCGAGGCGACGGTTGAGAAACACGAAGCCTGTCATCCTTCGCTCCCCCGAAAATGACTTCCCTCCTCAGTTGGAGGAGGGGTTGGGGGTGGTGGGTGCGAGCACCGCGACACCACCAACCACCCCTGACCCCTCCTTAGCAAGGAGGGGAATCGTTTCCATGCCAGGTGGTGAGCCGGAGGATCATGGAATCCTCTGCCAGGGTGACAGTCGTGCTTCGAGAGATGCAAGAGAAGATGTGACCGTCCTGCCTTCCTTAGCTCCGGTTCTGCAATTGCTTCCTTATCAGCGCCGCTGGGTTGAGGATGATTCACACCTCAAGATCGTGGTGAAGGCTCGTCAGATCGGCTATTCCTTCGCCGCCTCGATTCGCGCTCTGCTCGAATGCCTGAAGAAAAAGACAACCTGGATATTCCTTTCCAAAGGCGAGCGGCAATCGCGGTTGCTGATGGAAAAAGTCCAGGAGCACATTAAATCTTGCGGGATTCTGGCGCGGGCCTGCGAATCGAGCTTTTTCGAAGGCACGCTGATTAAACAGTTGGAAGTCCGCTTCGCCAACGGATCGGTCATCTACGGCCTTCCCGCCAACCCTGACACCGCGCGCGGCTACTCGGGCAACGTCACTTTGGATGAGTTCGCTTTCCATGCAGACGCTGACAAGATTTATACCGCCCTCTTCCCTACCATCACGCGCGGGTATGGCCTGGAAGTCATCTCGACGCCCAACGGGCAGCAAGGGAAGTTTTACGAACTGGCGAAAGCGGCAGGATTGACGGAATCGGGTGATCGGGAGATCGGGAGATCGGGAGAACAGTCGAAATTGGAAATCCGCGACGAATTCCGGCTCTCGAACTTAGATTCTTCTGTTCACCCGATCATTGTTTCACCCGATCACCCGATCACCCGATCATCCGATCGCCTGGTGTGGTCCGCCCATTGCGTGGACATTTACGAGGCCATCCGCCAGGGGCTCAACATCGACTTGCAACTGCTCCGCGCGGGTTGTGACGACGAAACTTCCTGGCAACAGGAATACTGCTGCCAGTTCGTCTCGACCGCGGAAAATTTTATCCCACCCGCACTCATCGCCCAGTGCGTCAGCGCCGAGGCCAGCGCGGACTGTCCTCTTCAGTTCCTGGCCTCGGGGCGCCCCGCCCCAGTTGGGAATCAGCGAGTTTTCACGTAGGAGCGCAAGGTCCCGTACCTCCAACCACGGGGAGTGACCATGCGCTTGTGGAATCGCATGGTCATGCACCCCTACCTGCGGACTTTTACATGGGCATCGATATCGGCCGGCGCCACGACCGGACGGTTTTTTGGGTGGACGCAGTACAGGTGTCAGGTGCCGGGTGTCAGGTGTCAGATTCCAGGTACCAGTCGCAAAGCACGGAGGGTCTGGTCCCTGACACCCGAAACCTGACACCTGGCGCCTGTCGGGTCGCCGTGACGCGCATGGTTCGCACGTTTTCGAATACACCGTTCGCCGAGCAGCTTGCCTTCGCTCGGGAGATTCTCTCCTTGCGACGTGTAGGGGGGCCCCTTGGGGTCCCCGAGGGACGGCAAGCCCTCCCCCCACAGTCGGCGGGGGAATATCTGATTCGGCGCGCCTGCATTGACTCCACGGGCATGGGCGCGCCGCTGGCGGAATCGTTGCAGCAGGAATTTGGTCCGCGCGTCGAGCCGGTGACGTTTACGGCGGCGGTAAAAGAAGACATGGCGTATCGCGTCCGGCGGCGCATGGAACAGCGGCTGGATCTTATCCCGGATGCGCCGCAAATCGCTCGCGCCTTTAGCGCGGTGAAGAAGCTCGTCACGCTCTCGGGCAACACCCGCTTTGATGCCGAGCGTACGGACCAGGGGCACGCGGATGAATTCTGGGCCAAAGCCCTTGCCGACCTCGCGGCCGAACAGCCCGTCGCTTCCAGCTTGAGCGACGGGGCGATTGTGGGAACGCCACGCGCGTCCGTGTGGATGCCCGCGCCGCTGCCGTCCGTGTTTTAGCCGTAGCGCCGGGCTTTAGGCCAGCAGTGCTGCCGGCGGAATTTTGAATTTGCGATTTGTGATTTGTGATTTGTGATTGAGCAATTGCAATCACCGATTGCCAATCGGAAATGAAAAAACGATGAGTTGGTTTGAAACAGTTCGCCAGATCGTAACGCCGCAAACAAGCTACCCGATGGTGACTTTGTTCCCCGGGGGGCCGATCGGCAACGATGTGGGACTGAATCCCGCGGCCGCGCCGGGCGGCGGAGCAGTCCCCGAGGCGGCACCTCCCCCCACCTCTCCGAGGGGAGGTGGCGTCCTTGACTCCCGGCGCCTCGCACCCGAAACCTCCTTACGCGGCGCCGTCGGCACCGCCAATTTCGCTGGTTTCATCAGAGACCTGGGCGAGTACAACGCCGTCTTAGAAGGCCGCAATGCCTTCCTGATTTACGAAAAGATGCGGCGCTCGGATGCGGATGTGAGGGCGGCATTGCTCGCCTGCAAGCTGCCCATCCGGGCCGCAGACTACCAGATCGTGCCCGGCCTCAAAGAAAACGAGCCGGGCTTTGCCCTGGCAAAACAGATTGCCGAGGAAGTCCGGGACAACCTTTTTATAGGACTCGAATCGCCCACCAGCACGGGCTGCTGGGTAACTCAAAACTTTGAAACGGTGAAAGAAAATGCGCTACTTTGTTTGGATTTCGGCTGTGCCGCGCACGAAGACTTATGGCACATCGATGGTGACAAAGTCCGGCTGCGCAAACTCGCGCCACGCCTCCCTTACACCTTCTATCGGTATCACGTCGATGAAGACGGGGAGTCGCTGCTCTTCCTGGAGCAGTATGGATATCGCGGAAACAACTTCGTTAATGTGCTGGTCCCCGCCGAAAAACTCGCCTACTTTGTGAACGACATGGAGGGAGCGTACTTCTACGGGCGCTCCGTGCTGCGCGCGGCCTATCAACACTGGTACATGAAAAGCCAGATCTACCGCATCGACGCGATCTCGATCAAGCGGAACGGCCTGGGCGTGCCCACCATCAAGCAGGGCGCCAACGTTTCCGCGGAAGACCGCAAGGCGTCGCAGAACTGGGTGCAAATGCTGGCCGCGCACGAGAGCACCGGACTCTCCTTGCCGAATGGGTGGGATTTCGCTCTGACGGGAGTGTCCGGGCGCGTGCGCGACCCGCAGGCCTCGATCCAGCACCACAGCGAAATGATCATGCGCTCAGTGTTGGCAAACTTCCTGACCCTGGGGACGACGCAAACCGGCTCGCGCGCCCTGGGCGGGTCAATGCGCGACTTCTTCTATCTCTCGCTCGAGGCAATTTCGCGCAAGATCGACGAGACCATCTCCAACACCAGCATCCGGCGCCTGGTGAATTACAACTATACGCCGCAGCCGGGCCGGCGGCTTCCCTACCCTCGCCTCATCACCTCGAACATCCTGGTGGTTAACCCGCTCGAACTGCTCGAAGTGGCCAAGGACGTAGGGAGATTCGACGTGGACCTGCTGCAACCGGACAACGACACGGAGAACTGGATTCGCAAAAAGTGCGGCTTGCCGCTGAAGTCGAAGACGCCGCGCACCCGCTACGCGCCAGTGCAGGAGCGCATTCAAGAAACGGTCGAAAGCGATGCGCCCATTCAGCCGGAGACCCCGGCTGGCCGGGAGCGAAGCTCGGCCGCTGGCAGGGATTAGAAGGTTGAACCGCAGAGCTCCGCTCTGCGCCGGCCCGACGGGTTTCGATTTTCGATATTCGATTTTCGGATACTGAACATGACGATCTATAAGTCTCCGTACGAACAATTCGCGGTTTCGCTCGATTTCAGCGCGCACCTCGGAACAGGGAACACCGTCACCACCATCGCTGCGGTAACGGCCATCAGTAATCTGACCCAGGCGAATTCGACGGCCGAGGTCATCGCCGCCGCACCCGCGCCGTCGATTTCTTCTTCCGGCACGGCGTTGGTGTTCGAAGTGACGGGAGGAGTGGCTGGGGAGACACACCTGATCTCCGTTCAAGTCGTTTCGTCGATCGGGGAGAAGCACCAGGAAGACGTGACGCTGCGGGTGGTGGAGTAAGGGAACGTGAACCGAGTTGGTGATTTGTGATTGGTGATTTGCGTTTGAAGGAGATTGGTGAAATGAACAACAGGATTCAGGACCCAGGTTTCAGCTTTTGGCAGCGATCGAGCCTCGCACTGCCGCTTATGGCGACGCTGATCTTACTGCTGGCTGCCTACTGCGTAATCCCGGCTGCATATTCCGTGAAGGCGGCGCCGGCGGCGAACGTACAGCCGCGTCCGGTGGGTGTAGTGACGGATACGCCAGGGATTACGATAACGAGCGCCGTGGCAACCACCAGCGCCACTCCTACCACGAGTGCGCACGAGGCCCAGGTTCTTTGGACCTTTGGCACGGTGAGCGGCACTTACACAAGTTGCGCGGTGCAAGCCAAGACCAGCTACGACGGCGTGAACTACCTTTCCTTCGGGTCTCCGGTAACGGTGACGGCAACGACAGGTACCCTCAACGCTTGGACCCTCATTGAGCAACTCGGGACAAGCTCCGTGACGACTTCGACTGCAAGCCCGACGGCGGCGCTGGGGTTTGGACAAGTGACGGAGTTTACCTTTTCCTGCTCGAGTTACGGAACGGCCGCACCGGTGAGTATTAACGTGATCTACAGGTAGCAAGGATCTGAAATTTGAGATTTGAGATTGAGATTTGAAATTTGGAATTCGAGGTTTGAGAACTGTGATTTGCGATTCGGCTCCGATCGGCAATCGCAAATGGAGATTGACTATGGCAGAACGTGCCACCTTGAAGCAGTACTTGATCGTTGATGCGGACGGAAGAGGCCATATGCCCGTGCGTGATACCGCGGACGGACCGCTCAACCACGACCTTATGAGCGTCGCCTGGGCCGTGTTGCACGGCGGATATCGCGGAATCAGGTACGAAGGGCTGGGAAAGATCGCGGCGGTCAAGAAGCTCAGGACGCTCTATAGGGTCGAGGGGATGGACGAACCGAACGCGCAGGGGGCAGATGGGGAGATGGTGAGATTGGCAGATGGGCAGATGGGCACATGGGCAGATGGCGAGAATTCCAGAATCCGAATTCAAAATTCCAGAACAGCAATCGACCCGCGTCCATCGACAATCGGCAATCAACGATCGACGACGGACTACCCACACGCTGCAACCGGCACTCATCCATCTGCAATCGACCATCGTCATTCGACCGCCGTCAATCCCGATGGGCCGCGATTCGTGGTGATGCTTTCTGAGCCGCCGGGCGCGGGCCTGATTCGGATTCCAATTGCCGTGACTGGCCAATGGAAAGGCGCGGAAAAGGAATTCTCGATTGGAGTCGACGATCTGAAGGAAATCCGGGAGAACTTTCGCAACAAGCCGACGCGGGAAATCAACGTCGATTACGAGCACGCCTCGGAAGTGCCTTTTGGAACCGGTGGGCCGGTGTTGTCGGCCGGCAGGATCGTGAAGTTGGATGATCCGGAGAAATTCAATGGATCGGGAGATCGAAAGATCGAGAGATCGGGTGAACAACAAACAACCCGCTTGAGCAATTCGAATGTTCGCCCGATCAGCGGATCACCGGATCGCCCGATTGCTCACCCGATCACCCGATCACCAGATCACCAGATCCGCCACATCCTGTGGGGCTGGTACGAGCCTACGGACAGGGCGCGGCAGCTTATCGCAGCGAAGGAGTATCGCTACATTTCCCCGGCCATCCGGTGGGGCGCAAAGGACAAGGTGACAGGGAAGGTCGCTGGAACTGTTCTCACTAGTGTGGCCCTGGTGAATAAGCCGTTCTTGGAAGAGATGCCCGAGATTCACTTGTGTGAAGTGGACGGTACGAGGACGTTTGTGAGTCTGGGCCAACTCCACCTTCCCGCGCCTGTCAACCAGGATCCGGGATTCAGGACTCGGGATTCAGGATTCGGAAAATCGGGTGATGGGATGATCGGGAAAACAGAAGTGCGGGAGCCGGGAGCCAGAAGTCAGAAGCCGGGAACCACAAGCTCCTCACTCGTCACTCGTCACTCGTCACCGTTAGAAAAGGAGAAGGAAATGGCAAAAACTCTGAAATTGAAGTGCCTCACCGACGAACACATCGAAAAGCATGGCCTCGAGCCGGAACTGAAAGGCAAGATTGGAGTCTTCGACGGTGAGGAATTGATCGGCGTTGCGGACGGCGCCGAAGGTTGGGAAACCAAACACGGCGACGGCGAAGACGCCAAGAAACTGGCGGAGGTTTTCGCGTCTGAAATCGGGCTGCCAGGGTTGTCGATGGTGGATATCGCCGCCCTGGTGAGGCGCGGGTTCGAAGCCCCGCTGGATCATTTCGCCGCCCTCTCCGAAAGCATCCACGACGGCCGGATGAACCTGCTGGAAGCCGGCAAGCTGGCGGACGCGGGGCGGGTTAGTTTTTCCACCGTACTGCGAGCTCAAGAAGCCGAACGCAGAGTGGACGCGGCCGTGAAAGCGGGTAAGGTGCTGCCCAAAAACCGCGCTCAGGCGCTGAAGCTGGCGCTCTCCGATGCGGCGGTGTTTAGCGCGCTGGTCGAGCACTCTCGGCCGGTGGTTGACCTCCGCAGTCATGGCCACGCGGGCGGCGGCGAACAGCCCACCGCGCAACAGGCCCTGATGGCGGAAGTGAACGCCTACGCCAAAGAGAATAAGTGCTCCCTCAGCGCGGCGCTCTCTGATGTGACCAAGCGCAACCCGGAACTCTGGCGGCTGTACTCGGAAGAGATTGTTACCGCCGTCGAGGCAGCAGCAGAAGAAGAAGAATAACAAAATCGGGTGATCGGATGAACACGTTCTGATTGGCGATTGCTGATCGAAGAACGATATCGCAAATCAGAAATCACAAATCGCAAATGGTTCACCCGATCTCGCGATCACCCGATCACCGGATCAAATAGGGGATCCGCGCCTCTTACGCGCGGAGCCCCGGACCGTCCGGTCCGGGGCGGAGCCCTGTACCAGACGGTACAGGGAGGAGAAGGAGAAAAAATCATGTCCGATGGAACCGTAAATACACCGTATTCGCCGCCCGAGACGTGCCTCGGAGGGGCTTGGCCGGCGAACGTGAAGTTGATGTTTGACACGGCCTTGGCGTCGCAGACCAAGATTCTGACCGACGCGCAAAACGCCGCTAATATCGCGCTGCTCAACGCGGTCGGGGTAGCTCATGCTGTTGCACAACAGGGTCTTCGCCACGCTGAACTGGCCCTAGCCGACCAGTGGCAGGAGCAGGCAACCAGCAGCGTGATCGGCGATGACGACTTGGCCAAAATCACCCAGGCCGTGACCGCTGCCATCACCGCCGTACTGTCCAACATGGCGACCGGTAGGCCGGTGGTGAACCCCACGGGAACCACATCGGCCCCGGTGCCGACGCCTTAACCGCGGATCGGGAGATCGAGCAGCCAGCTCTCAGCTATCAACTGCCGATCTCCCGACTACCAGAGCCGAACATGTAGCGCTGACCTTCAGAGCCTGCCCCGAGCGGAGCGAAGGGTCAGCAACAATCAGGATGCCGGCCTAAAGGTCGGCGCTACGGAGGAAAAACGAATGAGTGACATCACTGCGATCGACCAAAGCTACCATTTGAATTACAACATCCAAGTCGGCAAGTTCACCTGCCTGGCAGCGGATTCCACGGTCTCTGCCGACGGGTGCAACGTGCCGAGCGGGGCCAACGCGCCGTTCTTGGGCGTGGCGCAGGAATCCATTTTGCCGGACGCCATGGCCGACTATTCCGGCGGCCTGTACACGCTTACCAGCGGCGCCGCCTGGCCCACCAATTCCGTTCCGGCGAGCGGACTGGGGCGCAACATCCGCACCCGCATCTTCGGGATCTCGCGGGTGGTGGCGTCCGGAGCGATTTCGCGCGGCGCTAATGTGAACATCGCCAACGTGCAAGGCCAGGTGAAAGCGGTCAGCGAAGCCGTCGGCACGTACATCAACGTGGTCGGCATCGCCATCGACGCAGCCGTCAACCCCGGCGACGTGATCCGCGTGCTGGTGATGCCCTTTACTTACAAAATGTAACCAAGGTGTCGGGTGTCAGGTTTCAGGGGTCGGGGCCCCGTCGGCGGCATCCCCACGAGCTCGTCGCGGGTGCTCTGGCACCTGAAACCTGGCACCTGACACCTTTCTCGGGCGTCCGCCAGGGCGTTCGCCTGGATCGTCCGCTCGCGGTGGTGCCCTGGATAACTCCGAGCCGAGAAACTGCAGTGCCTGGTGCTTAGTGCCTAGCGGAGAACGACCATCCCGTGGACACTAGGCACTAGGCACTAGCCACTAGCCACTTGGAGGATAACTAATGCCCAGTCTCAACCAGATTCACGTTGACGAGGCGCTAACCCAGATCAGCATCGCCTATCGCAACCAGGCTTTTGTTGCGGAGGAAGTGCTGCCAGTCGTGCCCGTCCTGAAGAAGAATGACGTGTTCTTCAAGTTTTCCAAGCAGCACTTTCGCGCGTATAAGGATGCTTACGCGGCCGGCCAGCGGGCGCAGCAGATCGAAGTCGATCTGGACGCGCGTGGATTCTACATGGCCGATGGACACGCCCTCGAGGACTCCATCACTGACGACGAGCGCGAACAGGCGGACCCGAGCGCACAGATCGAAATCGAAAAGACCGAGAAGCTCACCAACATCATCGCGCTCAACGAAGAAATCAATCTCTTCAACAACATCCTAACGCCCACCAACATAACCCAGAACCTCACTCTCTCCGGAACTTCGAAGTGGTCGGATTACGTCAATTCAGACCCGGTCAGCGTCGTTCTGGCGGCGCGCCGCACAGTGCAGCAGCAGATCGGAGATTTCCCCAACTATCTCTTGCTCGCCCAGTCGGTGGTCGATGCGCTCGCCAATCACCCCCGCATCCTGGATCGCGTGAAGTATACCGCCAACGGCGCCAGAAACCAGCTCGACGAGCAGGACCTGGCGCGGGTCTTCAAAGTCGACAAAGTGCTGGTCTCAGCCGCAATCTACCAGACCTCGAATGAAGGCGAAGCGGACAACTTGGGCTACCTTATGGCCAATAATGCCCTGCTGTTTTACCGCCCGCCCCGGCCCGGCCTTCGTGTGCCCAGCCTGGGCTACACCTTCTTCTGGGCGAAGCGCAGCGGAGTTCTGAGATGGCGCGAAGCTTCGCTGGAATCGGATTTCCTGCGTGTTAAGAAGTACTACGCCCAACAGCTCGTGGCGTCCGCGGCGGCGTACCTGTGGCTGAACTGCGTTTAGAGCGGCCCAGTAGCCAGGGTTAGCGCAGACTGCCGGTTTTGTAGTCTGCGGCTGGTCCCAAACCGTTCGAAAAACCGCGGACCGCAAAACCGGCGGTCCGCGCTACCAGAGGAAACATGAAAATCGAGATTCTGAATCCAATCGAGCACGATGGCAAGCGGTTTGAACGCGGTGTAGTGGTGCTGGACGAAGAACTGGCGAAGATCTTCGTGAAATTCAAATATGCCGCGCGGGAGGCGATCAGTGCAGTTGAAGCACCCGCACCGGTAGCCAGCGCGAAAGGGCTTCCAGCAACTCCCACGACCGCGCCGGGCAAAACGAAGTAGCAAGCAGTCAGGCAATCCGAATGTAGGGGCCGTCAGCGTATCCCCTACACAAGTTCAAAGACCCGCGGAGACCCCAAACGGAGTTCCGCGCTACCGGAGGTTCTATGGCAGTCAGCGTTTCACTGACAGAGCAGTTCATCGAAGAAAGTTTGGCCGGTCCCTTCATTAAGAACGCCAAACTCACCGTAATCGGACTTACGGCCGGCGCAAACAATAGCGTGCCCCACGGCCTGAACGATGGCAAAGGGAACGCCGTCACGCCACTCACCGTCTCGATCGAGCCGAGCTCGAGCAACAATTTTTACGAGTATCAGGCTGCCGACAGCACCAACATCTACGTTGGCGTCGGGTCGGGCACGGGAACGTCGTGCAACATCTATGTTGAATACTGAAAGGAAGGATTCAGGATTCAGGATTCGGGATTCAGGGGCAAGCCGCATCGATCAGATTGTGGCGCGACCTGGTCCTGACACCAGGATCCTGAATCCAGAATCCTCTTATGAGCTACTGCACCGTTGATGACGTTTGTACAGCGTTTCCACGTTTCGTGCGGAATGCTGCCAATTCGATTCAGGACACCCAGATCCAGGACTGGATCGACGACCGCAAGGCGCGCATCCGCTCCGCGCTTTACGCGCGGGGCATAGATCCCGACGCAATGGCGCTGACGACCGACCAGGCGAACTTCCTTCGGGCGCTTAATCGCGACGGGGCCATTGCGGACGTCGCCGACGCGTTGCAAGGAAATGTCTCGCTGCAAGCGGGCGAAGAGTCCGAGGCCACTCAGCGGCGGAAGTCGTACGAGCTGCAAATTGCAGAGATCAAGCAAGGTCTCTACGACAAGTTCTTTAGCCAGCTTGCCAGGACGGTCGAGATCGAGCCCACGCTGGGCGGTACGGCGGGCGGCGAGACAGACCGCTCCACCGCCCCGGAACGCGGTGAGAATAAATCCTTCAGCAAGGATCAAGTGTTTTGATGTGGACCTCATACTACAACGCGGGCTTATCGAAGCAGGTGGTAAGGCAACTCCTGGCGGTGATCAATCGCGACATTCAGGCGGCGCTGGATTTTGTCGCGGGCGTACCTGGGAGTTACGCGCCCTTCGCCGAGTACGATCTGGCGTCGCTTCCCGTGCAGCAGTTCCCAGCGCTTCTGCTGACTCCCGATACGCTGGCCGTCGAAGAACAGGCAAACTTTACCCTGCACCAGACCATCGGGCTCACCTGCGTCGTTACAGTGGCGCATCAGGACCGCAATGCCTTGGCCGAACTAATCCAGGATTACGTGCGTGCTTTCCGTGCAATTCTCGATTCGCTTTGGGAATTGACACCGGGCGATTTTCTGCTCACGAATCTTCCCTTGCCTTTTCCGCCTTTTCCGCAGGGCGCACTTTCGCCAGGATTGGCAAGCGGAAAACTCACTAGGCTTTTTGCCGAGCGCCATACCTTTGAGGAAATTCGCCGCGCAGCCCAAAGCGGGTTTGTTATGGCAGCAACGATGTCGATCCTGGCGGAGATCGAGGAAAACTAATGAATCGGGTGAACGGGTGAATTATTTATGATTTGTGATTTCTGATTTGTAATTGGGCGTTTCACGCACCAATCACCAATCGCCAATCACAAATTGTCCGAACGATCACCCGATCACCCGATTGAGGAGAGAACATGGCTCCAAGTTTATCGCCGACAGCAATTCATCAAGGCCCGGGCCGGTTGTGGCTGTACGTGCCTGAACCTGCCCACGGAAACCGGATGGTTATCGGGGCGGACGGTTCGCCCACGCAGGCCACCGGACTCGGGTCCTGGGCTGCAACGACTGCCTACGTGCTCAGCCAGATGATCAAAGACGCGAACAACAATACAGAACTCTGCCTGGCGGCCGGGACTTCCGGCTCCTCCGCACCGTCCTGGCCCAGCGCTCCCGGCCCGGCCCTCAGCGATGGAGGGGCTGCCTGGCTGTTTGTCGGGCCCTACGGCGCTTACTTTGCTGGTGCGACGGAGGGGGCGATCACTTCCACCATGACGCCCAAGTATCAAGAGATTGCAGCCGACCAGGTGGCATCGCCCGTCGATGTCGTGATGACCTCCGATGCCTACGAGATTGACGTTACCATCAAGCAGTCGAATCTGGCCAACTTGATCAGCTTCTTTCCTCCCGGCACCTTCTCGACGGGTACGGACGCCAACCAGCCTGCCGGTGCACAGGCGTATGAGCAGATCACTTTCGGAGGCATCATCCCGGTGCCCAAGTTCGGCGTCGCAGTAATCTCTCCGCGGCGAGACGCCACGGGCAAGTTCGTGGTCTCACACCTTTACCAAGCTTACCAGGCAGAGGCCGTCAAGCTTCCCTTCCAGCGCGGGAAAGAAACTACTTTCGGAGTGAAGTTCAAGGGTATCGCGGATTCCACCCGTCCGGCGGGGGACCAGGTGGGAATGGTGTGGAGACAAGTCTGACCGATGATCGGTTGATTCGGTGAAGGGGTGATTGGGTGAACGGTAGTCGACTTCGATTTTCCCCGTTGCGATCGGGACAATCGATTGCTTCGCTCGCTCTCGCCCTGACACCGGCCAGCGGATCGGGAGGATGGAAACAATGAAGGTCCAAGTGGATGAGCTGAGTATTTTCATTGGCCTCGATGGGCTGGCGCAGGCGAAGCCTCCCCAGGCCGCAGTAGTGGAAGAACTCGTCACAGTGGCGACGGCAGAAGCCATCCTTCGGGCGCTTCAAGCCGAGTGTTGGGAGGATGAACTGAAGTTATATCGGCTGCTGAATTGACGGTTTGAACAGCTCGTGTCCTGAGTCAGAAGTTCGTCAAGAGAGTTTTTCTTATGTGCGACCGCTTCTTAGAGCCCCTTCAGGGGCGGCATAGAGTAGCCCAGGGCGTGAGCCCTGGGTCAGATGGCCCTCGCCCCGTCCGTCGGTTGACGGACTACAGTCTGCCGCCCGTCCACTGGCGGGCTGAATTCTTCAACGAACTTCTAACTCGGGGCACCAGAAATGACAAGAGTTTTTCCCGATCACGGGTTTCTCGATGGTAGGTTGCTATGACAACTGGAAACGGAATCGCAACGGCCGCTGACTTCCGCAAGCTGGCCGAAGAGAGTGCCTTCGAAGAAGCAAGGCGCGTGGTATTACCCGTGAGTGGTTACGCGGTGATGCTTCGACGACCCACAAAGTTCTATTGGGCGTTGCGCCGCAGCGGGTGGCCTCCGGAGTTACGCGAGAAGCTGGATCTGGTCGGCGTCGGTGTGCGGACGGACCTGACCGCCGAGGAAACACTTTTGCTTGTTCACGAGGACCGGCAGATGCTCTGTGAGGCCTTCGTTGACCCGAAGCCCTCTCTCGAGCCAGGCGCAACGCAGTTCGATCCCAACTGGCTCCCTGGAGAGGACGCGGAGTTTATTTTGAAGTACCTGCGAGGCCAGGTCCTGGCAAACGGCCAGGATCTGGAGTCCTTTCCTCGCGTCGAGTCGGGACTTATTGAGGGAAGCGGCTGCGATGGGACGGATGTACGGCAAAACACCGAGTGAGATGCTTTTCCAGGCCGTGGCACATTGGAGAATTGACGAAGCCGCCACGCAGACGCTGGTATCCGCAGATGACACGGATCGCGCAGATGAGAGAAAGGCCAAGAACATCTTTTGGTGAGTTTGTCAGTTGTCAGTCGTCAGCTCTCAGTAAGAACCGCTTTCTGGGAACCGACGACCGTGACGGATCGATGGTCCTTGAAGCGACCCCTCACCCGTCCCCGTCAGCTGACGGGCTGATGAACGCGCCGGCAGCGGGACACCCTCTCCCCAGGGAGAGGGCGCGGAATTCTAGGTTTTGAACTGAAAACTTATAACTGAGAACCGAGAACTGAAAATGGCCACTGACAAATCCAAAGGCAGGGGAAGCGCGCCGGGCACAACGGGAACGCGGTCAAACTCGATGGTCGACCTGAATCGGGAGATCGTCGCGCCACTTCAAGAGTTCGATAGTCTGGCCCGGCAGGTTTCCGAGGATATGACAAACCAACTGGCGCCGAGCATGCAGACTTGGGCGAGCGAAGCGACGCAGTCGATCAACGCGGCTCAAAGCGCCATGCAGAACTTTCAGATGGTAGCCAGCGGGGCATTCATGGCTACCGCCGATGCCATGACGGCGGCGGGGATCGCAGCTTCAGTCTACGGAGATAATGTCGGCAAAGCGATGGAACAGGCCGCGAAGGCCGCCCTGGCCTCCGTTTCGGAGCAGGCGGGCGTCAACGCGCTTAATGCTTTGGCGCAGGGTCTTTGGTTTCTCGCACAATCAATCTTCTTCGGTGATCCCGACGCGGCGGCGGCGGCGGCCACAGATTTTGAAGCGGCGGCGGAGTGGGGCGCCATTGCCGGAGTGGCAGGCGCAGCGGCCGCGGCGATGCCTGGAGGCAAAAGCGCCAGCACCAACCGCGAGTCAGCCAGCCGCTCCAGTGGGGGCGGATATGGAAGCACTCCGCAAATGGGAACCTACGGTCTTGCCCCAGGCGCGGCCGGCGCGCTGAATCCCCCTAGCGGCAACCTGACTGTCATGGTGGTAGGTGATGCGCAAGCCGGCCAATGGCTCGCCACCACGCTGAACACGGCTGTGCAGCGTGGCGTGCCGCTGAACGCCACAACGGTGCAGAAGTCACCGTATGCGGCGGGTTGAGGGAAAGGTTCAAGGATGAAGGCTAAAGGCTGAAAAAGGAAGGACAAAACGTGAAAGAGCAAGGACGGAGGCAAGGCCAAGAGGGCGGTCTCTAGACTTTATCCTTCACACTTTAGACTTTATGGCATACCCACAGATTATTTACGATCCGGGAATCGGCCCAGTGACTCTGGCGTTTCTGCATCCCCCACGTAAGGTACCGGCTTACGATTACAGCGCGGTCCGGCACGATAACATTTCGAGCGCCGGTGTGCGCGAGGCCGTGCTTGAACGGATTGACACCTTCCTCGAGTTGGAAATGGAGTGGGTAACCGTCGGCGCAGACGTACAGGCTTGGAATCAGTTCATGCAATTTGCGCTCAGCGGCGGGCAGTTCGGCTACTATCCGGACGCCTCCCAGCCGGCATTTACCAACTACTGGCTCGAGGACACCAATTGGACGGCGGGCTATAAAGCGCCGGGACAGTATTCTTTTAAGTTGAAGTTCAGGCAAGTGGTCACATGAATCCGGTGATCGGGAGATCGGGTGACTGGATGAATGGCCGAAAATCGAAATTCGAAACTCGAAATTCGCCGTTACGGACTTCCGATTTTCGAGTTTCGAATTTCGAGTATCGGGTTTTGCGTTCATCCGATCACCCGATCTCCCGATCACCCGATCTTCGGACGAAGTTATGATTCAAGGAAACCAAACTTGGGCGCAAGCCTTGGCGCAAGCGCAGAAGCAGCCCTACTACTTAGTCGAGATTCCGGACTTCGCCATCGCCATCGCGAGCTTTTCTGTAACGGCTAACGTCGCGATAACCCTCAGCGGGTATGGTGTCACGCTGTACGGCGTTGGCGGTTACGGAACGTAGAAAGGATTAAGGATTCGGGATTCAGGATTCAAACGGAGAACTCACTTGGTTCCTGCTGAATCCCGAATCCTGGATGCTAAATCCTGGATTTAGAAAATGGCAACGGTCTCACAATATTATCCAGGCGATCTTTACGGCGACGTTGCCCAGTCGCTCGCCTGGCTCTATGCGCAGCAGGAAAAGCTGGTTCAAGGTTGGGACGCGAACGCGCTGGAGACCGGCTTTCCAGTAACCGCATGGCCGGGCGCCCCATGCGTCCCGACGACCCCGCCCTTTATCGAATGCGGCATTGTTTCGCAGAATGACCTAAGTCAGTTTGCGCAGACCGCTTGCGAGACCATCGTCATGATCCCGCCCACCATATTAATGCTGGGGATGGACGACCAGCTTGGTCCGGACGGTTGCCCTATTGACCTCTCGCCCATCCCACTTCCTTACGGGCCCCTTTTACCGCCAGTGCTTCCTGTCACGGCTGTCGAGATCAGCGCCTATTACCAGCAAATGTGTGCTGACAGCCCCAATGGCTGCGTGATCAACGGCGTCACTTATCCAGTGCTGCCGGGGCTGACGATCAACGGCTACCTGTTCAACCCCCAGCAAGTGATGACGAACTATCGCATCGACCTCTTCGCTCAAACAGACATCTTTTATTACCAGGGATCAGCGGTCGGTACTGGCCCTTACACGTCAGGGCCGCTGGAAGGGCAATACCCCGCACCTTCGCAATTTCAATCGCTTCTGGTCCAGCAAGGACTTTACGGTTATTGGGGCGCGCAGGTGCCCTATCCGGGACTGATCATCGCGGTGCTCTACCCAACCAGCGTCCCACAGCCGGCGCCGGGCTGGTCGGGCGCATCCCTGCCAGCCGGCTGGCTGTGCCACTCGAATACAGGAGTTGGCTATAAGCTGACAGATTATTTCGCGCGAATCTACGCCAAGACGGACGTTGAATACCTCCAGGAAGATAACATCCCGATTATCGTACAGGACGATTACCACGCCCGCTGTGGCTCGAGTCATCCGCTTAATCCCGGCACGCCAACCGTGCACGTGATGTACAACGATCCTGTGAAGGGTCCCACACAGGTTTGCACTTCGCTCGCGGCCGACTGGGCATTCCCCACCTTGCCGCTCAGCTATGTTGTTCCCACGTCCGACCCGCTCTACCTCCCCGATCCCACGATAACCAACGGGGCCGCCCTCCAAAACCGCAGCTGCATCTACGATTGCGCGCTGGCGATCATCGCGTTCACGGCCTCGGGGAACTTTGTGGCAGCGGCGCGCATCATCGAGCAGCTTGAAGAAATTCTGGACACCCCCGGCTATCTGCCCGTGATTATCTTCGAGAATGGTGAAGACGGACACTCGACGACGCGCTGGACGAAGAGCAACCCCGCAGATTCAGTAACTGATATAAACGATCCCACGCAGCCGCCATACGGTGACGGTTTGGTGGTGGATTTCCACGCGTTGTCTGCCAATGACACCTTCACTTACTGCGGCACTGGACTACCAGATATCACGGACACACAGGTCCAGTTCCAGCACAAAGAAGTCCAGGCCGTCACCTTTAATTTTGCCATCGGCGTCACCACGGCCGCGGGAAAGGTGACGAGTGTCCAGGTAACCTCAGGGACTCCGGCGCCGGCGGTTCTGAACGGAACCGTGATCACCATCGCCGTCGGTCCAGGGAGCGGCATCTACCGTTTCGAACTGGTGAACGTGGCCGGCGTGGTCTCGACACTCGCCGGTGACACGCTCACTTCGATCAATAGTTTTGTGGTTGCGCTGACGGCGGCGGGCGATATGTACTTCGATAACTTCTCCGCCGGAAATGTCCTAACGGCCAATTCTCTCGCCTTCAGTTACGACACTTACAACGGCCTAGCGGATCAGGCTTACATCCGTGCCGGGGCCATGGCATGGGTGTGCTATGCCTACTGCATCTACATGCAGCTCACCCAAGATTACAGCCCGGCTCTCTATCTCCAGCGCATGCTCGAATTCCTTATGACCCTTCAATCCACCACCGGAGGCGGTTACGGAGTGGGGTTGTACGGCATTGCTCCATATGGGACCGGGGATATCACCGGCGGTCTCTTTTACCTTGGCTTTGGCACCTATGTCAATCCCGGGTATCAGTTCGTGCCTGGCATTCAGTGTCGCGTCTCGACCGAACACCAGATCGACCTCTATTTTGCTTTCCAGCGCAGCGCCGCAACGCTGCCCACTGCAGCGATTCAGCTTCAGAAAACCGGCACACTCACTCCGGCTCAGGCCGCAGCGCTGAATGCCACGGCAGCGCAGGTTGCCCTCGCGTCGAACACCATCGCCACAAACGTTGTTGGCAACCTCTATATTCCCCCCAGCAACGGCGTGCCCGGCCACTTTGCTCAGGGAGCCGGAACTGATGCCGCCCCGCCTGCGGGCCTCGACACCAGCCAGGCATGCGATGCCGCGGGCACTTGGGCTGCGCTTTTCTGCCACGCCATCGGGCGTGACGACTTGGCACTCGAATGTCTCGAGTTCGTCGATCAGAACTTCCGGCTTCAGAATCAGCAGATACAGTTATCCTCGGCGACTAATTCCTATAACGAAACTTACCAGCAGCTAACCCCGTTCAGTGGATTCAAGTTTTTCAACGATTCTCCGGGAGGCTATTCGGGCTCACCTCTGAGCGTCTCGCAAGAACAGAGTTGGAGCATGCTTCTGGCTTTGCTGACTCTGTACAATGTCTCAGGGGTATCCAGTTATTTTGCGGGCGTCTACGGCAGCCTCGACGCCTACCTCACCACGCTGATCACCAGCCAGCGCACCATGCGTTCCACCACCGGCGATGGCTCGCTGCTGATGTATTCCCTGGCCTCGCGCGACTTACCTTATGAGTTCGAGGTCTGGCCGGCCTTCACTGCCACAGCATGGTTTTATCTTGTCGCGACGCATCCTGGCTTGCTTCTCACTTTGGGTAATACTCCAACCATTATTCCTTACCTTCAAATCCCCCAGGGGGCAAGCCAATCTGTGAATGAGCTGGAAGGAGCCTCCTCGCTGGGCAGCATGACGATTTCCTGCATCGACCCCAACGGCACGCTCAAGGGACTGGCAGCTCAGGATGTGTTGATCGGCAGAGTGATTCAGCTCAAGCAAGGATTTCCGGGCATGGCCGTGGGCGACTTCACTACCCTGCAAACCATGCAGATCACCCAGGTTGGCCAGGACGCGGACGGACGCATCACCATCCAATGCGCGGACGTTCAGCGCTTCATTCAGGGAATGCAGATCTGGCTGCGGGGCGGCCCGCTTTGGTGGGCGCCGAGCGGCCCCACGGCACAGCAGCCCGTGGGAGCATCCTGGCTCGAGAACGGCTTTGCGGTAAGCGACCAGAACCCGCGGTATGTGGCCGGCAATCCTATCGACATTATTCTTGCGGTGCTTCAGAACGAGTTAGGGGTGGGCCAGGATCCCGCCCTCCTCACTTCGAATTACGTGATGCAAAGCCTCGTGCCCGTGTACGAATCGCAGCAAAACTATGATCCCTTGCCACCGCCGGAAGGCTGGGCCATTTATTTGCCGGGTCAGGACCCGACGCTGATAAATCCCAATCTGTATATCGACGTGCCGGGCTTGCTGGCCTTGCGCGACGGGGAGTTCTCAGGCGTCTGGTTTGATTTTGTCATTACTCGGCCTATAGATGGAAAGCAATTCATCGAAGAGCAAATCTTGAAGCCCCTGGGCCTTTATTGGATTGTCCGCGCCGATGGCCACCTCTCGCTCAAGACCATGAAGCCGCCCCTCGAGCAGACGCCCGTCTTCGCCTTCAGCGCCAAAAACATCATGGGAATCCCCCAGACCCAGCGGCAGAACATCATCAACCTGGCCACTTTTCAACTGGACGTGCAGCAAGGTGGCGTCACGACGGCGGCACGCACTTACGGCTACCAAGTGAGCTACGAGCAGCAAACCTCGCTTCAAACCTACCGCCAAGTCTTCGAACAGCAAATTCAGTCTACCGGCTTGCGCGTGGCGCGCGGCGGCATGATGCTCTCCCGCTTGCTCTCCGATCGCATCTTTCGCCGACACGCTTTCGGTCCGCCCACTTACAAACTTACCGCGCAGCTCGCCACGCTGCCTGTGGAGTTAGGCGACTATGTTTGGCTGAGCCACCCGAACGTCCTGGACCTTCAATCAGGCAAGCTGGGGTTGAACAATGTAGTCTGCGAAGTGCTCGATCGGCAGCCCAACTACGCCCGGGCCACAGTTGATTTCACTCTGCTTGATACGCGCTTCATCAGTATCTCGCCTCCTTACCAGATCGCGGCAGCCTCCCAGAATATTCCTCCCTGGAGCCAGGCTTCGACCCAGCAGCGAGCGCAGTACATGTTCATCTCCTCCGCAAGCACGGGCGGCGAGAACAGCGACGGGACGGCGGGGAACACAATCTTTTGAGAGTGGACAATGGTTTTGGAAACTGGAAAACGGAAATCGGAAAATGGGTCCTGGGATTCGTTCCCCGCTGTGATTTCCACCCCTCAGCCTCGATTCTCCATTTTCCAATTTCCATTTCCAATCTCCGTTTGCCAGCTTCCATTTTCCAGTTTCCAGAATGGTGACGAATGTCTCAACTAACATTGAGTTCGATTCCCGGCTTTTTCGATCTTGCAGATAGCGCCATCGCTGCCGGCCAGCCCCTGACGGACGACAGCATGCTGAAAATCTCCCACAACGCCAAGTTTGGCGCCGTGCGCAGCAAGCTGATTTTCATGGGCTTCTACGCGAACGGCAACACCGTGCCCACGCCAATTGATCCTGACGACGGCTACTCCTATTCGCGTGCTGAATGCCAATTCGTCTGGCTGATCTACGGCAATCGTGCCCCCGCCCCGGGATTCGTTCCCGGCCAGGCGGCTCCTCCAGCCCAGGCCAATTCACAGGCGGGCTCGCTCTATAACTTTCCCGGCGCCTGGGACATTTGCGATGCGACGGGTGCAGTCAGCCTTCGGACAACTTACTGGCAAAACGGAACGGAAGTTGTGACCAACGACGGAATCATTAAGGTTTATGCAGTCTGCTTGCGCTTGAGCTTGAACAGCGCAAATTGAGAAATACAGGATTCAGGAGTCAGGATTCAGGATTCAAAAACGAAACCCGGTGCCCTGAATCCTGAATCCCGAATCCTGAATCCTGGAGGTTCCTAAATGGCGGTAACAAGAACAGTTCTCCCGCGCAAGGGTTTAATCCAATCCCAACACGGCCTGACCAGCTATGAGGCTGACCAGGACCAAAACTGGACGCTACTCGACGCGAATGTGGCATTCATGAGCGACCTTCCTGTATCCCTCTTTCAGCCCCTCGGGTGTAACGGGTTGGTGTCGGGATTCGTTCTCTCCACATCCAGCTCCTTGGTCCCTGGCATCACGTCGGGGGCGCTTTTCGCACAAGGCTTAGACTATGTGCCTACTAGCGCACCCACGCTGGGACCTGCGCCTGCGAGCCAAACCAGCTACCTGTTTTATAACTCGACCAGTGGGTTTTACTACCAAACCGGGGCGGTAGGCGCGACCGCCGGCGACGCCCTGCTGGGCATCGTCACAACCAATGCCACCACAGTTACCGCCGTCCAGCCAGCGACCACTATCTTCGGAGCGGTGAGCGTGACTTCCAGCGCGGCGGGCAACGGCATAGTTCCACATCTGCTCGGTCGCTGTCCCCTTTGCGCTTTTATTCAAATGACTAGTGCCGGCGCCATTTGGTTCCAAACGCCCACTAACTACGACAGCACGAACATCTATTTTGTAGCCTCCGACGCGGGAGTTACCGGAAGGGTGGTCGTGTGGTGAGAAAACAGGGTTCACCACGCCGACCGAGCTGAGCCCTCGTCAAACGTCAATTACGTGGCGTCAGGATCTAAAGGGCAACGAGAGCCGCAATAGCGCCTAGAGAGATAGCTCCTGCCTGAACTTCGTTGGCTAGAACCCAGTGGCCATCTCATTTGTCGCATCCCACCATCCCGGTGCCTTCCTTTGGGTTATACTAGTCCCAGGGGATAAACTATGTTCTTCTTACGCATTGCCTCCTTTTCAATAGCTATGGTGATGTTTCTGCCTATTGGCGCATGGGGCTCACGAGCTGAGGTCCAGCCGGGTGCAATTCTGCGCGCGGCCCGTGCAATGGATTTCACTTTGGAAGGAACCATCAACACTCTGGACCACAATAAACTCACCGTTCACACCGAAGACAACATCATTTTCCATGTGACTTACGATGATAAGACCGAGTTCAAGGATGAAGACGGCAAGCCCAACCAGAGCACCGACCTTAAAGTGGGCCTAAGGATCAGGGTGGAAGGGGATCTTGCCGAAAGCGGCGAGATTGCCGCCGAGAGGATTACACTGCTAAAAACACCGCCCCAAAAGTGAACCCTCAATGAAAGTCGTGTGAGGCCATTTCTGCGAAAGTTGCCGGTAGCGGCCGAACGTGTTCTGCTTTTACGGAAACTACACCTTCCTGGTTTTGCAGCTTGCCATCAATCAGCAAGAATTGTTGCTGGACCACAGTCGCATAATCTTCCTCAAACAATTGAGGCGTGATGATCGCGTTGGTGATGCCTGTTTCGTCTTCGAGGCTCAAAAAAACAAACCCTTTCGCTGTTCCCGGCCGCTGCCGGGCGATGACAGCTCCGGCAATCCGGACTGTCGATCCATTACGCAAAAGGTGAAGGTCGGCAGCCGATCGGACACCCTCTTTTCTCAACTGTGGCCGTTTGTAAGCCATAGGATGAAGTCCGATGGTCATTCCGGTGCCGCGAAAATCTGCCACCAGCCTCTCCTCCGGTTTCATTGGAGCTAATGGAGAATTCTCGCCCCCAGAGGTTTGTTCGGGCAACCGCTCCAGCAGCGGACCCGCACGCCGTGCCGCCCGCTCGATCTGCCAAGACGCATCCCTCCGATGGAATCCAGACGATGGGGCTGCAATAACATTCAAAGCCCCGATATCCGCTAACACCGCCAATTCGGATTTTTGGATTGCTGGGATACGAAGTTTCAAGTCATCGACCGAAGAGAACGGTCGAATGCGGCGCTCTTGCACGATCTGCAGTCCAGTCTCTTGCCGCAAGCCCTTAGCGTAGCGAAGGCCCATCCGCAAAGCAAAACCTTGCTTGTATCTTTCGAGCGTGCAAACCCAATCCGAACGAGTCACATCAATCGGATTGATCTTCAGACCATGCCTTTGCGCGTCCTTCACAATGGTCGCCGGCTGGTAGAATCCCATGGGCTGGTTGTTCAAGAGCGCCGCTGTAAAGGCCGCAAGGTAGTGGCACTTCAAGAAGGCGCTGGCATACGCCAGCAGAGCAAAACTTGCAGCGTGCGATTCCGGAAACCCGTACAGCGCGAAAGAAGTAATCGCCTTTACAATTTTGTTTTGCGTCTCCGCTTCAATCCCTTTTTTGGCCATTCCGGCGCGCAGCTTTATCTCAATGTCCTTCATCCGTAGCTCGGAGCGTTTGAATCCAAAGGCCCGCCGCAAATCTTCCGCCTCTCCTCCCGAGAAGCCTGCGGCGATCATTGCCATGCGCAGCAACTGTTCCTGGAAAAGCGGCACGCCGAGCGTGCGTGCCAGTACGGGTTCGAGCGAAGGGTGCAGGCAGTGGGGCAATTCGCGACCCTGCCGCCGCTTCAAGTAGGGGTGAACCATTTTGCCGACAATCGGGCCGGGGCGGATGATGCCCACTTGAACCACAATATCGTAAAAGCATTTTGGTTGAAGCCGCGGCAAGAAAGCCATCTGCGCTCGGCTCTCGATCTGGAACATTCCCACCGTGTCCGCTTTCTGCAACGCGGCATAGACCGTTGGATCATTGGGCGGCAAATGCGCCAGGTCAATCTTCTCCTTGTAATCTGCCCGGATAATCTCGATACAATCCTCCAAAACAGCCATCATGCCCAGGCCGAGCAGGTCCACTTTCACGATCCCCATGTCGGCGCAATCCTCTTTATCCCATTGCACCACCACCCGTCCAGGCATGGCGGCCGGCTCGAGTGGAACAATAGAATCGAGCTGTCCCTGACACACGACCATCCCGCCGGAATGCTGCCCCAGATGGCGGGGTATATCCTGGGCCATCAGGCACAGCTCGACGAATTTCCGGATTTGCAGGTTTTGGTAATCCAGGCCTGCTTCGCGAACGTGGCCCTCGAGCGTCTGGCCCGGGTCGGGGTACTGCCAAGCTCCTACCAAGGTTGAAATACGATCGAGAACTTCCGGCTGGAAGGAAAGCACCTTGCCAATTTCGCGTGCCGCGGAGCGCCCGCGATAGGTGATGACGTTCGCCGTCATGGCCGCGCCCAATTTTCCATACCGCTCGTAGACGTATTGAATCGCCCGTTCACGCTGGGGGCCACTGGGAAGGTCGAGGTCGATGTCGGGCCATTCGCCGCGCTGCTCAGAAAGAAAGCGCTCGAAAAGCAGGTCCATTGCAACAGGGTCGACCGCAGTAATGCCCAGCGAATAACACACCGAGCTGTTGGCCGCAGAGCCGCGTCCTTGCACCAGAATATTCTGTCCCCGGCAGAAGCGCACAATATCCCACACAATCAGAAAATACCCCGGCAAATCGAGCTTTTCGATTAAGGCAAGTTCGCGCTCAACCTGTTTTCGAGCTTTCTCGTTATGCAATCCGTATCGAGCGATCATCCCATCTTGGACACGCCGCCGCAGGAAACTCATTTGAGTTTCGCCTGCGGGAACTGGATACTTCGGAAACTGATACCCCAAATCGTTAAGGGTGAATTCCAAACGCGAGGAAAGAATCCCGGTATTCTCCACTGCCTCAGGAAGGTCGGAAAACAGGCGCGCCATCTCATCCGGCGCCTTGAGGTAGCGCTCGGAGTTCTGGGAAAGGATTCGCCCGGCTGTGGCAAGTGTCCGATGGTTCCTGAGGCAAGTGAATGCGTCGAGGAGTTGACGTTGTTCCGGGCGTGCATAACATACCCCGTTTGTCGCCAGAAGAGGCAGGCGCAGTTTCCTCGCGATTTCTATAGCCGCCTGGTTTCGCCTTTCCTCTGCACGGTTGAAATGCCGCTGGAGTTCGACATAAACGTTGTCCCGGCCAAACACCTGGCAAAGCTGGTCTACTTTCTCAATTCCCGCCCGGATTTCGCCCGTTGCCAAAGCATATGCCAGCGGTCCTTCGTCTCCTCCGGTCAGGCAAACAAGGCCGGACGCTTTCAGCGCCATCTCTTCATCGAGAACATAACCATCCTCTTTCCTTCCTCTCAATTTCATTTGGGTTATCAGCCGGCAAAGGGCTTGATAGCCGGCGCGCGATTTGACGAGCAGGGCATAACGCCAACCTTGTGACGATACCAGCTCGGCACCGATGTGAGGGCTAATGCGTGATTTCCGTGCCGCGAGATGAAAGCGGGGTGATCCATAAACACCATTGCGGTCAAGGAGCGCCATGGCCGGCATCTGGTGGCGCGCACACAGGCTCGCCAGTTCCTCCGGGGTGCATGCGCCTTCAAGAAAACTAAAGGCAGAACGCGCGTGAAGCTCAACATAGCTCAATCGAAGGCCCCCCGAACGAACCACGCCTTTTGGGTCCAGTCATAGCACACCCGGTAGACTCCGTGTGGCTTGCCCCTTTCTGTCTTCGCATTGGATTGAATCTCAAGATCCCATTCGTCCTTGTCGTAAGAGTCTTCCCTCCACCAATCCCCCGAAGAGCGCCACGGCCCCGAAGCGGCAATGACTCGCCCGCGAAGACCTGAGAAAGCAATCTGCACAGGATAACCATTGCGAGTTTCAACTCGGGCAGGCGCCGCAGGCCGGAACACTCGAAAGGCAGTCTGTGCCTGTACTTCAAGCCCTTGACTCGAAGATCGAGGTGCGTGGCCATGTGCCGTTGGTTCTTTGTCGATTCGGGCCCCAGGCAAGCGTCGCGGTGGACGGCAACTTTCCCTGGAAGCCAGACTGGGAACAAACCGACGCATTCGAAATCCCTCCGGCCGATGTGTATCCAGAAGCTCTGGGGAGCCGAGGTTCGCATCACCAACCAAGCTCGCCAGGCGCGCAACCGTCAACTCGACTTTTTCAGGGTCAGGGCAAATCGGGGAGAACAGGTCTCCTTGCGAAGTGCGGGGAGGCGCCGCGTCCACGGCAAGTATGATTTTCACAACCGGCGCGGAAGGGGGAGCAGATTCTAAACGCAAGACCAGCAACTTCAAGAGAGTCTTTGGATTGCTCATCGGCACTGGCAGTGGCAGAGTCAGCTCAAAAACATCCGATGCCGCCCCTTTCTGCTGATCAGTTATCTCGGTGCATGGCCGCCCGGAAGCATTTCGATCCTCCTCGAACGAAGGCTCGAGCTGGAGTCGCAGGTCAATAGCTCCCGCAGCCAATGAACGCGCGGCTAATCGTGAACACATTCGCTCCAGCAACTGGCCCAGGAGAACTGATAATGGTTCCATCTCAGCCACGGCGTCTTCCAGTTCCATCTCCTCTTCGAAATAACCAGATGGTTGCGCCGGGATCAGCGCGCGCAATGCCTTACCCCGGGCCAATTCATGCAGGCGAACCCCTTCTTGCCCGAGTCGTTCCGAAAGCTCAAGGACGGGCAAGGCCGCAAACGATGCGCATGTGCGAACACCCCAGCGTTCCAGTGTTTCCAAAAGGTCCGTCTGATCATACTTTGCACTTGCAGTTTCGTCTTTCTGCCTGGAAACACTCACTCCTACAGCAGAGGATAAAAGGGCAGCAACCGGCGCCTTCCCAAGAATGGCCGCTTCTTCACCTTCAGGAATAACTGTGATCCCGGGGAAAGTGCGGGAAGCAAGAACGGCGGCCTCGATGTTGGAGGCGGCGGCAATCTGCGCTTCCATACCAAGGCGCTCCGCACCTTCGGCAAGGCAGCGGGCGATGTTTTCATCTGACCCGGATAAGGAAGCAAGCCCGGCAAGATCGAGGGCGATGTTATCCGGCCGAGTGTCTTCAACTCGGGGCGAAATAGACCAGGCGAGATCAAGCAGCGCGGCATGTGCGATCTTCTCCTGCACGCGCGAGCGTTGAAGGATCTCGATTCCACCAAATTGCTCTACTTCGGATTTCGACATTCCGAGCTTGATTCCCCTCGCCGAGGCCTGCTGGTTCTCGCAAATGACAGGGCGTAGCGGCGAAGCTGCATCTACAAGGACCATGGCTCTGCTCTTTATTCCAGGCGCTGAACGCACTACCGCCTGAAGCAAGAAATCGGGAACGAAAATGGAAGCAAAAGACATAGCTCGACCGGAGAGTGACAAACGCTGTACGTGTTTCTTCGCGCCGCGATTCAGCGAGTTCGCGAACAGACGACTTTCGCCTTCAGCCGCGAACCCCAAAACAGTCGCGCGCGCGGATCGCCGGGGATCCCCGGGTGATTCTGCGCGGCCTCTAACCATTGCGCGGTCCCCGTCTCCATTTGAACCACGAGCGACGCGCAAGATTTGGCATGAGGTTCCTGCTCAAGCACAAGGAAGATGGTGGGCGTTTGTTCTACGGCTCGACGAAACCGGAACCACACATAGAGAGGAATGCAGCGGACCGTTTCCGGAGGTATATCGCCCAGGTCCAAAGCCACGAGTCCGAAGCCGCCGGCATGCAAAACCAAGTCCGTAGCTCGAAACGCCTGATCGATGCCTGCGCAGCGCACCCAAAGCAATTGTCTTAATTGCACGCCCGTTGCTTCGGCGGAGTAGGGGTCGAAAGTGTTGTGCGCATCAATGAAAGCGCAGGCCTCGCCCTCAGCCGTGCGCAATGCCAGAGCCGACAGCATCAGACTGGTCCGGCCGGAACCGCTGGGCCCGCAAATCTCCGTAATGGCGCCACGGGGTAATCCCCCGGTCAGGCAATCGGTTTCAGAGTTTCGAGTGGGGACTGTTTCTCCCCTTTTGGTGTTCCGATAATTAAAGGGATCTGGAAAACGGGAAGCCAGAACCGACGCAATTTGGGAGCGCAACAGTTTAAAATCCCGTGCCATGGCTTTACTCCTAATATTCGCTTTTTCTTCGCCTCCGTCAAAAGTATTGCTCCGTCCGCCTCGTTTGTCAAGGCCTCACCCGACCTACTTCGAAAATCGACCGGTTAGGTAGCGCGGACCCCCGGTTTTGGGGTCCGCGGCTTTTCCGTGGGACCATCGACGGGCCGCGGACCCCAAA